>JADGPA010000094.1 GCA_017882685.1 Propionibacteriaceae bacterium | reverse complement strand
GCAGCAGCCGGTTCGACTGTCTTCTGCAGAGCGGAGTACGTCGCGTCCTGGATGGCCAGGGTGACGTCGCCGTACTTGACGGCCTTCGGGCGGGCCTTGGCCGTCTTGATCGACTCGCCGAGGGTAGACAGGTACGGGAACTGCTTATTCAGGGCAGCGTCGGCGTACAGGCTCTCCAGGATCGGGGCCAGCGAGCCCTTCTCGAGGAAGGTCTTCTGGGTCGACTCCGAAGCGATGAACTTGATGAAGTCACCAGCCGTGCCCTTGTTCTTGGTGAACGAGGAGATACCGATGTTGTGACCACCGAGGGTGGAGACGCCGGGGCCGTCCTTGCCGGGCAGCGGCGCAACCGCGAACTTGCCGACGACCTTGGAGGAGCCGTCGGTCTTGGTTGCGAGGTTCCAGACGTAGGGCCAGTTGCGGTGGAAGAGCAGCTTTCCGTCCTGGAAGGCCTGACGACCCTCCTCTTCCTTCCATGTGATGGCGTCGGCCGGGATCATGCCGGACTTGAAGGCATCGACCATCCACTGCAGGCCGGCGACGGCCGCAGGCGTGTTGACAGCGGGCTTGCCGTCAGCGGTGATGAACTCGCCACCGGCGGAGTTCACGGCCTCTGCGATGTTGCAGGTCAGGCCCTCGTACTTCTGGTGCTGGCCGGCGTAGCAGGACATGCCCTTCTGGTCGGGCAGAACCTTGTCACAGGCGGCCTGCATCTCGGCCCAGGTCTTCGGTGCCTGGAGGCCGGCCTTGTCGAGGAGGTCCTTTCGGTAGTACAGCATGGCGCCGTCTGAGCTCTGCGGGTAGGCGTACACCTTGTTGAAGTAGGTCGATGCGTCGACCGCGCTCTTCAGCATGCCGCTGGTCGGGAACTTGTCGGCGGGCAGCTCCTGCAGCCAGCCGTTCGCCGCGAACTCGCTCGTCCACACAACGTCGACAGACATCACGCTGTACTCGCCGCTCTTGGCCTGTCCACGCTTGATCATGTCGGCGCGCTGCTGGTCGGCCTCGGGAGAGAGCTCAATCATGGTGACCTGCTCGTTCGGGTGAGCGGAGTTCCATTCGGCCAGAACACCCTTCCACACGCCGGCAGTGTCCTTGCCCTGCGCATAGGTGATCGGGCCGCGCTCGTCCCAGTTCACCCCACCGGCGGCGGAGCCGCTGGCACTGGGACTGGCGGACGAGCTACACGCAGCAGTGACCAGCAGTGCCCCGAAGGTGGCAGCTGCTGCGAGCACGCGCCGCGTTGTGCGTGCATGAGACATAGAGTCCTCGCTTCTGAGAATTGTGTCCCCCGCCTGGGGACCCTGACAGCACTCTAGGCAGGCCCGACCCCTTCTGTGCACTACCTTTCCCGGATTGTTATGAAGGTGAAGGCCAAAAGTCCCCGAATGTGGGAAATGAACCGATTCAGTTGGGTTGAATCGGTTCATAATTCCTACGACTGACGTAGGTAAATCGACCTACCTAGAAGTTTCGAGGTACAGACGCCAAGCCAGCGGAGTCCCGAAGTGGGAAGTTTCAGCGGCCGTTCAGGATCGAACGCACGACCAGGATGAACGTGACAGCACCACCCGCCGCTGCAGCGAGAAGCGCCACCCTTTCGGTGCGCAGGTTGCCCCGCTCATCGACCACCTGGGCCTTGGCCTGTGCGATCGTGCCCTCGGCGAAGGTGCGGGCATCGGCAACGGTGTGGGCGACGATCGCCTTCGGGTGCACCTGGCTGATGAGGTTCTCGACGTTGCCGGCCAGCCGCTGCCTCGCGGCGTCGATGTCGGCCTCGATGTCCTCCCGGGTCCGCACGATCGGGTCTGCCATTGTTCCTCCAACGTCGCCACTGCAGTCTGTTCGACCCAGCCTATTCCGCGTCCACCTGCGGCGGGAGCCATCCGGGCACGCCGGATCGGCGTGGATTAGGGTTGGGCCATGACCCAACTGCATCCCGGCGACACCGCCCCAGCCTTCACCCTGCTGGACGCCGACCAGCGCCCGGTGTCCCTGGCCGACTTCGCCGGCGGGCGGGTCATCGTCTACTTCTACCCGGCCGCGATGACGCCAGGGTGCACGATCCAGGCAGTCGACTTCGACGCGGCCTTGCGGGACCTCGCCAAGGCCGGCTACCAGGTGGTGGGTATCTCCCCCGACAGCCCCGAAAAGCTGGCCCGCTTCCGCGAGATCGAACACCTCGGATTCCCGCTGCTGGCAGACCCCGACCTCGAAGTGCTGAGGGCCTACAGCGCTTACGGTTCGAAGACGCTGTACGGCAAGGCGATGGAGGGCGTGCTGCGCTCGACCTTCATCGTTGACGTGGACGCCGGGGGCACCGGCAAGGTCGCCCTCGCCCAGTACAACGTGCGGGCCACCGGCCATGTCGCCAAGCTGCGCCGCGACCTGGGCGTCTGATCCTCGCGGTTCGTCCCTCACCGCTCGTCAAGACTTCGCCCTTCCCGACCGCTGGCGGTTGTCGTCTGATCCTCGCGGTTCGTCCCTCACCGCTCGTCAAGACTCGGGCTCAGGCCGGCCTGGCGTCTGGTCGCCACGACCGTGAGCCGGCGAAGCTTCGCCGGGCAAGGGAGTCGAGCACGTCGCTGGCGCCCGAAACAATAAGGTGCTCCCCGGGAGAGACCACACGCTCGTCGGGCGGGTTGGGCTCGTAGTCGCCGGGCGCATGCAGCATGGCGAGGGTGAGGATGCCCCGCTGCCGCAGCTGGCCGATCGTCTGGCCCGCCAGCGGCCCATCCGGCTGCGCCTCGACTTCCTCCATGGTGAACGCCATCCCGCCAGGAGTGAGGGCAGCGTCGATGAACTCGATGACGCCGGGGCGCAACGCGAGGTTCACGATCCTGCGTCCGGCCATGGTGTACGGCGAAACGGCGCGGTCGGCGCCTGCCTGGATCAGCTTGGAGATGACGTTCTCTGCGCCAGCGCGGCCGACGATGAACAGACGAGGGTTCAGTGAGCGCGCGGTGAGGGTGACGTAGACGTTCTGTGCGTCGGAGTCGATCGCGCTGACAAGGCCTTTCGCCCGCTCGACACCGGCGGCGCGAAGGACTTCCTCCGTGGCGCCGTCGCCGTGGATGACCAGGTAGCCGTCGCCCTCCGCGCGTTGCAGGGAGTCTTCCTTGACATCGATGACCACAACCTTGTTGTTGGTCTCCACCAGCTCGCGGGCCACCATCGCCCCGACGCGGCCGTAGCCACACACAACGAAGTGCCCGTTCAGCTGGTCGATGCTCCGCTTCATCCGCTTCGCCTTTCTCCTGCCGCTGGCCACGTCGGCCATCACGTTCTCGGCAACGACCCCGACGGTGCCGAAGATCACGCCGATCGCCGAGAGGGCCATGAACATCGTCCAGATCCGGCCCGGCAAGTCGAGTTCGTGCACCTCCCGGAAGCCGACGGTCGTCATCGTTGTGACCGCCATGTAGAGGGAGTCGAAAAAGCTCCAGCCCTCGAGCAGCATGTAGCCGAACGCCCCCAACAGGGCCAGGCCGCAAACGGCGAGCACCCAGCCCAGTACCGGCCGCGCGGTTCGGGTCGTTCCCGCTGGACGGGAACCCCTGCCGAACGCGGGTAGCCTCACGGCAGCAGCCTATGGCTCACCGTCCACCAACTGGCCCGAACGATGAAATCGCCCGCGGTATCAGGCCTGGAGTCGGCCGTTCACGATCGTGACATCGATGGGGGTGCCCGGGTCGGCAGAGCTGTTGGCCACCCGCAGGCGGTGCCGCCCCTCAACAGGGACGCGGCGCGCGGACGAGCCGTCCCAGCGGGCGAAGGCTTCCACCCCGACCGTTGCCAGCGCCTCCACCGTCTGGCCGGCAGCGACGGGCACCCGCTGCACGTGCACGAGTTCTGCCGCCTCGCCGTCCACGTCGGCATAGCACTGCACGACGTGGACGGTGTCCCGGTCGCCCAGGTTGCCGACTGTGAGGCCCACCCGCACCTCGCCATCGGTCACCCCGGCGGTGACCACCCTGCACTCGGTGCGGGCATAGCCGAGGCCGTGCCCGAACGCGAACAGCGCCCCGCGCTCCCGGACAGCCGGCGCCCGGTAGCCGATGCCGCCATCGGCGTCGTAGTCGAGCTGTGTCGGAACCGTTTCCGGGCCGTGGTCGCCGCCCGGCAGGTCCGTGCGGGCGCGCGGGAATGTGAGCGGCAGTCGTCCGCCGGGCTCGGCGTCGCCGAACAGGACGGACCCAAGGGCTGCGCCGAAGCGCTCCCCCGGGTACCAGGCCTGCAACACCGCCGCCACGTCGTGGAGCCAGGGCATCATCACCGCACCAGGGGTATTCAGCACGACCACCGTGCGCGGGTTCGCTGCGGCCACCAGCCTCACCAGCTTGTCCTGGTCGCCCGGCAAGGAGAGGGAGTCGCGATCCATGCCCTCACCGCACGCCATGTTCACCAGCACCACGGCTGCGTCGCAGCCGGCGGCTGCCTCGACGGCGCGCTCGATCATGTCGTCAGGGGGCTGCCAGCCGAGCCGTAGCGTCGGGCCGAGACCCATCGGCGGGATGACGATCGCAGGGCCCGGTTCGAAGTCGACCTCCAGCAGGGCGGGCACATAGGCCTCGAGGTCGACGACCACCTGCATCGGGTAGCGGGGCCCGTGGATGAACTGCTCGAGTTCCCGCGAGCCGACCATCACCTGCTCGCCGTCCAGCCGGACGATGGCCCGGCCACCGAACGTGAGGCTGAGCCGGTGCGCGCCAGTGGAGTGGCTGGTCAGCCGGGCGCGCCAACGACGCGGCCAGCGGCCTGCCGCCTCCCCGGGTGCGACGGTGTGGTCGATGACGGGGGCGGTTTCGGTCCATGTGCGCCCGTCCGAGGCGACGAACTGCACCTCAACCCCCGCGCCGGACCCGTCCGGAAGGATGTACGCCGACGCAGGTACGAGGGGCAATGGCACGTCGCCGAGGGAGCCCTGGGACACCTCAACGCGACGCTGCCCGGCGCGGGCACAGATGCCGGCCGCGGGGGCGATCACGCGCTCGTCAACAAGGCTCACGGCGGCCGAGCCTCCCGTGACGAAGATGGCGTCGCTGCCAGCGGGCCCGATGACGGCGATCGAGGTGACGTCGTCACCGAAGGGCAGGGCACCATCGGAGTTGCGCAGCAGGACGGTGCCCGCGACGACGCAATCCTCGGCCAGCTGCCGGTGCCCAGGTGTGGACGGAGGTTCTGGCTCGGTCATCGTGTGTTCGACGAGACCGGAGCCGATCAAGGCGCGCAGGAGGTTGGCGACCAGTGCCGTCACCACCTCGGCGGGTGCGGCAGCCACCATCTCGGCTGTGCGTCCAGCCGCCCCGCCCAGCGCACCCAGGTCGAGGCCGGCAGCGAGCGCCTTTGCGTCGTCACGCACAGCGAACATGAAGTCCGGGCAGTAGAAGCCCTGCCAGCCCCACTGCTGGCGCGGGATGGCCAGGATCTCTGCGCTCTCGCAGGCGTAGGCACCGTTGACGCGGTTGTAGGAGCCCATCATCGACCACGCGCCAGCACGGATCGCCGCCTCGAAGGGGCGCAGGTAGGAGTCCTGCAGGACGGCTGTCGACACGTGGACGTCCATCGAGTCGCCCCGGTTCGGCTCCAGGCCGTAGCCGGTGCGACGGTCCTCACCGTTGTAGGCGACATAGTGCTTCAGCTGGGCGATGACATGCTGCGCCTGCAGCCCGCGGACGTGGGCTGCGCCGAGGAGACCGGAGAGATGCGGGTCCTCGCCGAGGGCCTCCGGGATCCGTCCGGCCCGCGGGTCGCGGGCAAGGTCGAGGGTCGGCCCGAGCACAACGGTGTAGCCGGCCGCACGCGCCTGTGCGCCGACGGCTGCCCCGTAGGCCTCGGCGAGCGCGGCGTCGAACGTTGCAGCAAGGGCGATGCCGGCGGGGAAGGCGGTCGCGCCGTCGACGTCACGCAGGCCGGTGCCGGAGTCGACGTAGTGCGGTACCGGGATTCCGCGGCTGGTGAGGGCTTCGAAATCCCCGAGCGCGATGGCCACCCGTTCGGCGTGGTCGAGGTCGCCGACGAACGCCTCGACCCGCTCCTCCAGTTGTCGCTCGCTGTCGAGCCAGGCCGAGACCACGTCAGACCGCCCGGGACGCGTTCAGCTCGGCGAGGCTGTTCTCCACCTCGCCAACGACGGCGGGCGAGATCAGGCTGAACGAGCCGAACAGTGGCTGGTTGGGCACCCACGCCGTCCGCCGGTTGAAGTCCCGCGCCACGGATGGGCTGATGCGGTTGAACGCATCCATGACCGTCCGGTAGGCCTGAGGATCGTCCATGATTGCGGCCAGCGAGGTTGCGGTCGTCACCTCGCCGGGAACCGGGGACGGGGACACGTCAGCCACCGTCCACGTGAAACCGCCGGCAGTGACGGCGAACGGTTCGGTGCCGGGCAGCCGCACCAGCGCCGTGGTATTGGCTGGCACGAGCGCACGCACAACGATGCCTGCGCCCTCCCGGCGCCACTCCACCTCGGCCGTGCCATAGGGGGTCTCATGGCGGGTACTTGCCCAGTCGAGGCCGGGCAGCGGCTGCGGGGCGATCTCGAGCCGGTGGTAGCCAGGCTCCGCCGGCGCGAGGCCTGCGACGACGCGGTGCAGCCAGTCGGCGATGGCGCCCAGAGCGTAGTGGTTGAAGCTGGTCATCTCGCCGGGGTTGATCGAGCCATCCTCCAGCATGGAGTCCCAGCGCTCCCAGATCGTGGTGGCACCCATGGTGATCGGGTACAGCCAGGAAGGGCACTCAGTCTGGCGCAGCATCCGCTCGGCCTGGCGCAGGTGGCCGGTGTGGGTGAGGGCGTCAGCGATCAGCGGGGTGCCGACGAAGCCGGTGCCGATGCGGTAGCCGTCACGGCGCACCAGCCAGGCCAGCCGCTCCCCCATGCGAGGCCGCAAGTCGCCGGTGGCGATTTCGAACTCGATCGCGAGCGCGTAGGAGGTCTGAGCGTCCGAAAGGATCCGTCCGGCGGGCGTGACGTACTCGGCCAGCCAGGCCTTGCGCACCTCCTCTGCCACGTCGGCGTAGAACCCCTGGTCGGAGTCGTTGCCGAGCACGCCAGCGATGCGGGCCAGCACGTCGGCGGAGCGGAACAGGTAGGCAGTGGCCACCAGATCAGGATCGGTCTTGGCCTTGGCCGGCAGGTCCGGCGGGGCGTCCGGGTCGACCCAGTCGCCGAACTGGAAGCCTCCCTCCCACAGGTGCCGCTTGCCCGCGATGGCGAGGACCTGGTCGACCCAGCCCTTGGCCGACGGGTACTGCTCTGCCAGCACGCCGACGTCGCCGAACCGCTCGTACAGGACCCACGGCAGGATTGTCGCCACGTCGCCCCAGGCCGCCGCCGGCACCTTGGCGGAGTCGAGCACGTCAGGGACGATGAACGGAACCCCACCGGCAGCCTTCTGTTCCAGGGCGAGGTCGACCAGCCAGGAGGCGAGGAAGCCGTCGCAGTCGTACAGGTAGGACGCGGTGGGGCTGAATACCTGGATGTCCCCGGTCCAGCCGAGCCGCTCGTCGCGCTGCGGGCAGTCGGTGGGCAGGTACAGGAAGTTGCCGCGCATCCCCCACACCACGTTCTCGTGCAGCTTGCTGACCATCGGGTCGGAGCACTCGAACCAGCCCGTGCGATGCATGTCGGAGCCGATCACCTCCGCGGTGATCGCGGCAGGGTCGAACTCCCCCAGCCAGCCGGACACTTCGGCGTACCGGAAGCCGTGGAACGTGAAGCTGGGCGCCCACTCCTCCACGCCCGTACCGCCAAGGGTGAAGGTGTCGGTCGCCTTCGCTGCCCTGAGCGGACGGACGCCGAGTTCGCCGCCCTCCAGCACCTCGGCGTGGCGCAGCGTGATCGTTGTGCCGGCCTCGCCGGAGACACGGATACGCAGCCGTCCCACCAGGTTCTGGCCGAAATCGAGCAGCGTTGCCCCGGACGGTGAGGTGATCACCTCTGCGACGGGGACCTCCTGGGTCACGCGGACCTCCGGGGAGGTTCGGGCGCCCGGCACCTGGCCGGACCGCACCACCCGCGCAGCCACCCAGCCGGTGTCGTCAAAGCCGGGCCCGGCCCAGCCCGTCAGGTACCTGCGGGCGTCGAAGGCCTCACCGACGTAGATGCCGGCATCGACCCATGGCCCGTCACCGCAGGCCTGCCAGTCCGGGCCGGTGGCCACCCAGGTGCTGGTGCCGTCGGCGTAGTCCAGCAGGAGCTGGCCGGCGAAGGACGGCTGTTCGCCGTAGAAGGGCTTGGCCAGGCCCTGGAAGCCGAAGCTCTCGGTGTACCAGCCGCCGGTGAGTGTCACGCCGAGCGCGTTACGTCCGGGCTTGAGCGCCTCGGTCACGTCTGTGGTCTCGTGCACCAGCCGGTACTGGTAGGGAGTCCAGCCCGGCTTGAGCAGCTGGTCGTCGACCGCCTGCCCGTTCACCTGTGCCTGATAGGCCCCCAGCGCGGTGGCGTAGAGGGTTGCGCGCACGAGGCCGGGTGCCACCTCGAACTCGTGCCGGAGCAGCACCGGCTGGGCATGCCGCGATGGCGCGGGCAGGCCGATGAACCGCGCCTGCCACTCGCCGCTGTCGAGGAACGCCGCGACCACCGGACGCTCCTGGCTCCACTCCGACCACCCGTCCGCGCCCTGCACGCGCACCCGGAGGGTGCCCTGCTGCCGTGGCACCAGGTCGGCGAACGGCCAGGCGACGAGGACGGAAGCGTCCTCGTCCACCTGGAAGTTCACCGTGCGGGCGCCGTCGTCCCATGCCAGCTCCGCCGCCAATTGGCGCCACCCCGGCACGTCACTGCGGGTCACCCATGACACCCGTGGCCTCGGGACGGCGACGGAGGGCGAATCCTGCCGGTATTCGAGCCGGACGGAGTCGACAGCGGAGGTCATGAAGAGTGCCTTTCGAAGTGGGGCGGATCAGCCCTTGACGGCGCCGGAGGTCAGCCCGGACACGATCTGGCGTTGGAAGATGATGTACATGACCAGCATCGGAATGGTGATCACCAGCACGTTCGCGAACAGGAGGTTGTAGGTCGTCTGGCTCTGGCTCATGTAGTTGAACAGGGTCAGCTGGACGGTGGCGTTCTGGCTGCCGGGCAAGAAGTACAGCGGGTTCTGGAAGTCGTTGAACACGAAGATCGACTGCACCAACACGATGGTGACGATAACTGACCGCAGCAACGGAAAGATCACCCGGAAGAACAGGGTGAGTGGTCCGGCCCCGTCCACGATCGCGGCTTCGTCGAGTTCCCGCGGGATGGTCGCGATGAAAGCCCGCATGGTCAGCACAGTGAAGGCCAACCCGAAAGCCACTTCGATCATGATCAGGCCCGGCAGGGTCTTGAACAGGTGCAGGGACTGCATCACCCAGATCGTCGGCACCACCGCCGGGGGGATGATCAAGCCGGCGAGCACGAGGGTGTTGATCAGGGGGTTGATG
>JADGPA010000093.1 GCA_017882685.1 Propionibacteriaceae bacterium | reverse complement strand
TCGGAGGCGGCGCACCGGTCTCCGTGCAGTCGATGACCACGACGAAGACCACCGACATCAACGGCACCCTGCAGCAGATCGCCGAGCTGACAGCCACCGGGTGTGACATCGTGCGCGTTGCCGTCCCCAGCCAGGACGACGCCGATGTGCTGCACATCATTGCCAAGAAGAGCCAGATCCCCGTGATCGCCGACATCCACTTCCAGCCGAAGTACGTGTTCGCTGCGATAGACGCCGGGTGTGCGGCGGTGCGCGTGAACCCGGGCAACATCCGTGCCTTCGACGACCAGATCAAGCAGATCGCCCAGGCGGCCACCGACGCCGGCGTCTCGATCCGGATCGGCGTCAACGCCGGCTCCCTCGACAAGCGGTTGCTCACCAAGTACGGCGCCCCGACATCCGAGGCGCTCGTCGAGTCTGCACTGTGGGAGGCCAGCCTCTTCGAGGAGCACGGCTTCCGGAACTTCAAGATCTCGGTGAAACACCACGACCCCGTTGTCATGGTGCGCGCGTACGAGCAGCTCAGCGAGGCCTGCGACTACCCGCTGCACCTTGGCGTCACAGAGGCGGGCCCGGCGTTCCAGGGCACCATCAAGAGTTCTGTCGCCTTCGGGTCGCTGCTGGCCAAGGGCATCGGCGACACCATCAGGGTCTCCCTGTCCGCGCCGCCGGCGGAGGAGGTGAAGGTCGGCATCAAGATCCTGGAGGCGCTGAACCTGCGTCCCCGGCACCTTGAGATCGTCTCCTGCCCGTCCTGCGGACGCGCCCAGGTGGACGTCTACAAGCTGGCCGAGGAGGTCACCGAAGGGCTCACCGGCATGGAGGTGCCACTGCGGGTCGCGGTGATGGGCTGTGTCGTCAACGGCCCCGGCGAGGCCCGCGAGGCCGACCTCGGGGTCGCGTCCGGCAACGGCAAGGGGCAGATCTTCGTCCGCGGCGAGGTGATCAAGACCGTGCCCGAGTCCGAGATCGTCGCCACCCTGATCGAGGAGGCCAACCGGCTCGCAGCGAGCATGCCAGCCGTCGAGTCTGGGCCGGTCCAGGTTTCGGTCGGCTAGGGACATGACCGCCCGGATCCTGACCAGCTGGGACGCTCCCGTGGCCCGGCGCCTGGTAGCAGAGGACCCGGTCACCAACGTCTTCGTCGGCTCCCGCATCGACGCCGGCATCCTGAACCACGGCGCGCCCGGCGTGCTGTGGGGCTGGCCGGCGACCGACCCCGAGGCCCTGCTGCACATCGGCGCGAACCTCGTGCCGGTGGTGAATGATGCCGAGGCGCTCCCTGCCTTCGTCGAGGCGACCGGACGCCGCCGCAACAGCCAGTCGATCGTCGGACCATCCTGGTTCGTGCTGCCGTTCTGGCGGGCGCTGGGGGAGCGGTGGGGGAAGAGCTACACCCAGGTGCGCGAAGTCCGCGCCCGGCAGCCCGTGCTCGCCACCGGCGATGCGCCCCTCATCCCCGCAGACCCCCGGGTGAGACCGATCACCACCGCCGAGTTCGAGAGTTACTTCGCCGCGTCGGTCGCCATGTACACCGAGGAGGTCGGGTCCGACCCGCTCGCCGGCGGCGACACGGGCTACCGCAGCTACTGCCGCTGGCTCGTCGACCAGGGCCGCGCGTTCGGCATCGTCGAGTCAGGCAAGGTGATCTTCAAGAGCGACATTGGCGCGGCCAGCGGTGCTGCAGCCCAGATCCAGGGCGTCTGGCTCGACCCAGCCTTGCGTGGACGCGGGCTGTCCGAGCCGGCCATGGCGGGGGTGACCGAGTACGTGCTCGCCGACTACCCGATCGCCTGCCTGTACGTGAACGACTTCAACACCCGCGCGATCCGCTGTTACGAGCGGGTTGGGTATGAACAGGTCGGGGAGTTCGCGACCATCCTGTTTTGATCTCCTGAAAGGGCGCCATGGACACCGGCTGCACGCTGACCACCGTCACGCTCGGCACACCCGACCCGGTCGGGCTGGCCACCTTCTACGCCCGGCTGCTCGGCTGGGACGCCCCGTTGCCCGTCGACGACGACTGGCTGGCCCTGCGCAATCCGGACGGCGGCATCGCGCTGGCGTTCCAGGAGGAACCCACCCACGTGCCGCCAGTCTGGCCCCAGAACGAGGACGGCCAGCAGATGCAGGTGCACCTCGAGATCCTGGTGGACGACCTGGCCGCGGGCGTTGCGCACGCGCTGGCCTCTGGGGCAACCCTGGCCAGCTTCCAGCCGCAGGTCGACGTACGGGTCTGCCTCGACCCGGCAGGGCACCCGTTCTGCCTGTGGATCGACAGCTAGGAGATGTCGGCCACGGGGGCGCCGGTGAGCTGCACCAGCTCATCGGGGGACAGCGGGAACACCGCGTAGGGATGGCCGGCGGCTGCCCAGATCTGGCCGAAGCGGAACAGCTCCGCGTCGATCAGGATCACCGATTCCGTGGTGTGGGCCACGGGTGACACCCCACCGATCGAAAAGCCGGTGGTCGCCTTGACGAAGTCGGCGTCGGCCCGGCCGAGCGTGCCGACCAGCGCGGACACCTTCTCAAGGTTCACACGCAGGTCCCCGGAGGTGACAACGAGGACGGCGGCGTCGTCGGACTTCCGACGGAAGACGATGCTCTTGGCGATCTGGCCGAGCTCGACGCCAAGGGCGGACGCGGCATCGGCTGCGGTCCGTCCGGTGACCGGCAGCATCACCACCTCGTGGCGGTGGCCGAGTTCGGCCAGCTTGGCTGCCACACGCAGGGCGCCGTCAGGAAGGGCTGTCGGTGTCACCCCGCCATCCTGCCAGTGACCAGCACAACTACTCACGATGCGTTGGGGGTTCACAGAAACTCCACGGCGAACAGCTGCTTGGGGGAAGCTAACCTCGATCCGAGTCCCTGACCCACAAGCCAACACGCCAACACGCACAGGAGTGCCATGACCGCCACCGCCACCGTCGGCTTCCAGACTGCGCCGCTGGAGTCGACCCTGCGGTCGGCATCCCTGTTGTCGCGTACGTGGCTGACGCCGGCCTACGTGCGGCTGCGGATGGCCGGACCGGAGCTGCGCGGCTTCACCGCTCCCGGGGCGGACGATCACGTGCGCCTGTTCCTCGCCCCGCCCGGATCGGCAGCCCCGCCGACGCCGAAGCAGTGGCGCGAGTTCGACAGCCGCGAATACACCCCGGTGGACAACGATCCCGAGGCCGACTGGATCGACTTCGACCTTCTGGTGCACGCTGTCGGGACAGGCTCGGAGTGGGCGGCAAACGCCCCGCTCGGCTCGGTGTGCGCGATCGGCGGGCCGCGACGCAGCAACACCGTCGCCGGTGAACCTGACGCACTCTTCCTCGCCGGGGACGAGACCGCGATTCCTGCGATCACCCGCTTCCTGCGCCAGCGCCGTCCGGGCATGCCGGCCCGCGTGGTTGTGGAGGTGTCGCAGGTCAACGTACAGGTGCCACTGCCCGTGGACGACGACACTGACCTCACCGTCCTGGTGCGTCCGGGGGAGCGCCTCGCCGAGATGCTGGCCGGCCTCGAAGCGACCGATCGGCCCATCGGCAACGTCCTGGCCTTCGTTGCGGCCGAGTCCGCCGTCGTTCCGGTTGCCCGGGACCTCCTTCAGGATCGCTGGGGAATCCCGTCCGATGCTCTCATCGTCAAGGGCTACTGGCGGCAGGACTGAGCTCCGTCCTCAGCCCACCCACGCCGCGCGCGAGCTGATGCCGGCAAGGACCGTGCCGATGGCCCAGCGGTACTGATCGGTGGTTTTCCAAGCCGCGGCGACGTCCGCCGTCGCAACCGTCATCGGCCAGTCCTCTGCAGGTAGCTGGGACAGCATCTGACGACGAAATGCCGTCCGGTCCTTCTCGGAGGGCAGGGGAGCGCGGCCATCGGTCTCCGCCACCTCGAGCACGATCGCTCCCACCGCCTGCACGATCAGGGCGTAGGCGGCCCGGGCGGCGTCGTCGATCGACAGGCCCGATTCGGCGATCGTGCCGATCAGCGACTCGCCGAGGCTGAGAGCTGTCGGGCCGTTCATGGGTGCGGTCGTCATCAGGGCCGCCGCCCCGGGGTGGTGCAGCAGAGCCTTCCGGAAGGAGAGCGAGTAGTCGAGGACGCGCTCGTCCCAGGGTCGTCCGACGGCGAGCAGGTCGAGGTGCGCTTCGGCCATGACTCGCTCCACCAGCGCGCCTTCCAGGGCCGCACGGCTGTCGACGTAGTTGTACAGGGCGTTCGGGTTCACCCCGAGGCGGCCCGCGACAGCCCGGATCGACAGCGCGGCGGTGCCGTCCTCGTCGAGCAGTTCGAGCCCGGCGTCGACCACGCGGTCGAGGTCGAGGCCAGCCTGGTAGCGCTGCCGGCGTGCGGATGGGTAGTTCTGCGCGCCTTCGGGGCTGGCCGTGGGTGTGGTCACCGGATTAATGTACACCGTACAGAATCTGTACGCCGTACATAGGAGGAATCCATGAGTGCCATCGCCCAGCCCGCAGGAGCCGATCGTCGCGTCCTGACCGCTGTCCTGCTGATCGCCGGAGCCATCACTGTCAACCTCGCCTTCCTCGGCCTCGGCGCGGCCTTCGATTACCCGGCGGTGCTCAACAAGGAGCCCACGGAAGTGCTCGCCGTCTTCCACGACAACCAGCTGGTGATCGGGGGCTGGTTCCTCCTGCTGGCCGCTGGCGCCGGCCTGCTTGCCCCGATCGCGATCATGGTCGGACGCCTGGCCGACGACCGCCTGCTGCGCGTCTCCGTCCCCATCGGTATCGCCGCTGCCGCCGTCCAGGTGCTCGGGCTGCTGCGCTGGCCGGTAGTGGTGCCGTTCCTCGCCTCGAGAGCGGGCGACCCGGAAGCCGCCAGCACCTTCGCAACCCTGAGTCTCGTGCTCGGCACGATCATCGGCGAGACCATCGGCTACGCCCTCACCGCCACCTGGACGGTGCTTGTCGCCCTCGGCCTCCACGGGCGCCTGCTCGGCAAGGTGATGACGGGTCTGGGACTTGCCTCCGCAGCGCTGGTCGCCACCGGCGTGGTCGAGCCGCTCGGCGTTCCCGGGACCGGCCTTACCAACTTCTTCGGCTACGTGCTGTGGAGCGTCTGGCTGATCGCCTTCGCCGTGATCGTCCTTCGGGACCGGCGCCGTGCGGCCACCAGCGTCACGGGTTCTGCACGCTGAGCCTGCCGTCGGTAAGGTGACGGCGTGATCACCCGCCTGTCCCAGCTGTTCGTACGCACCCTTCGCGAAGACCCCGCCGACGCCGAGGTGCCCAGCCACCGCTGGCTGGTGCGCGCCGGCTACATCCGCCGCACTGCACCTGGCATCTACACCTGGCTGCCGCTGGGCCTTCGGGTGCTGAAGCTGGTCGAGGAGATCGTCCGCGAGGAGATGGACGCAATGGGCGCCCAGGAGGTGCGCTTCCCAGCCCTGCTGCCCCGGGAACCGTACGAGGCGACCAACCGCTGGACCGAATACGGGCCGAACCTGTTCCGGCTGAAGGACCGCAAGGGTGCCGACTACCTGCTGGGGCCGACACACGAGGAGATGTTCACCCTGCTGGTCAAGGACCTGTACTCCTCGTACAAGGACCTGCCGCTGTCGATCTACCAGATCCAGACCAAGTACCGCGACGAGGCCCGGCCGAGGGCCGGCCTGCTGCGCGGGCGCGAGTTCGTGATGAAGGACTCCTACTCCTTCGATGTTGACGACGAGGGCCTTGCCGCCTCCTACGAGGCGCACCGGCAGGCCTACATCCGGATGTTCGACCGGCTCGGCTTCGACTACGTGATCGTCAAGGCCATGTCCGGGGCCATGGGTGGCTCCGCCTCGGAGGAGTTCCTTGCGATCTCGCCGACCGGTGAGGACACGTTCGTCCGCTCACCCGGCGGCTACGCGGCCAACGTCGAGGCCGTCAGCATCGCCGCACCGCCCGCCGTGGACGCCAGTGCCGTTCCCGCTGCCCGTGCGGTCGACACCCCCGGCACCGGCACGATCGTCGAGCTCGTGGCTACTGCCAACGCGGCCTTCCCGCGCACCGACCGATCCTGGACTGCTGCCGACACGCTCAAGAACGTGGTCTTCAAGCTCGCCTGGCCCGACGGCCGCAGCGAATTGCTGATCGTCGGCGTGCCGGGTGACCGCGACATCGACGCCAAGCGCCTCGAGGCTGCGGTCAGCCCAGCCGAGGCTGCGCCCGTTGCCGACGAGGACTTCGCTGCGAACCCCGGCCTGGTCAAGGGCTACATCGGCCCGGTCTCGCTCGTCGACGGCGCAGTCGTCGAGCACCTCGGTGCGGAGGGTCCGCTGAAGGTCCGCTACCTCACCGATCCCCGCGTCGTGCCCGGCACCGCCTGGATCACCGGTGCCAACCTCGCTGACACTCACCTTGTCGACGTCGTCGCCGGCCGCGACTTCACAACGGACGGCGTCCTCGACGTCGCAGAGATCCGCGAAGGCGACCCTGCCCCCGACGGGTCCGGGCCGCTGAGTCTTGCCCGCGGCATCGAGATGGGCCACATCTTCCAGCTCGGCCGCAAGTACGCAGACGCCCTCGGCCTGAAGGTGCTGGACGCCAACGGCAAGCTGGTCACCGTCACCATGGGCTCCTACGGCATGGGTGTGTCCCGTGCCGTCGCCGCCGTCGCCGAAGCCACCTGCGACGACCACGGCCTTGCCTGGCCGCGGGCCCTTGCCCCCTTCGACGTGCAGGTGCTGGCCACCGGCAAGGGCGAGGAGATCCTCGCCGCAGCTGAGCAGCTCGCCATCAAGCTCGACGCAGCCGGCGTCCGGGTGCTTCTGGACGACCGCAAGGCCAGCCCCGGGGTGAAGTTCGCCGACGCGGAGATCATGGGCATGCCCACCTCCGTCGTGGTCGGACGCGGCCTCGCTGACGGCCTCGTCGAGGTGCGGGACCGCGCGTCCGGCGATCGGGTGGAGGTGCCACTGGCCGAAGCCGTCGCGCACCTGGTGGCACTCGTCACCGCCTGAGGCGTACGGAAAGGACGCAGACCTCGCCTAGGATTGGTGGGTCGCACTGGGCAACACGCTGGGCGTCACACAATCGCAAACCACAATCGGATCGAGGATGAGGTCATGAACACCGCTGACATTGAGTCACTGGTTGCACCGGTGGCCGCAGCGCACTCCCTCGAGGTGGACCGGATCGAGGTGTTGACCGCGGGGAAGCGTTCCGTTGTGCGGATCTTCCTCGACGGTGACGGCCCCAAGGGCCGCGGTCCCTCCCTTGACGACATCGCGTCGGCAACGCGCGCGATCTCCGCAGCCTTCGACGACGCCGACGTCACCCGGGGTCGCCCGTACACGCTCGAGGTCTCCTCCCGCGGCGTGACCCGTCCCCTCACCGAGCCCAGGCATTTCCGGCGCAACACCGGTCGTCTTGTCGCTATCGACGCCGCCGGGGAGCAGCTGACCGGTCGCGTGTTGGGCGTCGACGGGCTCTCCGTCGAGGTGGACGTCGACGGCGAGCCCCACCGCATCCTGCTGGACACGATCACCCGGGCCGTTGTGCAGATCGAACTGAACCGCCCGGTCGAAGAAGAAGTAGAGGTCGAGGAAGAGGAAGAGGAGGGCTGACATGGACGTCGACATGAGCGCACTCAAGGCGCTGGAACGTGACAAGGAAATCGGCATGGAGGTGCTGATCGACGCCCTCACCGATGCCTTGCTGAATGCCTACCAGAAGACCCCAGGAGCCGTCGATGGCGCCCGGGTCGAGGTAGACCGGCGCAGCGGCAAGGTCAGTGTCCTGGCCCCTGAGCTCGACGAGGAGGGGAACAAGGCCGGCGAGTACGACCACACCCCCGAGGGCTTCGGACGGGTCGCCGCCGCGACCGCCCGCCAGGTGATCTTCCAGCGGCTCCGCGAGGCGGAGGACGAACAGAAGTACGGCCATTTCGCCGGCGTCGAGGGCGACATCCTGCTCGGGGTCGTGCAGCAGGACCGCGACTCCCGCACCGTCCGGGTCGACCTGGGAAGCATCGAGGCGATCATGCCGCAGGCGGAGCAGTCCCCCGGCGAGGACTACAGCCACGGCAAGCGGCTGCGCGTCTACGTCGTCAGCGTGCGCCGTGAGATGCGCGGTCCGACGGTTGTGGTCTCGCGTACCCACCCGAACCTGGTGGCGAAGCTGTTCAAGCTGGAGGTCCCCGAGATCGAGCACGGCATCGTCGAGATCATGGCGATCGCCCGCGAGGCCGGCCACCGCACCAAGATCGCTGTGGTCAGCCACAACGCCGATGTGTCGGCCAAGGGCGCCTGCATCGGCCCGATGGGCCAGCGGGTGCGTGCGGTCATGCACGAGTTGAACGAGGAGAAGATCGACATCATCGACTACTCCGATGACCCGGCCAACTTCGTCGCCCAGGCGCTCAGCCCGGCCAAGGTGACTTCTGTGACGGTGACCGACCTGGCCGCCCGCGCGGCCCGGGTCGTCGTGCCGGACTACCAGTTGTCGCTGGCGATCGGGCGCGAGGGGCAGAACGCCCGCCTCGCCGCCCGGCTCACCGGCTGGCGGATCGACATCCACTCCGACACGGCCGCCCAGGACGACGCTGGCTGACCCTGACGAAGCCTTTCGTCAAGCTCAGGGATCAGCCGGTCGGCTGGCCGGCGTTGCTGCCGTTGCCCGTCCGCTGGGCTGACATGGCTTCCTGCAGGGCTGCGAGCACCTTTGCCTCGTCGAGGTTGAGCCTGGTTGCCAGCGCTTTGGCCATGGTCTCGACGTAGGCAGAGCGGCCGGGGCCGTTGCCGCCGGCCTTGCCGGACGGGGCGCCACTCGGCTGCCCTGAAGGTGCGCCACTGGGCTGCCCCGACGGTTGTCCCGATGGGGCGCCAGACGGCCGGTTGGCCGCCATGACCTCCTGCAGGGCTGCGGCCATCTTCGTCTCGTCGACGCCGAGCTTGGTCGCGAGAGTCTTGGCGAGCGCAGCAGTGTCCATGCCGCCGCGGACACCGGCGCCGTTGCCGCCGGACCTGCCGTCCTGTCCG
Organism: Propionibacteriaceae bacterium; assembly: GCA_017882685.1. Classification (GTDB taxonomy): domain Bacteria; phylum Actinomycetota; class Actinomycetes; order Propionibacteriales; family Propionibacteriaceae; genus Propionicimonas. The sequence goes on along the minus strand of JADGPA010000093.1, from coordinate 1,660 downwards.
AACCCGGTCTGGCCCGTCGCGGTATCGGTTCCGCCGAGGTTGGCAGCCAGCGCGCCGACGCCGACCGCCGCTCCCAGCGCGATCACCGCGCCACCAACTCCGAGTCCGATCTTCGCCTTGGTATCCACGTGGCTCCTTCTTGACTTGATTCCGGAACCCATCCAAGCTGTGCCGGCTGTGGGTTCCCACCGGTGAAGCTGGGTGTTGGCTGTGGATCCGACGGCGGGGCAACGCCCCGGCAGCCCCTAGAATCGGCGCGTGACCGCACCCATCCGCACCTGCCTCGGCTGCCGCGGACGGTTCGCGAAGTACGAGCTCGTCAGGCTCGTCTGGAACAACAACGAGGGCGCTGTTGTCGTGGACGCCAAACAGGTGATGCCAGGCCGTGGGTGTTATGTCCATCCCGGCTGCGCCGACCAGGTGTCCCGCCGAAAGCTGCTGGGCCGCGCGCTCCGCCGCACGGTGGACGGCGAGCAGGCGGCAGCGGTGCTGGCTGCGTTGGCAGCTTCGGCCACGCAGAGTCCCGCTTAGGCGATTCGCGCCTCGCGGAGATAGAATCGACCCTGCGCGTTCGCCGTCCAGTGGCGAGCACATCCAGAAAGTGGGCTAACGCTCATGACCACTCGATGAAAATCTCGAAATGAGCACTGTTTACAACTAGTGGTCGACGCGCCTGCGTGGACCTTAAGGAGAGTAGTGGCCAAGGTCCGCGTCTACGAGCTCGCAAAGGAGCTCGGACTCGAAAGCAAGGAACTTCTGCAGACCCTCAATGACATGGGGGAATTCGTCCGGTCGGCATCGTCGACCATCGAGGCGCCGGTTGTGCGCCGCCTCAAGGAAAAGGCTGCAGCCACCGGCTCCGCGCCTGCCCCGGCGGCCCCGGCACGTCGTCCCCAGGCACCGGCAGCTGTGCCGACGCCTGCTCCGGCTCCAGTGCCGGTCGCCCAGGTCGAGGCTCCGCCGGCCCCCGTGGTCAAGCCCGCCCCGCCAGCGCCGGTCGCCGCGGCTCCGGCCGCTCCGGTGGCTGCGCCTGCTCCCGTCGCTGCACCGCGGGCCCCGTCCCCGGCAGCCAGCACACGTCCGGCCCCGTCCGCACCCCGCCCGGCAGCCCCAGCTCCGTCCTCCGCTCCGGCTCCGGAGGTACGGCCGCAGGCAGAGGACGCCGGCGAGGCCTCCCGGCCCCGTCCCGTGCCCCGTCCCGGCGGAACCGGTGGACTGCCTGGTGGCGTCCGCAAGTCCGGCGCACCGCGTCCGGGCAACAACCCGTTCGCCTCGCGCCAGGGTATGGGCGTGCAGCGTCCCCGTCCCGAAGGTGCCCCGGCGGCCCCCGGCGGCCGCCCCGGCGAGCGTCCCTTCAGCACTGACCGTCCCGGCGGTCCGCGCCCGACCGGAGACCGCATGCCGCGGCCCGGTGGCGGCGTTGCCGGCATGCCGCGGCCGAACCCGGCCATGATGCCCAAGACGGCGTCCTCCGGTCTAGGCGGAGCTACCGGTCGTCCGGGTGCCGGCGCCCGCACCGGTGGTGCGCCCGGACGCGGTGGCGTCGGCGGCCGTCCCGGTGGTGCGCCCGGACGCGGTGGCGTCGGTGGCCCGCCCGGAGCCACCGGGGGTCCCCCCGGTGGCGGCGGTCGCGGTGGCCGCGGTGGTGGCGGCGGTTCCG
>JADGPA010000092.1 GCA_017882685.1 Propionibacteriaceae bacterium | reverse complement strand
GTGGCTGGCGCTCGGCGGGCCGTGGGAGTTCCCGCACCCGGAGGCCGCCGTGCAGGTGGACTTCGGCGGCAACACCGAGACCTACGACGACAACGGCACCGAACGCACTCGCTGGGCGGCCAGCTGGAACGTCCTGGGCATCCCCTACAACTACAGGGTTCCCGGCTACCAGAACGGCCGGGTGAACACGCTGCGGCTGTGGAGCGCGCAGGCAACAAAGGCGTTCGACCTGGCGATCTTCAACTCCGGCGACTACGCGGAAGCCGTCCGGGCGCAGACGTTCGCCGAGAACATCACCAAGGTGCTGTACCCCGAGGACTCCACCCCGCAGGGCAAGGAGCTGCGTCTGCAGCAGCAGTACTTCTTCGTCGCCTGCTCGCTGCGGGACTTCATCGAGCAGATGCTCGAGGAGCACTTCGACCTGCACCACCTGCCCGAGCGGATCGTCTTCCAGCTCAACGACACCCACCCCGTGATCGCTGTCCCCGAGCTGATGCGCATCCTCGTTGACGAGAAGAAGTTCGATTGGGACGAGGCCTGGGCCATCACCAGCAAGTGCTTCGCCTACACCTGCCACACCCTGCTGCCCGAGGCGCTGGAGACCTGGTCGGTAGAGCTGATGGGACGGCTCTTGCCGCGCCACCTGGAGATCATCTATCGCATCAACGACGAGTTCCTCGAGCAGGTGCGCGAGGCCTACCCCGACGACGAGTTGCGCGTCCGTCGGATGTCGATCGTCGCCGACTACCCCGACCGCTCGGTGCGGATGGCCTTCCTCGCCACCGTCGCGGGCATCAAGGTCAACGGCGTCGCGGAGCTGCACTCCAAGCTGCTGGCACAGAAGGTGCTGCCGGACTTCTCCGAGTTCTTCCCGGACAAGTTCACCAATGTCACCAACGGCGTGACACCCCGTCGGTTCATCAAGCTCGCCAACCCGTTCCTCTCCGGCCTGATCACCGACACCATCGGCGTCGGCTGGGTCACCGACCTCGACCTACTCGCCGAGCTCGAGCCTTACGCCGAGGACGAGGACTTCCGCCGGGCGTTCCGCAAGGCCAAGGAGCAGAACAAGACCCGGCTCTACAACCTGCTGCGCACCCGCGACGGCATCGACCTGCCCGACGGCCACCTGCTGGACGTCATGGTGAAGCGGCTGCACGAGTACAAGCGGCAGACGCTGAAGCTGCTGCACGTGGTGACGCTGTACGACCAGATCATCTCCGGTCGCGTCGATCCGAAGAACGTCCTTCCGCGCACGGTGGTCTTCGGCGCCAAGGCTGCCCCGGGCTACCGGATGGCCAAGGACACGATCGCCCTGATCAATGCTGTCGCCGCCACCATCAATGCCGACAAGCAGGTCGCCGGGCGACTGAGCCTCGCCTTCCCCGCCAACTACAACGTGACACTTGCCGAGAAGCTGATTCCTGCTGCGGACCTGTCCGAGCAGATCTCGCTGGCCGGCATGGAGGCCTCGGGCACCGGCAACATGAAGTTCGCCATGAACGGTGCGCTCACCATCGGCACCGATGACGGGGCCAACGTCGAGATCCGGCGCTTCGTCGGCAACGACAACTTCTTCCTCTTCGGCATGCTCGAGCCCGAGGTGGAAGCACTGCGAGCTTCGGGCTACCGGCCGTCCAAGCTGTACGAGGAGGACGCCGACCTTAAGTCCGCCATCGACCTGATCGCGTCCGGCGCGTTCTCCGGCGGTGACCGCGGCACGTTCGAGCCGGTGGTCTCCAACCTGCTGTACCAGGACCGGTTCATGGCACTGGCCGACTACCGCGCCTACCTCGAGGCGCAGGAGAATATGGAGAAGGCCTACGTCAACAAGGAGGCCTGGACAAAGTCGGCGATCCTCAACGTCGCCCGCTCCGGCTACTTCTCCTCCGACCGTTCGATGCGCGACTACCTGGGCCGCATCTGGGGGGCCTCGCCCGACCACTGAGTCATGGCAGCGGGACGGCGACGAGTCGGTCGTCGCCCGGGCGCGGCGTGCCGCGGGCGGTGTTGTTGGTGAGCACCAGCAGGTCGTCGCCGACAACCGTGACGTCGCGCAGGCGTCCGAGTCCGTCGAGGAACACGGTGGGCTGGCTCATGCCCGAGCCCGAGGGTGATGTACTCCACACGCGTTGCCCGCGCAGGGCCGCGATGTAGACAGTGCCAGACGGCGCGACCGCGATCCCGCTCGGCGAGGCCTCTGAGGGTCGCCACACCAGCAGCGGACTGATCAGGTCAGGCCGGTCAGTGATCCCCTCGGCGACCGGCCAGCCGTAGTTGCCGCCGGCCTTGATGAGATTGAGCTCGTCGAAGGTGTCCTGGCCGAACTCGCTGGCGTACAGGCGTCCGTTCGCATCCCAGCCGAGCCCCTGGACATTGCGATGCCCGTAGCTGTAGACGGCATTTCCGAAGGGGTTGTCAGCGGGAATGGTGCCGTCGGCAGCGATTCGCAGGATCTTGCCGCCAAGGGAGTTGCGGTCCTGGGCGGTGTCGCCGCGCCCGGCGTCCCCCGTGCCGATGTAGAGGCAGCCGTCAGGCCCGAACCGCAGCCGCCCGCCGTTGTGGTTCGCGGCGCTCGGAATACCGGTGAAGACCGGGGTCGGGTCGGCGAGCGCCGTGCTGGTGTAACGGTAGCGCACCACCCGGTTCTCATGTGCTACGGAGTAGTACAAGTAGATCAGCTGATCGCTCAAGAACCGTGGCGAGAGCGCGATTCCCAGCAGCCCACCCTCCCCCGCCGGCGCCACCTCGTCGATGTGGCCGACGGTGTGCTGGCTGCCGTCGGTGTCGATCCGCACCACATCCGCCCGGTCGCGCAGGGTGACCAGCAGCCCGCCTTCGGGGAGTGCGGCCAGGTCCCAGGGCACGTCGAGCCCGGTCGCCAGGTCGCGGACGACCGTTGCCGTCGGCGCCTCGACGGGAGCGGTGCCCGGACCGGTGGCGGGCGCAGGCGTGCAGCCGGTCAACAGCAGGGCAGCGACCGCCGAGGCGCAGGCGAGCGCGCCCCGAGTGCTCTCAGCCTGCGGCGGCCGCAACACTGGTTGTGACGGCGGGCGAACTGCCCGAGCGGGGGGCGCTGGGCGTGGCTGATGAGGTGAGGCCGGCAGGGGTGGCGCTCGCAGGCGACGCGGTTGACATCGACGGGGTCGGCGTCGCGATGGTCGTGCCACCGGTCGGGGCGACGGACGTGCCGGTCGGGCTCGTTGTCGTGGGCGTGGGTGTCGGCGTGGTCGGCGTCGGGGTCGGCGTATGCGAGGTGCTCGGGGTGGGGCTGGGCGTCACGTGCGGGGCCGTAGTGCTGGGCGCAGGGGCCGGGGTGGTGTGCGTGGGTGACGGCGTCGCGGTCGTGTGCGACGGCGACGGCGACGGCGTTACGGTGGAGGTGGCGTTGACCGAGGGCGAGGAGTTCGGGGAGGGCAACCCGGACGGCATGTAGCTGCCCACCCTGCGGCTGAGTGCAGCCTTGCTCATGTCGCCGGTAAGGAAGCGCATCGGGTCGACGTAGGACCCGTCGAGGACCACTTCGAAGTGCATGTGGCAGGCCGTCGAGCGTCCGGTGGAGCCGATCCGGCCGACCGCCTGTCCCCTGGTCACCAGCTGACCGACTTTCACCTCGATCTTGGCCATGTGGTTGTAGGTGGTCGCGAAGCTGTGACCGTCGCGGTCGGCGTGGCGGATCACGACGCGATTGCCGTAGCCACCGGCCCACCCCGCGTCCACAACCGTCCCGTCGAGGGAGGCCCAGGCAGGATCGCCGCACGGCTGACCAAGGTCGACGCCGTCATGCCAGCGCTGCCGGTGGGTGAACGGGTCGGAGCGGTAGCCGAAACCGGTGGACGGGGTGTGGTCGGTGACCGGCCAGCCGATGAGGTCGCCGCTGACGGCAACGGTGGGTCCCGTCGTGACCACGCCCACAGGGTCGGCGATCAGGTCGCCGTCCTGGATCAGTCCGGCGACGAAGGCCGGCGTGCGCACCGGGGTGGCCGCAACGGTCACGAGGGGGGCGCTGTGCGGACCGCCCGGCAGGGCCTCGACAGACTGCGGCAGGACGATGTAGGCCAACGGACCACCGATCAGGGCCACACCGAGGATCAGCAACACGCGTCGGCTGAGGCGCCGTCCATGGTGGCGCCAGGAGGCGTCGAGGGCATGCCGTGGCTCCACAGCGTGCCGGGGAACGGCTGCATGTCGGGGAGTGATGACGTCTCCGGGGCGCAGTGCGTGCCGGAGACG
>JADGPA010000091.1 GCA_017882685.1 Propionibacteriaceae bacterium | reverse complement strand
GACTCCGCCGACCCCGACGCGCGAGGCGGCTGTCGTGGTGCGCAGCGTGCCCCCCGCCTCCCCCGCATCCGGGTACTACGCGACCCCAGTGGGCCTTTTGAACCGGTTCCCTGGCCACGGCCAGCACTCCCCAAAGGGCGTGCCGCGCGGACAGTTGCGATCCCTCCACCCGACACGCCCAGCTCGGGGTCCAGCCAGACGGAATGCACGAGGTAGCCATGATCGACACCGGGGATCGCGACGACGCCGTGCCACAGCACAACATCAGGTCGCGGACAGGTGTTTGCGACGGCGCGTCTTGGTGTGGCCGCTCAGGCCAGTCGGGAGCCGACCCTTTGTTGATGTGGAGTTGTCCGCGGCCCAGACCTTGCCTGGCGCCACCGACAGATTCCGGGACGTCACCTCAAGACTGGGAAGCCGCGACGCCTTCGGCGGTGTAGGAACCCGTCGGCTGATAGACGGCCAGGGAGTGCTTGCCGGCGTTCTTCGCCTGGTACATGGCTAGGTCGGCGTAGCGCAGTAGGTCGATAGCGGTCAGTTCCCGCAGCTCCGGGGAGTCGGTGGCCAACCCGATGCTGGCCTGCATCCGCAGACTCTCGACGCCCACATCGAACGGCATCTCCAAGGAGGCCTGGACCCGGTCGGCGACGAGGCGGGGATCGATGTCCCCGCCTTCGATCAGGACGGCGAACTCGTCCCCGCCCAGCCGAGCGACGGTGTCCACGGCCCGCAGGGAGGCGCGCAGTCGCTCGGCGACTCGGATCAGCAACTCGTCGCCGACCGGGTGGCCCAGCGAGTCGTTGACGTGCTTGAAGTCGTCGAGGTCCAGGAGCAACACGGCCAGCGGCCGCAGCTCGCGGCGGTGCAACTCGATCGCGTGATCGAGCCGGTCGGTGAATAGGGCCCGGTTCGCCAGCCCGGTGAGCGGGTCGTGGAAGGCCAGGTGCCGCAGCTCTCGGTCCCGGGCCGCCACAGTGACCGTCAGCCGCTGGTTCTCCCACAGGGTGGTGGCCTGGCGCAGCAGCACGAGGGCGAACAGCACAACCACGGCGACCTGCTCCACTCGGCCGACATGGCCGCCGACGGCCCATTGCCCGGCCACCACCGCAGCGGCCACGAACAGCGGCAGGTAAGGCAGCAGAGTGATCGAGTGCACGTGCAGGTCGTCGGAACCCCGGGCGGCAGCACCGGTGTCTCGCTCGGCGACCGCCGCCAACGCCAACAGGCAGAAGGCGCTCACCCAGCCCGCGTCGATGAGGCTGCCGCTGTGGTAGCGCCCGACGGCGGTGAGGTAGGCGAAGCCGCTGTCCGCCACCGCCATCGCCAGCAGCCCCGTCCCGAGCAAGAGCAGCGGGGCGCGGCCGCGCACCTGGGCTCGGGAGAGCACCAGCAGCGTCACGGTGCACAGGCCAAGATCGGCCACCGGATAGGCCAGCGAGACCACGAAGCCGAACCGGCTGTCCGCCGGGGTGTGTGCGACCGCGCCCAGCGCGGTTGTCCAGCTGATCACAAACAGGGAGGTGGCCGCGGTGACCCCGTCGAGCAGCAGCCGGATCCTGGCGTGAGCGTTGTGTGGCCCGGTCGGGTAGAGCCACAGAGCGGCCAACGCCCCGACCGGCAGCATCAGGTAGCCGGCATCGGCCAACGAGGGAAAGGGCGTCTGCCGGTCGGCGATCAGTTCGTAGTACGTCCACAGCGCCTGACCCAGTGCCCAGCAGGCCAGCCCGCCGGCCAGGGCGCTCCACGCCCCGCGTCGCCGGCCTCGACAACACGACGCCCGGACTGTCGCACACACCGCAGCCAACGACGCGGCTGCCAGCTGGGTGGCGTCGTCGGCAACCCGGATCAACTCCGGACCACCGCGACGGACCAGCAGCAGGCCGGTGAACAGCACCGGCGCCAGCACGAGTACCAGCGTCAAGCCGGCAACCGGTGCGCGGTACCCACGGCCAGACGTCACCTGGGGCGTCGCCATCGGTTGGGCTCCTGCCTATCGGCTTTCGGCTCTCATCGGCGCGCGCAGCTGAGGGCCTTAGTTAGCTCAGAGACCATGCGAGTCGAGCAACTCGACGATGACGCCATGGCCCGCAGCCTCGGCGCCGCACTCCCCACAGGAGCCGAACACCTCCCGGGCGTCGCCGGGGCGCCCTGAGGTCGGCAGCACCAATTCCCCGGACGCCTCACGCCCGCGCATCAGGCACGACAGCCGGTAGGTGATCCGTCCGAACGCCGGGCAGCCACACGCCACACGCCGCGCGGGCAATCCGGAGCGAGCCGCACGCACCCGACGCCCCTTGCCCATGCTCTCCAGCCTGGACCCGACCTCTGATCAGATGCTTTTCGTCATGACGTGGCAGCCAAGCCTCACCCGGGACCAACGGGACAGCGCGTTGATGCGGCGGGCGCAGTGGCAGTACCCCCGAGAGGGCGTGACGCCGCCGAGACCCCGGCCGAGCTGGAGGTGATCACTATGCCGGACCGTTGACCGCTACTCTGGCGACCGCTCAGCTCAGGGTGAGCAGTTTCGGTGAGCAACTCTGGGCAGTTTCGGTTAGCGCCATCACCGCTGACAACGCAGTTGCGCAGCACGACCCGAACAGGCTCGTAGAGTCGAGTCGAGGACTGCTGATGACGGGCCGTCAGCAGCTGAATTGGGCCCACCGCAGGCGGAGGGTTGCATTATCGGCCACAACCACCCGCCCGGGGAGCTCTGCGGCCCCGACTGCCCCGGCAACTTCCAGGCCCGATCTCTGACCTAGAGCCGCCACCGTAGCTGCGTGAGCAGGGATCGGGTCTGCGTCAGGTCCGTCGAAAGGCACGCCAGCGGCCACGCTTGGCCCCTGGCGGCCGCTCGG
>JADGPA010000090.1 GCA_017882685.1 Propionibacteriaceae bacterium | reverse complement strand
TCCTACGTCGACCAGGGACGCTCCGGGCTCGACGAGACCAAGAACGTCTGGGAGGTCGTCTCCGACGGCCTCGACCACATCAAGGTGGCCAGCTTCGAGATGCCCTCACGGGCCTACGTTGCCTCATTCGGGTTCAAAGGCCCCGATCAGCAGAAGCTGGCCGGCGTGCTGTCCGGCGGTGAGCGCAACAGGTTGAACCTTGCGCTCACCCTGAAGATGGGCGGAAACGTCCTGCTGCTTGACGAGCCGACCAACGACCTGGACGTGGAGACCCTGCAGTCGCTGGAGGACGCGCTGCTGGAGTTCCCGGGCTGCGCCGTGGTGATCTCCCACGACCGCTGGTTCCTCGACCGCGTCGCGACCCACATCCTTGCCTGGGAGGGCACGGACGAGGACGACGCGGTGTGGTTCTGGTACGAGGGCAACTTCGCCGACTACGAGGAGAACAAGGTGGCCCGCCTCGGGGTTGAAGCGGCCCGTCCGCACCGGACCGCGCACCGCAAGCTCACCCGCGGCTGAGCCCTGCTCAGGACGCCGCCGGGGCCAGTCTCCGTGCCGCGGCGGCGAGCGCCATGGTGAGGGCGCCGGTGGCGACGGTGATCGCGGTGAGCGCCGTCAACGGCTCGCCGGCGAACGCGCCTGCCATGCCGTAGAGCGGGGCAGCAGCCACCACCAGCAGCGACGCCACCATCCCCCCGCCGGCGGCCACACCGCTGCGGGTATCCAGCCGTACGAAGGTGCTGCAGATGGCCGCGCTGGCAATCACCACGGCCCAGAACCCAGCCATGCCCCGCAGGCTGCGGCAGCTGTTGAAGCGTCCGGCGACGAACGCCCACACCAGCCAGGCCGCGCCGTATGTCGCAGAGGCCAGCACGCCGGCGATCGCTGGACGCGCTCCCGCCAGCAGTGGTCCTGCATTCAGGCCTCCCGCGACGAGGTAGAGCACGCCGATCAGCACCGGCAGATGCCAGCGGCGCACCACCGACATGGTCACGGGAGGCACGGCTTCACTGCTACTCCTTGGGGTGTGGGAGTGCTCGCGCCTTCGATGCAAGCAACGAAGTGCGTTCCGCGCCAGAGCGACCCGCCGATTCCGTACAGTCCCGTGCGCCAGATCGCCCTCAGGCTGCGGTGCTGTCGGCGTCGGCCTCCTCGGCATCGTCGGCGTCGGCCTGTGCCTCCGTCGCCGCCACCAAGTCGCTCACGCTGACCTCCTCGACCACCGGCCGGATCGCCTTGCGGAACGCCGAGGTGCCCCGCGACAGGTCGTGACCGATCGACGTCGCCTCGATGATCATCCGCTCCTGGTCGACCCCCTGTTGGTCGGTCCAGCGTGTGGTGCGCAACCTGCCCACCACGACGACCGGGTCGCCCTTGCTGATGCTCGACTTCACGTGCTCGGCCAGCGAACGGCTGCAGGTGACCCCGATCCAGGTCGTCTCCCCATTCATCCAGTCGCCGGCCTTCCGCGTCCGTGGCGTGGACGCCAGCCGGAAGCTGGCGAAGGCAAGGTCATCACGCACCTGCCGGTACTCCACCTCGCCGCCCACATTGCCGGTCATCCAGATCTGCGCGTCCATCATCGCGCTCCCCTCTCCTCAGCTGTGCTCGGGGAGATCTTCGGCACCAGGCTGCCGGCCGCGTCAGCCGACCATGCGGGCTGTGGATCATCAGACGGCTGTGGAAAACGCTCAGCCCTGTGCGGCACGCACCGCGGCGTGGGCCCGCTGGAACCGGTCGAGTTCTGCCTGCACGGGAGCCAGCACCTCGTCGGTCACCACCGCCGCGATGGCAGCGTCCAGGCTGCGCCGGGCAGCCCGGGCGTGGGAGTTGGCGCCGATCTCGACAAGCGCACCACCGAGGACGCCGAGCAGGATACCGGCCAGCACCCCGCCGACCAGCAGCCAGGTGCCTGCCGGAATGCCGTACCAGAGCACCGCAGGGATGGACGGCAGCCCCATCGCTCCGAGGACAGGATTGGCGAACAGCCACCCCACCCCGACGAGGACGGCGGCGATCAGCAGCCATTGCAGCACACCGAAGATCGCCCACCACCAGGTGCCGCGGCGCACGGTCAGGTCTGCTCCGGCGATCGCTGTATCGAGGCGGTCGAGAAGCAGCGACTGGCTGCTGCGAGACGCGTCGCGCAGCCCTTGCGCCCAGCCTCGTGGCAACCCTTCCGCTGCCGAATCGGTCAGCTCGCGCAGTCCCTGCTCCACGCGAGCACGCTGCACAGAACTTGCCTTTGGCAAGGAGGTCCGGTTCAGCTCGGTGGGGCTGTGGTCGGCCGGTGTGAGGTCGAGACGCAACTTCTTCAGCGGGTCGGGACGCAACCGCGCCAACCAGGTGACGAACGGCCAGCCGGTGGCCACCGCGCCGCGCCGCCGCCAGGCGCCGCGCACCCCGTCAACAACGACCGGCACCCCGGCGGCCTCGCCCAGCACGCGGATCACGTTGTGACGGGCCGAATCGCTGACAAACGGGGCCGGATTGCCGCCAAGGTCGGTGGCAAGCGCAGCAGCAGAAACGCCCACGTCCGCCGACAGGCGTCGCGCCATCGCCTGCTTGTTCGCCACCGTCCGGGCGAGCGCCTCCCGCAGCTCGGGGATGCCCGTGCCGCGCAGGGCTGAGGTGGACATGATCGGGGTGGCGCGAAGGCCCTCGGAATCCAGCAGCCGGCGCAAGTCGGACAGGCAGCAGTCGAGTTCTGCCGGGGCCAGCCGGTCGGCCTGGTTCAGCACCACCAGCATCACCTCCGCGTAGGGCGCGAGCTGCTTGAGGTAACCGTCGTGCAGAGCCGCGTCGGCGTACTTCTGCGGGTCGACCACCCAGATGAGGGCATCGACCAGCTGTACGAGACGGTCAACGGTGAGCCGGTGCGTCAACTCGGTGGAGTCGTGGTCGGGAAGGTCGATCAGCAGCAGGTCGGAGAACTCATTCGGCCCGGACGGCACCAGATGCCGCTTGGTGATCTCGAGCCAGTCCAGCAGCTCGTGCGGCAACTGCCCGCCCCAGCTGACGCCCATCGCCTTCGAGGTGGTGGGACGACGCACCGCCACATGGGCGAGGTCGGTGCCGGTGACGGCGTTGAAAAGGCTGGACTTGCCCGAACCGGTGGCGCCGGCGAACGCGACAACGGTGTAGCTACCGCTGAACGCGACCCGCTCTCCGGCCCGCTCGACAACGGCCTTGGCCTTGGCGACCACGTCCGGTGTGCCGCGGCCATCGATGGCCTCCACCGCCCCGGCGAGGGCGCGGACGCGGGCGCCCAGCTGGTCGTCGGCCGCGCTCACTGCTGGTCCTGCCGGCTCTGGATGATCTCGCCCGCCAGCGGCGGCTCTGCGGCCACCTCAAGCCCAGCTGGGGCACGCGCACCGAGCTCACGCTGCGCTGTCGTCTTGCCGGGGGACGCCTGGGAGGACGGGAGCTGCAGGCGCTCGTCGCCACCCCGCACGTCCTCGAGGTCCTCGATGGCCGCCACGATCTCGCCAGCCTGCTCGGGCCGCACGTCCACGGCGTCGAGGACAGCCGTGTAGCGGTCGAGCTCGGCAGCGATCAGGGCCTCGACCCTCGCGTCCAGGTCACGTTTCGCCTGCCTGGCGAGCCGGCGGACGGCGTCCTCGCCGAAGATCGCCTCCAGCACACGCTGCGCCAGGACGGCCGTCCCGCCTGCCACCCCGATCTCTGCGCCGACGAGCCCGCCGGTCTGCGAGAACACCAGCACCATCAGCGCCACTCCGGCGCCGTTCACACCCAGCGCCCAGAACCGGGCTGCGGACTTCTTCGCCCCACCTTCGCGCACCACCAGGTCGAGCACATCGCCCTGCCAGTCGCGGATGGCCCGGGCCGCTGCCAGCGGGTAGTCCCGCGACGCGCGCCCGAGGTCCTCGCCAGCCGTTGCGAGCAGCTGCCGTCCGACCGGGTGCGCCAGCCACGCGGATTCGACGCGACGCGCCGCGGCCTCGCCCTCCTCGCGGATCAACACCTCCATGCCCGATTCGACCGCCACCCTCGCGTCGAGGGCCTGCTTCGGTTCCCCCTTCACCGCTGCAACCAGACGGTCGCGCATCCAGCCGATCTTCTGCTCAACGGCCCGGAAGAACTCCCCCGTGCCGACGAAGTCATGCCAGCGTGCCAGCACCTCACCGCGCAGCAGGGTGCCGTCGGCGGTCTGCACGACGATGGTCCGGACGGCCTCTGCGAACGACCGCGCGGCATCGGCGCGGAGCGTCTCGAGGCCGATCACCTGCTCCTGGATGGCGTTGACCACCTGCGGTGCACCGCTCGCAAGGGCACCGATCGCACCGTTCAGGGTCTGGAGCACCACCTGGTTGCGGCTCACCACGTCGGCGGCAAGCTCCCCCAGCCAGTCCCGGATCGGCGCCACCGCCGAGTCCGGCAGCAGGCCTTCTGCGTCCACCTCGGTCTCGGGGACGGCGAACAGCGGTGAGCCCCCGAGCCCGCGCTGGCTCATCATCTGACCCAGGTGCGCAGGCACCTCATCCATCGCAGCCGGCGGCACCCGGTCGAGCACAACGGCGACGACGGCGTGCCGCTGGGCGGCCGAGCGCAGGTATTCCCATGGCACGGCGTCTGCGTAGCGGGCCGCGGAGGTGACGAACAGCCAGAGGTCGGCGGCGGCAAGCAGTTGGGCCGCCAGCGCCCGGTTCTCTGCGACGACCGAGTCGACGTCGGGCGCATCGAGGATCGCAAGGCCGCGCGGCAGCCCGGGTTCGGGCACCACCTGCAGGGTGCGGGCGTCATGGGCAGAGCTGGTGCTGCGGGCCAACCCCGGCAGCATCGATTCGGAGGCGAACCACTCGGCATCGTCCGGATGGTGCACAAGGACCGGCGATCGCGTCGTCGGCCGGATCACGCCGGGATTGCTCACCACGCGTCCGAGCAGGGAGTTGACGAGGGTGGACTTGCCGGCACCGGTGGAGCCGCCGATGACGGCCAGCAGCGGGGCGTCCAGGCGGGCGAGCCGCGGCAGGATGTAGTCGTCCAGCTGGTCCACGGCTCCGCGGACGAGTGCCTGCGCCGAGGCCGAGCTCGGAAGTTCCATTGGCAGCCGGACCTCGGCGAGCGCGTCCCGCAGTCGGGTCAGAGAAGCAGACAAGCGCTCAGCGCCCATACCCTGCCTCCTAACCCGCTGGCGGCCCCCACTTCGGGTCAACGGCCGAATACCCTGGCGATCCTATCTGTGGCTGGCCCACCGGTGCGGGCCAGTTGCCGCCGATCCCGGACGGACC
>JADGPA010000089.1 GCA_017882685.1 Propionibacteriaceae bacterium | reverse complement strand
TGTGTCTGCAGGATCGTGTTCAGGGTCCCGTCGCCTCGACCGAGGTAGGCGATCCACAAGAAGGCGACGACCGAGCTCGGCAGGATCCAGGCCAGCAGCACGAGGGTCTCGAGGATCCCGCGAACCAGACGCGGCACCGAGCGGACCGTCCATGCGATCCCGAACCCCATGAAGCTCTGCCCGATGATCGCCGAGCCGAGGACGAACAGAATCGTCAGCCACAGCGAGTTCCGGAACTGTGAGTCACCGATTGCCGAGACGTAGTTCTGCAGGCCGACGAACTGGGGGTTTGCTGCCGCAAGACCGGTGAGACGGTAGTCGGTCACTCCCAGGTACAGCGTCCACAGCGCGGGAAAGACCAAGAACGCGCCGACAAGGAGGAGCGCTGGGACGACGAACGCCGTCGCCCTGACGCGGCCGAGGCCGGCCGCGTCAGTGACGTCAGCAGATCGGGCAGCCACGCCGGACGACCCTGGCTGCCATTACCCGACTCAGGAGCCGCTCACCTTGTCCGCGCCGACAGCCTTAACCAGAGCCTTCTGGTATGCCGCGGCCGCGTCGGCCACGCTCTTGCCGGACACGATGTCGGCGGTGGCCTGTTGCAGCGCAGCCGACACCTGCGGGTACACGGCTTCACCGGGCCGGTAGGCGGTCAGGGGCAGCACCTTCTCGGAGACCAGGCTGAGCATCGGGTCCCCTGCCAGCACCTCTTTGTTGACGTCGGTTCGGTCGGTGATTCGGGCCGCCCCGTTGAGCAGTGCCTTCAGGGCATCCGGCGATGACATGAAGGTGAGGAGCTCCCAGGCCTGAGCCGGGAACTTCGTGTTGGGGTTCAGGAAGTACCCGGAGCCACCGGACATGCTGACGAAGTCCTGGCCCCTGATCCCTGAGGCTGGCTTCTCCGCTGGGATCAACGCGTAGCCGACATCGGCGTCCCGGGTGGCCATCGGGGCATCGCCGCCCTTGGGGTTGAGGATCGAACGCCACAAGTAGTCACCCTCGAGGAGGACGCCGACCTTGCCGGCCGCGAAGGCTGCGAAGGACTCGTCGCGACCCTTGGCGGCTTGCTGGAACGCGGGGTTCCCGAGACCAGTTGAGTAGATGTCGCGGTAGAACGAGAGCACGTCCCGGATCTGTTGGGTGTTGCCCTGCCATTTGCCGTCGGTGTAGATCTGGGTCCCGGTGCCCACCAGCAGCGGGAGCACCCCCTGCATCGTGGTGGCCTCGCCCATCGCCGTCCCGGCATTGATCTGCAGCGGTGCGACGCCAGGCAGCTTCTTCAACGCCTTTCCGGCAGCGAGGATGTCGGCCCAGCTCTTCGGCGCCCAGTCGGTGGGCAGGCCAGCCTTGGCGACAAGCTTCTTGTTGTAGTAGAGGACTCGGCCGTCGGTGCCGGTCGGTATGCCGTACGCCTTGCCCTCGAAAGAGGTGTTGGCCTGTACAGGCTTGGGGATCTGCGACCAGCCGTCCCACTGCGCGGTCGATGCGCCAACGACCTTGTCCAGGGGCTGGATGTAGCCGGCCTGGGCGAACTCACCGACCCAGATGCCGTCCAGGGCGACGATGTCCGCCCCGCTACGGGTCTTGAGGTCCAGCGAGATCTTGGCCTTGTACTTCTCGTCATCCACGCCGGACGGCTGGAACTTCACGGTGGCCGTAACGCCCTTGGCCTTCATCGACTTGGTGAACGTGGGGATCACGTAGTCCGTGATCCACTTGGCTTCCTGGTCGTTCTTCCCACCCGCAATCGCGTTCGACGCTATCGACAGCGAGATCGTCTTGGCGTCAGCGCCTCTCGAAGTGTCGCTCGAGCTGGTGCCTGATGAGCTGCAGGCTCCTGTTGAAAGAGCCAACGCCGTCACCGCGACGACAACCGTGGACTTTGCGAGTCTCATGAAGAGCGCCTTCCCTTGGCCGGACCGGATAGTCGGTCGAACGACTGTCACTATGGCACCGATGTTTAGGTGGCGCGCCGGAACTCCTTTAGCGAGGTGTGTCGTGTCGAATCGTTATCTCCAGCTGGCCCGGAACAGCGGTCGCGGCAACTCAGGAGATTGAGGCCTTCACGAGCTCGACGACCTTCTTCTCCACCGCTGGACTCCACTGCAGGAGCGCGTACGACACGGGCCACAGGTCGCCGTCGTCGAGGTTCGCCGCGTCCTGGAAGCCCAGGGTCGAGTACCGATAGTTGAACTTGCCCGCGTCCTGGAAGAAGATGACGACCTTGCCGTCAGCGTTCGCGTAGGCGGGCATCCCGTACCAAGTCTTCGGCGACAGCTCGGGGGCGGTCGCGGTCACTGTCACATGCACGCGCTCGGCGAGCACACGATCCTCCGGCGCCATCTCCGCGATCCTGTCGAGGACCGCCTGCAGGCCGTCGGCCCTCTTGGCGCCCTTCTTGCCCTCTGCGCGTAGCTCGGCGGCGCGCTCCTTCATCGCGGCTCGCTCTTCGGCGCTGAAACTGTCGGACTCTTTCTCGGCCTTCTTCGCGGGCATTCTCGGGCTTCCTTTCCACGCTGATCGGCTCGGCGTGATGCCGACCTTCCGCAGAAAGACTAGGCCCGGC
>JADGPA010000088.1 GCA_017882685.1 Propionibacteriaceae bacterium | reverse complement strand
TGGCGACCACTGTAGGCGGACTCGCCTATTCTGCTCCCTATGTCCCGCGATCTACGCTCGGCCCTTGCTTCCCGTGTCCTTGTGGCTGACGGGGGCATGGGAACGATGCTCCAGGGTTACGACCTGAGCCTGCAGGACTTCGAGGGACTTGAGGGTTGCAATGAGGTCCTGAACGCCACCAGACCCGATGTCGTGGGCGCCATCCACACCGCCTACCTGGACGCCGGCGCCGACTGCATCGAGACCAATACCTTCGGTGCGAACCTTGCAGCCCTCGGCGAATACGACGCCGCCGAGCGCATCATGGAGCTGGCCGGGGCCGGGGCGCGTATCGCCCGCGCTGCCGCCGATGCGGCTAGCACCCACGGACGCCGGCGCTACGTGTTGGGCAGTGTCGGGCCGGGCACCAAGCTGCCCAGCCTCGGTCATATCTCCTACGCGCGCCTGCGCGATGCCTACCAGCAGCAGGCGGAGGCGATGATCACCGGTGGTATCGATGGCTTCCAGATCGAGACCTGCCAGGACCTGTTGCAGGCGAAGGCCGCCGTCAACGGCGCCCGCAGGGCACGGACGGCCCTGGGCTCCGACCTGCCCATCTTCGTCAACGTCACCATCGAGGCCGCCGGCACGATGCTGCTCGGCAGCGAGATCGGTGCGGCCCTGACCGCACTCGAGCCCCTGGACATCGACGCGATCGGGCTGAACTGCGGTACCGGCCCTACCGAGATGAGCGAGCACCTGCGCCATCTCTCCCGCAACGCGGGGGTGAAGCTTGTTTGCATGCCCAATGCCGGCCTGCCTGAGCTCGGCCCGAACGGCGCGGTGTATCCGATGGGGCCCGAGGAGTTCGTCGGTTACGTGCAGCAGTTCACGGACGAGTTCGGACTGAACCTCGTCGGAGGATGCTGCGGCACGACGCCCGCGCACATCTCGCGCCTTGCCGCGGCTGTTGGCGCTCACGTTCCCGCCGAGCGGCACCCGGCGCACATCTCCGCGGTGTCCTCGCTGTACGCCGACGTGCCGCTGCGCCAGGACCTGACCTACCTCTCCATCGGCGAGCGCACGAACGCCAACGGCTCCAGGGCGTTCCGCGATGCGATGCTGGCCGAGAACTGGGCCGACTGCCTCGACATCGCCAAGCAGCAGAGCCGCGGCGGCGCGCACCTGCTCGACCTGTGCGTCGACTACGTCGGCAGGGACGGCGTCGCCGACATGGCGGAGCTCGCCGCGCGGCTCGGTACCGGTGTCGCGCTGCCGATCATGCTCGACTCCACGGAGGCTCCGGTGCTGCAGGCCGGCCTGGAACGCCTCGGGGGACGTTGCGCGATCAACTCGGTGAACTACGAGGACGGGGACGGCCCGGACTCCCGGTTCGCGAAGGTGATGCCGCTGGTCCGCGAGCACGGCGCTGCCGTGGTCGCGTTGACGATCGACGAGGAGGGCCAGGCCCGCACCGCCGAGTGGAAGGTGGCAGTGGCCGAACGGCTGATCGCCGACCTGGTGGGCAACTGGGGCATGGCGATCGGCGACCTCATCGTCGACTGCCTCACTTTCCCCGTCACCACCGGCCAGGAGGAGACCCGCCGCGACGCCCTCGAAACCATCGAGGCGATCCGGCAGGTCACAACGAGATACCCCGGCATCCACACCACGCTGGGCATCTCCAACGTCTCCTTCGGCCTCAATCCGGCTGCCCGCCAAGTGCTGAACTCCGTGTTCCTGCACGAGTGCGTCGAGGCCGGCCTGGACTCCGGCATCGTGCCTGCCGCGCGGATCGTGCCGATCGCGCGGATCCCCGAGGACCAGCGGCTCGTCGCCGAGGACCTCATCTACGACCGGCGCAGCGAGGACTACGACCCGCTGACGAAGTTCCTGGAACTCTTCGAGGGGGTCACCACCACCGGCACCAAGGAGGCGCGGGCCGCTGAGCTGGCGGCACTGCCGCTGGGGGAACGCCTGCAGCGCCGGATCATCGACGGCGAGCCGAAAGGCCTCGAGGCTGACCTCGACGAGGCCCTGCTGACCCGTCCAGGGCTGGACATCATCAACGACTACCTGCTCGCCGGTATGAAGATCGTCGGGGAACTGTTCGGCTCCGGCCAGATGCAGCTGCCGTTCGTCCTTGGCTCGGCAGAGGTGATGAAGACGGCCGTCCGCTACCTCGAGCCGCACCTGGACAAGGCAGACGCCGGCGGCAAGGGCACGATGGTGATCGCGACAGTCAAGGGTGACGTGCACGACATCGGCAAGAACCTCGTCGACATCATCCTCACCAACAACGGCTACACCGTGATCAACCTTGGCATCAAGCAGCAGGTGAGCACCATCATCGAGGCAGCGCTGGCGCACAACGCCGACGCGATCGGGATGTCCGGGCTGCTCGTGAAGTCGACCGTGGTGATGCGCGACAACCTCGCCGAGCTCAACCAGCGCGGGCTCACGACGTTCCCCGTGATCCTCGGTGGCGCCGCGCTGACGCGGGCCTTTGTCGAGGAGGATCTCAACGACCTTTACGCCGGGGAGGTCCGTTACGCCAAGGATGCCTTCGAAGGCCTCTCGCTGATGCAGAAGGTGATGGCGGTCAAGGCCGGGGTGCCCGGTGCAGCCCTGCCGGAACCGCGTCGCCGTCGGGTCGCCCCGAAGGCCGGCACGAAAGGGGACAGTCCCCTTTCGGTTCAGGAGCCGCAACGCTCCGGCGTCGCCCGGCGCGTCGACGTGCCGATTCCGCCGTTCTGGGGCACTCGCGTCGTCAAGGGGCTGAAGCTGGCCGAGGTGGCTGCCTGGCTCGACGAGCGAGCGACCTTCATGGGCCAGTGGGGCCTGCGCTCCGTGGCGGGCGGACCCAGCTACTCCGAACTCGTCGAGACCGAGGGACGCCCGCGCCTGCGGCAGCTGCTCAACCGGATCCACACCGACGGGCTCATGGAACCTGCAGTGGTCTACGGCTATTGGCCGTGCCACTCCGAGGGCGAGACCCTCATCCTCGGCGACCCGGAGGACCCTGCCCGCGAGCTCACCCGATTCACGTTCCCGCGTCAGGGCCGCGACCGGCACCTGTGCCTCGCCGACTTCTTCCGGGACGCCGACGAGGCCGCGGAATTGGGCCCGGACGTGATCGGGATGCAGCTGGTGACCATGGGATCTGCGGTGTCGCGCGCGACGGCGGAACTGTTCGCCGCCGACGCCTACCGCGACTACCTGGAACTGCACGGCCTCTCGGTGCAGCTCACCGAGGCGCTCGCTGAGTACTGGCATGCGCGCGTTCGCTCCGAGCTGGGTCTGAATGGCGACGGCGCTGTGGACGCGATGATCCGTGACCAGGCCTACCGCGGATCCCGGTATTCGTTCGGTTACCCGGCGTGCCCCGACCTCGCCGACCGGGCCAAACTGGTCGCGTTGCTCCGTCCCGAGCGGATTGGTGTGGAATTGAGCGAGGAATTGCAGCTCCACCCCGAACAGTCCACCGACGCCATCGTCGCGCACCATCCGGAGGCCAAGTACTTCAATGCTCGCTGAGACCTACTCCCACCGCGCCATCCTGACCAGGCTGGCGGTGGCCGCGGCGTCCCTCAGCGTGCTGGTCGGCTGCACGACGCCGGCTGTGCTGCCAACCCAGACACCATCGGCGTCACCAACGCCGCGTCCCTTCACGCTGCTCACGACCGAGCCGATGACGACCGCCGACCCGGCCATCGCCACGAGTGACACCGACTCCATGCTGGTCAACAGCTTGTACCAGCGGCTGATGGTCGTGCTGCCGGGCTCCGGTGACCTCAAGCCGGACGCCGCCACCGACTGCCTGTTCACGTCCAAGCTGATCTATGAGTGCACGCTGCCGCCGGACCTGTTCTTCCACAACGGCCACGTGCTGGACTCCTCCGATGTGCGGTTCAGCATCCAGCGCGCCCTGCGGATGGACGCCCCCGGAACGTCCATCCAGACGCTGTCCGCCCTGCAGCGCATCGAGACGCCAGATGCACGCACCATCCGCTTCCACCTGGAGTGGGCCGACAACCAGTTCGGCTACGCCCTCGCCGGGCAGGCTGCCTCGATCGTCGACGAGGAGGTGTTCAACCCCGACCAGCCGCTGCCGCTGCTCACCCTGCCGATCGGGTCCGGCCCTTACGCCGTGCGCACCATCGAAGCGGGGCAGGCCACGTTCGTCCGGTTCGAGAAGTACATCGGACCGAAGAAGGGGCTGCTCACCGACCTGAAGCTCACCATCGCGGCAGACTCGGTGGCCGCGGAGGCGGCGATCGCCGATGGCACAGCGGACGTGGTCTGGCGCAGCCTGGACAATGCCGCGCTGCAGCGGGTCACAGATGAGATCGCCGGCAGCTCCAACCGGGCGACCGCGAAGGGGTTCAGCAGGTTCGCGCTGCCAGGCATGCGGGTCACGCGGGTCATCTGGAACCGTTCGTCCAAACTGCGGCGCAACGCGGACCTGCGTGACGGCGTGGCGAAGGCGCTGCAGGCCGACCGCACGCTGGACTCCCTCGTGCCGATAGGGGTCGCGGAGCACGCCACCTCCTTCAAGCTCGGTGGCCGGGTGAAGCTGCCCACGCTGTCCGGCGACCGGATCATCCTCACCCTCGGCTACAACCCGACAGCACCAGGGCATGCCGACCTGGCGAACCTGCTGCGCAGCCGCATCGAGGGCCTGGACGGGGTCAGCGTCCGGCTCGTGACCGGCGGCGTCGCCGACCTCTGGCTGACCGACTCCCCGGCGTGGGTGAACAACGCCGGCGGCTGGCTGCAGTACTACCTGGACAGCCCACTGCCCAGCAGCTTGACCAAGCTGGAGTCGCTGGACCAGCGCGCCCGCACCACCACCGGGGTGGCCCGCACGGTCGCGATCACCGAGTTGCAGCAGCAGGCCGCTGTCGACAACACCGTCCTCCCGATCTCACAGGGTGACGGCATCCTTTTCGTAGGCAAGGGGATCACGTTGATCGGACAACCGTTCGGCAGCGGGCAGGCCCTGGGATTCTGGGGGATCACGCGTGGTTGAGTTGAGCGGAGTGCACACCGGCGTTCTGTTGGCGGGGGAGCGGGTCACGCTCTCGGACCCGAAGGGGCGGCGGCATTCGGTGGTGCTCACGCCCGGGGCGGTGTACCACACCACCAAGGGCGGGATCGGCCACGACGACCTGATCGGGCGGCCAGAAGGGGTGGTGGTGCAGTCGACCGGCGGCGTCGAGCACCTGGCCTTCCGTGCGCTGCTGGAGGAGTTCACGGTGACCATGCCTCGCCTGGCGGCGGTGGTGTACCCGAAGGACGCAGCGCACATCCTTGTGCAGACCGACATCTTCCCCGGCGCCCGCGTCCTGGAGGCCGGCGCCGGATCGGGGGCCCTGAGCATCTTCCTGCTCCGCGCCATCGGCAGTGAGGGCCGCCTGTACTCCTACGAACGGCGCCCCGAATTCGCTGCGGTGGCGAGGAAGAACGTCGAGTCGTTCTTCGGCGCCGAGCACCCGGCGTGGACGCTGCGGGACGGCGACCTGGTCACCGACATCGGCCCGGAACCGGTGGACCGTGCCGTCCTGGACATGCTCGCCCCGTGGGAGTGCATCGATGTGGTTGCTGAGGTCCTGGTTCCGGGCGGACTGTTGTGCTGCTACGTGGCGACCACCCCTCAGCTGGGCCGCACCATGGAGACCCTGCGCGCCCACGGCGGCTTCACCGAACCGGTCGGGCGGGAGTACACCTCGAGGGAGTGGCACGCCGAGGGCCTGTCGATCCGTCCCGGCCACGGCACCAGTGGCCACACCGGATTCCTGATCTTCACGCGCCGCCTCGCGCCGGGGATGGTCGCGCCGATCCGCCGCCGCCGTCCCGCGCCCGGCGCCTACGGCCCTGACTACTCCGGCCCACGACCAGCCGGCGTCGGTTCCGAGCCGGGCGATGCCTGAGCCGGCCGAACTCGCCCGCCAGCTCGCTGCGGCGAACGA
The DNA here is from genome assembly GCA_017882685.1 of Propionibacteriaceae bacterium. Taxonomy (GTDB): domain Bacteria; phylum Actinomycetota; class Actinomycetes; order Propionibacteriales; family Propionibacteriaceae; genus Propionicimonas. The sequence continues at coordinate 10,885 of JADGPA010000088.1, read as the reverse complement.
ACTGCTGGCGGCCCGCGGACGCGCCCTCGACCTTGCCGAGCGCCGGCTTGCGGACGCCCGCACCGACGCCCGGGGGCTCGCCCAGACCAATGAGAAGCTGAACGCCACCCTCGGCATCGCGCGGGACTCGCTGGTTGCTTTGAGGGCAGAGCTCGACGCACTTGCCGCGCCGCCGAGTTCCTTCGGACTCGTGCTCGCCCTTGGCGATGGCACTGCCGATGTCGCCACCGGCGGACGCCAGCTGCGATGTGCGGTGAGCCCCGAGGTGGCTCCTGAAGAGCTGCTGATCGGTGCGCGGGTGCTGCTGAACGAGGCCATGCTCGTCGTCGCCACGGCCGGGGACACCCCGTCCGGCGAGACCGTGCGGCTGGTTGAGGTGCTGCCCGACGGACGCCTGCTGGTGAGCGGCACCTCTGGCGAGGAGCTCGTGCTGCTCGCGGCGGAGACCCTCGACGTTGGCTCCCTGAGGCTGGGTGCGACGCTGCTTGCCGACCGCAGGGCGCTGCTCGCGCTCGGGCCGGTGCCGCGCAGCGAGGTGGCCGACCTCACGCTGGAGGAGGTGCCCGACGTCACCTACGCGGACATCGGGGGACTGGGCGCACAGATCGAGCAAATCCGGGACGCGGTCGAGCTGCCATTCCGCAACCGTGAGCTGTTCACCGAGTTCGGGCTGCGTCCGCCGAAGGGCGTGCTGCTGTACGGGCCTCCCGGCTGCGGCAAGACGATGATCGCCAAGGCGGTCGCCAACTCCGCCGGCAGCCATTTCCTGAACATCAAGGGTCCCGAACTGCTCGACAAGTACGTCGGCGAGACCGAGCGCCAGATCCGGGCGATCTTCACCCGGGCGAAGGAGCATGCAACCTCCGGGCGTCCCGTGATCGTGTTCTTCGACGAGATGGACGCACTGTTCCGTACTCGCGGCAGCGGTGTCTCCTCCGATGTCGAGGCAACGATCGTGCCGCAGCTTCTCAGCGAGATCGACGGCGTCGAGGGACTGGCCAACGTAATCGTGATCGGAGCGACCAACCGGGAGGACCTGATCGACCCCGCCATCCTGCGTCCCGGCCGGCTCGACGTGAAGATCAAGCTCGACCGGCCCGACCAGGCCGGCGCGGCAGAGATCCTCGCCCGCTACCTGACCACGAAGACGCCGCTCAACAACGGCGACGTCGCACTGGCGGAATTCCAGGCACAGCTCGTCGAGGCGATCGTCAAACGGTTGTACGCGCGCACGCCGGAGAACGAGTTCATAGAGGTCACCTACGCCAGCGGCGCAAAGGAAGTGCTGCACGTCGCGGATTTCGTCTCCGGCGCGATGCTGGTCGGGGTGGTCGACCGGGCCAAGAAGGCTGCGATCAAGGAGCTCATCGGTGGCGGGCCGCGCGGCGTGCGGCGCGAGCACGTGCTGGCCGCTTGCGTGGCAGAGATCGGCGAGAACGAGGAGCTGCCGAACACCACCAACCCCGACGACTGGGCGCGGGTCTCCGGCCGCAAGGGGGAGCGGATCGTGTTCCTGCGCACCCTGTTCGGGTCCCGCGCGCTCAACCCGTGACCCCTCGCGTCATGGGGATCGAGACCGAATACGGCATCCTCGCCCCCGATGCCCCCGAGCTGCACCCGACCGTGCTCAGCGCCGCCGTGGTGGCCGCGTATCCCGGGATCGCCACCGGCACCACCCTCGAATGGGACGACCCGATCCCGATCGAGGACGCCCACAACCGGATGCTGGCCAACGGCGCCCGACTCTACGTCGACCACGCCCACCCCGAGTACAGCGGCCCGGAGGTCACCTCAGCCAGGGCTGCGGCCGCCTACGACCTGGCCGGCGACGCCGCCGTTGTGGCCGCAGCGCGGGTCGCGTCCGCAGAGCTCGGCGTCGAGATCGGTATCTACAAGAACAACACCGACTCCCAGGGCGCCTCCTACGGCTGCCACGAGAACCACCTGCTGCCGCGATCCTTGCCCTGGGAAAGCATCCGTTGGGCGCTGCCGGCGTTCCTGGTGTCTCGGGCGGTGATCACGGGCGCGGGACGTGTCGGCATCGGCCAGCACGGTGAACGCAGCGGCTACCAGCTGACCCAGCGAGCCGACTTCTTCGAGACCGCAGAAGGCATCCAGACCACGCAACGGCGCCCGATCCTGAACACCCGGGACGAGCCGCACGCCGCGCCGTCGCGCTACCGCCGGCTGCACGTGATCACCGGGGACGCAAACCGGTGCCCGTTCACCACCTGGTTGAAGGCCGGCGCTCTCGCCGGCTTCCTCGCCTGTCTGGAGGCGTCCGCGCTGCCCGGGCTGGAGCTGGCCGACCCGGTGGCCGCCTTCAGCACCGTCAGCCACGACACCAGCCTGACCGCCCTCCTGGAGCTCGCCGACGGCCGACGGCTGACTGCTCTCGATCTGCAGGAGGCGTTCTCCGAAGCTGTCGCTGCCGACGCCGTCCGCCGTCCCGAGGCCTACGAGGCGGATGTGAACGCCGCCTGGGCGCAGGTGCTCTCCGACCTGCGGAACGACCCGGCCGTCTGTGCCGACCGGCTCGACTGGGTGGCCAAGCGGGAACTCCTGATGGCCTACGCCGTGCGCCTCGGCCTCAACCCCGACGACGCCTGGGGCGGGCCGCGGCTGGCCCAGCTCGACCTCGCCTGGGCACGGCTCGACCGTCCCGGGCCGTTCGACGTCCTGGAGAAGGCCGGACGCGTGCGCACGCTGGTGACGCCGTCGGAGGTGGCGACCGCTGGGGTCGAGCCGCCGTCCGATACCAGGGCCTGGCTTCGCGGGACGTTGGTGCGCCTGGTGCCCGAGCGCGTGATGGCCGCCTCCTGGGACTGGATGGCAGTCAGCGACACCGACGGGCGCGTCCACCGCCTCGACCTGTCCGAGCCGACCGGACTGACCGCCGAGCGCGTCGGCGCAGTCCCTGACGCCGCTGCGGTCGATGCGCTCCTGCGCCGCCTGGCATGAGTAGGCTGTCGGCGCCGAGAGAACAGGAGCACCGGTGGCCGATCGGGTTCAGCGGGAACGCGCGCAGCAGCGTGCGGAAGAGGTGGTCGAGGCGATCGCCCGGTCCTCGCACGCCGTCGACTACGACGCCATCCTCGACGAGATCGACTCCGTGCTCGAGTCCGACGCCGAGGAGTACGTGCGCTCCTTCGTGCAGAAGGGCGGCCAGTGAGCATCCGTGAACTCTCCCCGGCGCTGGTCATTGGCACCGGTCTGGTGGGAGCCTCCGTCGCCCATGCACTGACCCGCGCAGGCCTCACCATCCACTTGCAGGACAAGGTGTCCAGCCACGCCCACGTGGCGGCCTCGCGCGGCGCCGGAACAACGGAACCGCCCGACCCCGCTGACGTCCGGCTGGTTGTCGTCGCTGTGCCGCCGGAGGCGCTGGCAAAGGTGATCGCGAAGACCCTGCAGACCTACCCGAACGCCACGGTGACCGACGTCGGTTCGGTGAAGGGGACGGTGCTCGGCGCGCTCCGCAAGACCGGCGCGGACCTCTCCCGCTACGTCGGCTCGCACCCGATGGCGGGCTCGCAGCACGTCGGACCGCTCACAGCGAACGCCGACCTCTTCGTGGACCGCACCTGGGTGATCACCCCACACGACACGTCCGCCGCACACGCGGTGCTCGACGTCCAGGAGGTGGCGGCCCTTTGCGGCGCCCGGCGCGTCACGATGGGGGCAGCTCACCACGACGAGGCGGTCGCCCAGGTGTCACACCTGCCGCACCTGATCTCCGTACTGGTGGCCGGCAGCCTCACCCGGGTACCGGCCGAGCACCTGCGGCTTGCCGGCCAGGGCCTGCGGGATGTGACCAGGATCGCCGGCTCTGACCCTGGCCTGTGGCAGCAGATCATCGGCGCCAACGCGGCTGCCGTCCGCACGGAACTCGTGGCGATCCAGTCCGACCTGGCGGAGATGATCGCCACGCTGGACGCCGGCAAGATCGCAGAGGTCCTCGAGCGCGGCCGCCAGGGCACCCGTGCGCTACCCGGCAAGCACGGCCTGAACGCGGCCAGCTGGGCGCACGTCGTGGTGGAGATCCCCGATGCGCCCGGTGCGCTCGCACACTTGTTCCGCGACATCGAAGCGGCCGGCGTCAATGTCGAGGACCTGTCCATCGACCACGACCTCGAACGGGAGGTCGGCTGGCTGTCGGTGCAGGTGGCTCCGGAGGCGGCCGAAGAGCTCGCCGCAGTCATGACTGGCGCCGGCTGGACCGTGCGCGACCGCGAACCGCAACTGTAGGAGGAACATGTCTGCCGACCGCCTGGTGATCGCCATCGACGGGCCTAGCGGCTCCGGGAAGTCCAGCGCGTCCCGCGGGGTGGCCAAGGCCCTCGGGCTGGCCTACCTCGACACGGGCGCGATGTACCGCGCGGTCGCCTGCGCGTTCCTTGACGCCGGCGTCGAACCGTCCGACGAGGCGGGCGTGATCGCTGCCACGCTCGGCGCGAACCTGGAGATCAGCACCGACCCCGACAACCAGTGGGTGCGGGTGAACGGCCGCGACGTCACCACGGCGATCCGTGAGCCGGAGGTCTCGGCGAAGGTGAGCGCGGTGTCCACCGTCGCTGAGTGCCGGGCGAACCTCGTTTCCCGCCAGCGGGCGATCATCGAGGCCGCGCCGGCAGGCATCGTGGCAGAGGGCCGCGACATCACCACCGTGGTCGCCCCTGACGCCGACGTGCGACTGCTGCTGACCGCTGACCCTGAGATCCGGATGGCGCGTCGGCAGGCAGAGCTTGGCGACAAGGTCGATGCAGCCCAGCTGGCCGACCAGGTGCTGCGCCGGGACTCCGACGACTCCAGGCTGGTGAACTTCACGACAGCTGCCGACGGGGTCACCCATCTGGACGGCACGTACCTCACCCTGCCGGAGACGATCCAGGCTGTACTCGACCTGGTCGCGCAGGCCCGTCCCTAGGTTCGACTGCGAGGCTGGTGCGGCGACCGGGAAGAACGCGCCGTAGCGTGATCCACACCAGCGCGCCGAGCACCAACGGCCCCATCTGGACGTGGAGCGTGGCGATGGTGGTCCCGACCGCAGGAAGTACCCAGGCGGCGAGCAGCACCTCGCGGTCACCGCGCCGCCAGCCGTTCTCCATCCCGTGCCGAGCGAGCAAGGCGATCGGGAAGGCAAGCCAGGCCAGGTCGTAGTCGAAGGCGTAGGGGTTGGCCAGGAACGTCGCTGCCATCAGGACGGCGCCGCGCAGCGAGGCCGAATCGGTTCGGCGCCACACCAGCCAGACGGCGGTAACCGCGGCGAGCGCCACCACAGCATGTCCGGCGTAGGCCCATCCGACCGGAGTGCCGAGCAGACGCAGCATGGCGAAGGTGGAGGGCATCTTGCCCCAGGGCAGCCTGCCCTGCTCGGTGGCGATGCGGGCGACCTGCAGGCTTCCGAGCCAGCCGGTAAGGGTGCCTCCACCGAGCACCAGTACGCTTGCTCCCAGGAACGCCGCAGCTGTCCCCGCGGCAACCAGCAGCGTCCGCCAGGCGCGGGCTGCGATCAGGGCGACGGCGAAAAGTGCCGCGAGCTGCGGCTTGATGGCCAGCAGGCCCAGCAGGACCCCCGCCAGCGCCGGGCGTCGCGGCAGGCAGAGCAGCGATCCGCCTGCCAGTGCAGCGGTGAGCAGCCCGTTCTGTCCCTGCACCACGCAGATCCACAGTCCCGGGAAGGACGCGGCGATCCAGCCGGCACCGGACCGTCCGAAGGCCTTGCGCAGGCTCACCCACCAGGCCGTGGCGCTGCCGGTGAGGAACAGGATCAGCGAACCCAGGTACGGCAGAAGTCCGAAGGGCAGAACGATCAGCAGGAAGGTCGGCGGGTAGAACCAGCCGTAGCCTTCGCCGGTCATCGCGGGGAAGAGGCTGCGCTGCACGGCCCCAAAGGCGCCGACATCGAAGACCTGCAGTGCGTGACCCGCCAGTGCCATCCTCGCGGCAACGTAGAACGCCATGAAGTCAGTGCCGACGGGATTGCCGCCTGCCAGCGGGCGGTCATGGGTGGCTAGAAGGAAGCCGAGGATCACCGCGACATACAGGCCGATGATGATGCGCGGATACACCTTCAACCGCTCGCCGTTGAGCCAGTGCGCCTTGGTCGGCTCGCTCACACACACTCCTCCTGATCCTGCGCACGAGTGTGACAGGTCAGCCCGTGCGGCTCGGTGCACGCCACGTGCGGTAGCCTGATCAGTCGCACGCAAGTACAAAGGGGACGAAGACCATGACCGAGACCACCACAGAGATCGATGTGGTCAAACCCGTCGTGGCCGTTGTCGGACGCCCCAACGTCGGTAAATCCATGCTGGTCAACCGGATCATCGGACGCCGCGAGGCGGTTGTGCAGGACCTGCCCGGCGTGACCAGGGACCGCGTCAGCTATGACGCGGACTGGAACGGCCGCGAGTTCGTGATCGTCGACACAGGCGGCTGGGCACCCGACGCCAAGGGCATGGCTGCCCAGATCACCGAGCAGGCAGAGCTCGCGATCGCCTCTGCCGACGTCGTGCTCTTCGTCGTGGACGCCACCGTGGGTACTCAGGATGTGGACCACCGGGTGGTCGAGGTGCTGCGCCGGAGCAAGAAGCCCGTCGTACTGGCGGCCAACAAGGTCGATGACCTGCGCCAGGAGGCAGACGCCGCGTCCATGTGGAACCTCGGGCTGGGGGAGCCGCACCCGGTTTCTGCCATGCACGGTCGCGGCACCGGTGACCTGCTCGACGCCCTGCTCGATGTGCTGCCCGAAGCCCCGCCGCTGGGTGAGCAGGAGATCGGTGGCCCCCGTCGGGTGGCGATCATCGGCCGTCCGAATGTGGGCAAGTCGTCGCTGCTGAACAAGGTGGCGAACTCCTTCCGTGCGGTCGTCGACAACGTTGCCGGCACCACGGTCGACCCGGTCGACGAGCTGGTGGAGGTCGGTGGAGTGGTCTACCGCTTCATCGACACGGCAGGGCTCCGGCGCCGGGTCAAGGAGGCCTCGGGCCACGAGTACTACGCCTCGCTGCGCACCCAGGGTGCGATCGAGCGGGCAGAAGTGTGCGTGGTGGTGCTGGACGCGTCCGACTCCATCAGCGACCAGGACCTGCGAATCCTCACCATGGTCGAGGAGGCCGGCAAGGCGCTGGTGATTGCCTACAACAAGTGGGACCTGACTGATGAGGAACGCCGCCACTACCTTGCCCGCGAGGTGGAGCAGGATATCCGTGCCTACGCGTGGGCTCCGAGCGTGAACATCTCCGCGCTCACCGGACGCAACGTGGACAAGCTGTCGAAGGCGATCGAAGAGGCCCTCGAGGGTTGGGAGACGCGCGTCTCCACAGGCAAGCTCAACGCCTTCCTCGGACGCCTCGCGGCGGCCCACCCGCACCCGGTTCGCAGTGGCAAGCAGCCCCGGGTCCTGTTCGGAACCCAGGCCCACAACTGCCCGCCGACCTTCGCCCTGTTCACGTCAGGTGCGTTCGATCCGACCTACGTCCGGTTCGTCGAGCGCCGGCTGCGCGAGGACTTCGGATTCGTCGGCTCGCCGGTGCACGTCGAGGTGCGGGCACGGGAGAAGCGCAAGAACCGCTAACCCTGCTCAGGCGGGGGCTGCTGCTGGGCCGGAGGCCACTGGCCCTGCGGGGGCTGAGGTTGCTGCGGCGGCGTCGGGTACTGCGCGGGAGGCGGATAGCCCTGCCCCGGCTGACCGTAGCCCTGCGGAGGCTGGCCGTAACCCTGCCCCGGCGGGCCGTAGCCCTGCGGAGGCTGGGCACCGTACGGGCCAGGCTGAGCCTGCGGTCCGGGCTGGTAGCCGTAACCTTGAGTCGGCGAGCCGTAGGGGGTCGCCGGCATCTCGATGCGACGAATCTGGTCGATGAACATGTAGGTGACGTAGGCGTGCAAGAACGGCACAGTGATGAGTTGCACGACCATCTGCAGGCCGATGGTAAGCACGTAGACGGGCACCAGCGCTGCCAGCTGCGCGAGCACCTGCGCAGGGCTCGCGTTGCGGTCGAACCCCGACATCATCGGCACCGTCATCATCTGCCCGACGAAGCTCACGAGGTAGGAGAGGGCCCCGGCGGCCAGCGAAGCCAGCAGGTAGTAGCCGAAGGTGCGCCAGAACTGGCCCTTGGTGAGGCGCCAGGATCGTTTCATCCCGTCGATGCCCCCGAGTTGCTCGATGGCAACAGCAGGAATCGTGTAGAGCAGCTTGGTCTGGACGTAGATGCCAAGCGGGATGAGGACGATAGCGAGCAGGAAGATCGCCCCGACAACCCCCAGGACTGCTGCACTACCCGCGCGTCCGCCCCGGGCCGCAGTGCCGATGGCCCCGAACGCGAGCAGGAAGATCACCCCGTAGATCGCGACGACAACAGCGACGGCGATGAGAATCACCGGCACCATGCGCACGAGGAAACCGCGGGTCCGCTGGAAGAGGCCACGGACGTCCGGCCGTCCGCCCTGGGCGATCTCATAGGCGGCCACCGCCATCATCGCCTGGCTCTTGAGTTGGATTAGCACCGTTGCGATGACACCGACCACCATGAGGGCGGCGCCAACCAGGATGCCTGCCGGTACGGCTGCGCCCCGGAAGTTCGAGGCGTAGGCGACGAGCCCTGCACTCAAGGCGATTGCTACGCCGGCGCCGACGAGCACGGCGGAGGCAATGAACGGCAGGAGCGCGATCAGCAGGAACAGGCCGAAGCGCTGCTTCAACGCCTGGAAGCTTCCGGCGAACAGGCCGGAGATGTCGAGGGGACTGGGACGGAGCATGGGCGACGGGGTGAGCACAGCCTGAGACTACTTCTCCGGAGCCGCAAGGATCAGGTCATTCAGGGGTCTGTCGTGGAAAGGCCTCAGGAGACGACCCGCGGCACCTTTCCGGTGAGTTTCAGAATGCCGCACATGACCTTGTGTGCGCCGTCGGCGGTTGGGTCGAACATCAGCGGACAGCCTCCGTCGATCACGACGACGCCGTGCTCGCGTCCGTAGGCGACAGCCTCGGCCGAGACGCTGCCTGCGTCAAAGGAGCGGTGCATCCAGACCTTCGTGATGCCCAGCTCGACGGCCTCCTTCACCGTGCCCAGCGCGTGCTCGGGTCGGGTGCCGATGACGACGGCGTCCACGCCGCCGGGAACGGCCGAAAGGGTGGGGTAGGCCGTCACGCCGGCAAGCTGCGTCGCGTTCGGGTTGATCGGGACGGCGTCGTAGCCTCGTTCCAGGAGACGATCGATAACGGCATTGCTGCCGTGGCCCTGCGGGTTGCGGGAAACCCCGGTGACTGCGATGCGCTTGCTTGCCAGGAACTCCGCGGCCGCTTCTGCGAGCTTCACTGCTGCGTCCTCATTTCTTGCGATAGACCCTCACCGCGTCGGTGTCGATGAACATCAGCGTCGGACGGCTGCTGCCCTGGCGGATGCCGAGGTGGTGACCGCTGCCGGGATCAGAATCACTGTAGAGCGTGCGTACCGGCTCGACGGTGGAAACGGCGCCATTGGGGCTGACACTGAAGAGCCCGCTGACGTCGTAGGCGTTGCCCGGGCTGACTTCGACGATGCCGGTGGCGAGGATCCACAGCTTGCCGTTGGCGGCCATGGCGGCTTCCACGGCCGGGTGCACAGCGAGCGCGGGATGGGCGGGGTCGACGAGGTTGATCCGCAGGTTTACACCGGGTCGTTTCACGGTTAGATGGTCACTCGCGGTCGTGATGCTGAAGGTCCGTCCACCCTGGCCCTTGAAGGTCGAGACGGTGGTGATGGCACCCGTCTTCGGCTTGACCCGAACGGAGACGCCGTTCTCGTCGAAGCCGTACAGCGAATGGCCGTCGGTGATCATCGGGCCGAAGAAGCGGCTCAAGCCCACCTTGGTGAGCTTCTTCTTGGGTGAGAGCAGTAGGAGGGCGGCGGAGACGCCGTTGCCGGTGAGCACCACGGTGCCGTCGGCAAGCGCGAACGGGTTGGCCCATTGGAAGTAGATGCCCTGTGCCAGGTACTTGGTCGGCATCTTCACCTGACCCAGGTAGACGCCGGAGTCGCTGTAATGCGCGAGGCGCAGCTTGGCCGCGTCCAGGTACCACCAGGTCTTGTTGGGCACCTGGACGCCGTAGTCGGGACCCAGCATCAAATTGTCGCCGCCGGGTGAGGTGCCCAGCTTCGAGGTGGCGGTGCCGTAGCCGATCTTGGCGATCCGCTTCCAGCTGCTGTTGAGGCCGCTGGGTTGGCTGAGCTGCAGGGTCTTCGTGACCTGAGTGACGGCGGTCGGCAGGACCGCCGGAGCCGCCTTTGCCGCGGCGGGGGAGAGCCCTGCCAAGCAGGCCAAGGTGAGGATCGGAACCAGAGTTCTGGCAAGTCGCATCATGTCGCGCCCTTCCTTGTCACCAACCTAGAGCCGCGTCGGTCCGTTGAAAATACGGCGTGCGCGAGCGCGTATGGATTCGTAGTACAGTGACCAGCCGGACCGGGGAGGTCCACAACTGAAGAGCGGGCTGTAGCGCAGCTTGGTAGCGCACTTGACTGGGGGTCAAGGGGTCGCAGGTTCAAATCCTGTCAGCCCGACCGTTATTTTGCCTTGTCAGAGGCATATTGGTCGTCTAGGAGTGGCCCGCGTGGAACATACGTGGAACACGGACCCTACGACCACCAGGATTCGTGCTCTGCTCGAACTAAGGTCAGGGCCCCGTCTGCTGGATCGCTCGGGGACGATCCTCGAGTTGCTGGCCACGAAGCACACCCTCATGCCGAAGACAGCATGTTTGTCGGTCCATTTGTATCAGCGGGACCGGTCAGCGCACGTGTCTCCGACTGGCTAGCCGGAAACCCCAGACTTCGGGTCGGTGTGTCCCAGCGTCGGCTCCGACGCTAATCCTGGCGATCCAGGTCGCGGCGGATCAGGCGTA
>JADGPA010000087.1 GCA_017882685.1 Propionibacteriaceae bacterium | reverse complement strand
TCCCGCTGCTGGCACCGGTGACAACTGCTATCCCACGCTGAGTCATGTGGCTGATTCTGCCAGCCCCAGAACACCGGGAGCCGCCACCCCCGAGGGCCGATAGGCTCAGATCCATGATATCAACGCTGATCCTGCTCCGCCACGGTGAGAGTGAATGGAACGCCAAGAACCTGTTCACCGGCTGGGTGGACGTCGACATCAACGAGAAGGGCGTTGGCGAAGCCAAGCGCGGCGCCGAGCTGCTCAAGGCAGAGGGCCTGCTGCCCGATGTGGTGCACACCTCCGTGCTGCGGCGGGCCATCCACACCGCCTACCTGGCGCTGGACGGCTGCGAGCGACACTGGGTGCCGGTGCGTCGCTCGTGGCGGCTGAACGAGCGCCACTACGGCAACCTGCAGGGCAAGAACAAGGCAGAAACCCTCGAGGCGTACGGCGAGGAGAAGTTCATGCTGTGGCGTCGTTCCTACGACACCCCGCCGCCGCCCCTTGAGGCAGACAACACCTTCACCCAGTTCGACGACGCCCGCTACGCGTTCCTGCCGCCGGAGGCCCGTCCGCTGACCGAGTGCCTCAAGGACGTTTTCGTCCGGATGCTGCCCTACTGGTACGACTCGATCGTCCCTGACCTGCGGAGCGGCTTGGTGACCATCGTCGTCGCCCACGGCAACTCGCTGCGTGCCCTCGTGAAGCACCTGGACGGCATCAGCGACGCCGACATCGCCGGGCTGAACATCCCCACCGGCATCCCGTTGGTCTACGAACTGGACGACGACCTGCGTCCGGTGACCCCGGGCGGCCGCTACCTCGACCCCGAAGCAGCAGCCGCAGCGATCGAGGCGGTCAAGAACCAGGGCAAGAAGTAGCCGCCAGCACTCAGCACTCCCACAAGCTGTGACCTTTCCCACTGAGTACGGGGGACAAGTTCACAGCTTGTGGGGTTCGACAAGGGCAAAGCCGACGAGGCCGCCGGCAGCGCACAGGGTGAGGTCGAACACCAGCAACTGGACGATCAGTACCCCGTAGGTCACCGGCCCGAGCGCCCGCTGCGCTGCTGCGACGGCCGCGGGGAAGGTGTCGGCGAGCGCCCAGTAGGCCAGAAGGTCGTTCAGCGGCGCCGCAGCGATCACGAGCAGGATCAGCGCGAAGAACGTGGCGGCGAACCCGAGCGCCGAACGAGCTGCATTGCGCGGCGGCCCGGCCCACAGCGTGGCCAGGGCGACGTAGAGCGCGGCCAGCGGGAAGTCGATGAACAGCGCGTAGAGCACCTCGACGAGGAACAGGGTGAACGGCCCGAGACGCGGCTGCAGCTGGGCGTAGGCGGGGCCCATCACCACCGGCGCTGCGGCGATGGCAACGATGCTCAGGCTCACGGCGAGGACGACCCGCTTCCAGCGGCTCGTTGCAGCGGGCCTTGCGCTGCTCGCCGATGAGGGCGCGGCCGGCGTCACCGTCCGGTCGGTGGAGGGACGGGCCGGTGTGCCGCACGGGAGCGTCCGGCACCACTTCGGAGGCCTGGATGGCCTGCGCCACGCGCTGGTCGACGGGCTACTGGCCCGCGAGGCGCCCGGTGACGAGCCGGTCACAGAGGTCCTGCGTCGCTGGCTCGGACCGGATGCGCCGATCGTGCGGGCCCGCTACGAGCTCATGCTGATGGCCTCCCGGGATGCCGGGCTGCGCACGAAGGTGCTCCAGGGTCGTCAGGTGTTCGTCGACCAACTGGTCGCTCTCGGCGTGAGGTCCGTCCCGGCGCAGTCTCTTGTGGCGATGCTCGACGGTCTCGTCCTCGACGCGCTCCTCCGCGACGCCGACGCCATCGACCTCACCCTCTGGCAGGGTGCACTCGTCGCCGCAATAACCAACAAGCTGTGAGTTCGACGGTGACATCACCGTCCAACTCACAGCCTGTGTCTTTGACCGCGAGTCGAGCTCAGGCGACGGGCCAGTTCTCGCCCTCCGGCAGGAGGCCGGTGATCACGTAGATCACCCGGGAGGCCATGATCACGGCGTGATCGGCGATCCGCTCGTAGTAGCGGCCCAGCAGGGCGACGTCGACCGCCGCCTCCACCGAGTAGGGCCAGTCCTTGCTGAGCATCACCCGGAACTGGCTCTTGCGCAGCTCGTCCATCTCGTCGTCGCTGTCTGCGAGCAGGCCCGCGTCGTGGGCATTGCGCTCACCAAGCGAGCGTCCTGCGGTCTGCACCATCTCCTGGGCCACCCGCGCCATCAGCGTGAAGTTCTGCACAAGTCCCTCGGGGACGGCGTGCTCCGGGTAGCGCAGGCGCGCGATCTTTGCGACGTGGGCGGCGAGGTCGCCCATGCGGGCGAGGTCGGCGATCATCCGCATCGCCGCCACTACTGTGCGCAGCTCTCCGGCGACCGGCGCTTGCCGCGCGAGCAGTGAGAAGCACCGGGCCTCGAGCTGGTCGTGCAACTCGTCGATGCGGACGTCGGCGGAGATCACCTGCTCTGCGGTGGCCAGGTCTGCCTCCAGAAGGGCAACCGTGGCAAGGCTGACCGCCACCTGCACGGCTTCGCTCATGGCCACCAGATCGGTGACCACCTTCTCCAGGCTCTCGTGGTAGTTGTCGCGCATCTGCCTCTTCCGTCCCGGGTCGCCGAAGGTCCGGCGCAAATTGTCCCGTGCACAGGCTAGATCCCCGTCCGGCCCGGCACCCCGCCTGTGTGCCAACGAAAGGTGAACAGTCGGTGAACCTTGGGCCAAGTTCGCCCGGCCCGCACCCGAATGAGGGAATCCAGCGCGGGGGTGACCCTTAGAATCCGAGCATGACGCCCATCGCTTCGGCCCTCCTGGGCCTGGTGTTGGGTGCCGGGCTTGGTGCGCTGGCCGTCTGGGTGTGGGTGCACCGCGCCATGGGCCGCACCGCCGGACGCGTCGTCGAGCGGCAACAGCTCTCCGAGATGCTCGCCCCGCTGCGGGCAGCGGTCGCCGTCGTCTCCGACTCCGACGCCGTGCTGGCCTGCTCGACCTTCGCCAAGGACTGCGGGTTGGTGCGTGGCTCCTCGCTGGGCCCGACGGAGGTCGTCGACCTCGTTGCTGAGGCCCGGACGCAGGGGCGGGGAGTCGAGCGCGGCCTGCGGCTGCCCCCGGGACCGGCGAGCCCCGCCGTGCAGCTGGCCTTGCGGGTGGTGCCGCTGAGCAACGGCGCCGTCGTCGTGATCGGCGAGGACCGCTCGGCCGACCTGCGGTTCAGCGAGACCCGTCGCGACTTCGTCGCCAACATCACCCACGAGCTCAAAACCCCGATCGGCGCGATCGGCCTGCTCGCAGAGGCTGCGGACTCCGCCGTCGACGACCCGGAGGCCGTGCATACGTTCCTCGCCAAGCTGTCGAAGGAGAACCGGCGCCTCAACGAGCTCGTCTCCCAGATCATCGCGCTGTCCCGGCTGCAGGCGGAGGATCCGCTGCTCGCAGCCCACGACGTCGACGTCACCGGCGTGCTGGAGTCGTCGGTTGCCCGCTGCCGCGAGATCGCACAGGCCGGCGGCATCAGCCTCTCGCTGGTCGCCGAACCGGGCCTGCGGGTGGTCGGTGACACGGACGAGCTCGAGACGGCCGTCACCAATCTCGTGCAGAACGCCGTTGCCTACTCCGAGGCCGGGGCGCGCGTCGCCGTGACCAGCCACGGCGTCGGCGACCAGGTCGAGATCCGGGTCTCCGACAACGGCATCGGCATCAGCCTGGCCGACCAGGCACGGGTCTTCGAGCGGTTCTACCGGGTCAACACCGATCGCAGCCGCGCCAGCGGAGGCACCGGCCTCGGCCTCTCGATCGTCAAGCATGTCGCCCACGCCCATGGCGGCGAAGTGAACGTGTGGAGCAAGCTCGGCCAAGGGTCGACCTTCACCCTGAGGCTGCCGCGCAGCCAGGAAGGAGCCCCGGCATGACCAGGGTCCTGATCATCGAAGACGAAGCCAACTACCGCGAAACGCTCGGTTTCCTGCTGCAGAAGGAGGGCTTCGAGGTTACCGAGGCCGCCGACGGCACAGCCGGGCTCGCCGCCTACGACCGCCAGGGCGCCGACATCGTGTTGCTCGACCTGATGATGCCCGGCCTTTCCGGCACGGAGGTCTGCCGTCAGCTACGCATCCGCGGGCAGGTGCCGATCATCATGGTCACAGCCCGCGACACCGAGATCGACAAGGTGGTCGGCCTCGAACTCGGCGCCGACGACTATGTCACCAAGCCGTTCAGCCACCGCGAGCTCGTGGCCCGCATCCGGGCCGTGCTGCGACGCGGGACTGACGTCGAGCTCGCTGCGGACGTGGTGGAGGCCAGCGACGTCCGCATGGACGTGGAGCGCCACGAGACCACCGTCCGGGGCGTGCCGGTGCAGCTGGCCCTGAAGGAGTTCGAGCTGCTCGAGGTGCTGCTGCGCAACTCCGGACGCGTGCTGACCCGCGGCCAGCTGATCGACCGGGTGTGGGGCGCCGACTACGTGGGGGACACCAAGACCCTCGACGTGCACGTCAAGCGCCTGCGGGCGAAGCTTGAGACCGATCCGGCCAATCCGGTGCTGCTGGTCACCGTCCGCGGCCTCGGCTACAAGTTCAACGGCTGACGCCAAGCACCTGCGTGCCTCCCTCCGTTCGCGTCTCGCCCAGGCGGTGACGGGAACCGCTGGCTGGTCTCCGCGGCTAGGGTTCGCTCTGTGACCGACATCACCGTCTTCTCGGGCCATGCCCACCGCGAGTTCGCCGAGGAGATGTGCAGCATCCTCGGGGTGGAGCTGTCCGCATCGCGGCTCTCCCGCTTCTCCAACGACTGCCTGCAGGTGCAGCTGCGTGCCAACTGCCGCCAGCGGGACGTCTACATCGTGCAGCCGCTGGTGCCTCCGACCCAGGAGAACCTGATGGAGCTTCTGATGATGGTGGACGCGGCCCGCGGCGCCTCCGCAGCGCATGTCACCGTGGTGATGCCGCACTACGCCTACGCGCGATCGGACAAGAAGGACGCTCCGCGGATCAGCATCGGCGGGCGCCTCGTCGCCGACCTGATCGCCACCGCCGGCGCCAACCGAGTGCTCACCATGGCGCTGCACGCAGAGCAGGTACACGGCTTCTTCTCGATGCCGGTCGACCATCTGACCGCGTTGCCCGTGATCGCCCGGCACTACCGCACCCGTGACCTGAGCAATGCCGTCGTGGTCTCGCCCGACTTCGGCAACGCGAAGGACGCCAACCACTTCGCCCGCATGCTGGGCGTGCCGATGGCTGCCGGTTCGAAGCGTCGCCTGGCCGATGACACGGTGGTGATCGACGCGATCGTCGGGGAGGTCGCCGGCAAGGACGTGATCATGCTGGACGACGAGATCGCCACCGCCGGCTCGATCATCGAGCTCATCGCGACCGTGCGGCGCTACGGCGTGAAGTCGATCTCGGTCGCCTGCACACACGGGCTGTTCTCCGGCAAGGCCCTGGAGCGCCTCAACGCGCAGGAGGACATCACCGAGATCGTCGCGACCAACACCGTCCCGGCTCCGGTCGGGCTCGACCGCCTGAACGTCATCTCGGTCGCACCGATGTTCGCCGAGGCTGTGCGCCGCATCAACTGCGGTGAGAGCGTCTCCGCCCTGTTCTCGGACGAGACCACCTACGGCGAGTAGCGCCCTGCCGCTCCGCGGCCACTGAAGTCCACTCCTCCCGGGTGCGCTGTCGCGCGTCCGGATATCACCTTGCCCCGATCGCCCGTAAACAACATTCCCAACAGTTCCCACACTGTAATCGCGAGACAGGGGTTGTAATCCCACGCGAAACAGAGTAAAACAATGTATATCAACATCGATGTTGCCCGGAAGGGGTCCGGATGTACGCAGAGGAGCGGCACCGCACGATCGTGAACCTTGCCCTGCGCTACGACCGGGTCTCGGTCGCTGACCTGGCGGCACGGTTCGACGTCACCACAGAAACCGTCCGCCGCGACCTCGATGCCCTCGACAAGCGCGGCATCCTCCGCCGGGTACACGGCGGCGCCGTCGTCGCCGAAAACGTCGCGCTCGTTGAGACCGCGATCAGCGACCGCGAGCCCACCTTCGTCGCCCAGAAGACCCGCATCGCCCAGGCCGCCCTGAAGTACCTGCCCCATCCCGGGTCGACCGTGCTCTTCGACTCCGGTACGTCGGTGGCGCGACTCGCTGCCGCCGTCCCGCCCGGGATGCTGGGCACGGTGGTCACAAACTCCGTCCCTGTCGCTGCACAGCTGGCCGCAGGCAGCGCCGGCACACAGGTGCACCTGCTCGGCGGGCGCGTCCGCGGCATCACCCAGGCAACGGTCGGCGGCGAAACCGTCGCAGCACTTGGACGCCTGCGCTGCGACGTCGCCTTCATCGGCACCAACGGCGTCACGATCCGTCACGGCTTCTCCACCCCCGACCCCGACGAGGCAGCGGTGAAGGAGGCCATGGTCGCCGGCGCCCGCCGCGTGGTCGTCCTCGCTGACAGCTCCAAGGTGGGCGTCGAACTCCTGGTGACCTTCGCCCCGCTGTCCGCGGTGGACGTCCTGATCACCGACGACGGCATCTCCGCCCACGACCGGGCAGAACTCACCGCTGCGGGAATCGAGGTAGTAGTCGCATGATCGTCACGCTCACGGTAAATCCGTCTCTGGACCGCACCGCAAGCCTCGACCGGGCCCTTGCCCGCGGCGAGGTCCATCGCGTCAGCTCCGTCACTGTCGAGCCCGGCGGCAAGGGCATCAACGTCGCCCGGGTCGTGCACTCCGCCGGTCACCCGGTGCGCGCCATTCTTCCCGCCGGCCTCGGCGACCCGATCCTGCACGGCCTTGACGAGCTCCGCGTCCCCTACCGCACGGTGCCGCTGGCAGAGGGCGTCCGCACCAACCTCACCCTCACCGAGCCGGACGGGACGACCACCAAGATCAACGAGCCGGGGCCAAGCCTCGACGCCGAGTCGATCGAGAAGCTGGCCCACCTCCTGGTGCTCGAATCCGAACGGGCCGACTGGGTGGTGCTGTCGGGATCCTTGCCCCCCGGCGTCCCGGCCGGCTGGTACGCCGACCTGGTGCGCGCGCTGCGCCCGTGGGGCTGCCGGATCGCCGTCGACACCTCCGACGCCCCGCTCCTGGCCCTAGCGGCGCAGTTCCCTGACGCTGCCCCCGACCTGCTGAAGCCCAACTCCGAAGAACTCGCCCAGCTCACCGGGGCCGACCCGGAACTGCTTGAGACTGCGGCGGCAGCCGGGGACCCCAGCGCGTGCGTCGAAGCGGCCCGCACCCTGGTCGCCAGGGGAGTCGGCGCGGTGATGGCCACCCTCGGTGCGGCCGGAGCCGTCCTGGTCACCGCCGAAGGCGCCTGGCACGCCAGCCCGCCACCGATCACCCTGCGCAGCACCGTCGGCGCCGGGGACTCCACCGTTGCCGGCTACGTGCTGGCCCATACCCGGGACCTCAGCGCCCCGGACCGCCTCCGGCTGGCCGTCGCCTACGGTTCGGCCGCGGCCTCCTTGGCTGGGACGGCACTTCCGCGTCCCGAACAACTCAATACCACCGCCGTCACGGTCACTGACGTCGGCTGACCCCGCCCACCAGAGAGAAGGAACGACGTTGTCCGAACCGCTCATCACCCCCGAGCTCGTCCTGCTGGACGCAGACCTCGGCAGCACCAAGACGGAGGTCATCAACTCGATGGCCGCTCTCGTCGCCAAGGCCGGACGGGCCGAGGAGGCCGGTCTGGCCTCCGACGCCCTCGCCCGTGAGGAGAAGGCCGTCACCGGTCTCGGTGGCGGGATCGCGATCCCGCACTGCCGCTCGGCCGCGGTGCACACCAACACCCTCGCCTTCGCCCGGCTCAGCCCCAAGGTCGAGTTCGGCGCTGCCGACGGCCCCGCCGACCTGGCGTTCATGATCGCAGCTTCCGAGGGTTCCGACGACGCACACCTGACCCTGCTGGCCATGCTCGCCCGCTCCCTGATGCGGGCGGAGTTCCTCGAGGGCCTGCGCAGCGCCACCACCCCGCAGCAGATCGTCGACCTGGTGAACCAGGCCACTGCGGGCGAAGAGCTCCCGGCCTCGGCGCCGGCGCCGGCTGCCGCGACGGTCGCTGCCTCCGACAAGGAGCCGCCGTTCAAGCTCATCGTCGCGGTCACTTCCTGCCCGACCGGCATTGCCCACACCTTCATGGCCGCCGACGGCCTTGAGCAGGCCGGCAAGGCTGCCGGCATCGAGATGATCGTGGAGCCGCAGGGCTCTGGCAAGATCGAATGGCTCGACCCGGCAGTCATCGCACGTGCCGACGCTGCCATCTTCGCCGCCGACGTCCCGGTCCGCGACCGGGAGCGCTTCGCCGGCCTGCCCGTCATCGAGGGCAGTGTGAAACGCGCAATCAACGAGCCGGCCAAGATGGTCTCAGAAGCGCTGGCCGCCGCAGACAACCCCAATGCCCGCAAGGTGGCCGGAACGGCCTCCGCAGGCACAGCGAGCGCAGGTGGCGGCTCCCAGTTGAGCATCGGCAAGCGCATCCAGCAGGCCCTGATGACCGGTGTCTCCTACATGATTCCGTTCGTTGCGGCCGGCGGGCTCTTGCTCGCCCTCGGCTTCCTGTTCGGTGGCTTCGACATCGCGCTCTCCCCGGGGGTCAACGGCGCACGCACCTGCGCCGACCTGGCATGGCTCAGCCCTGCCGCCTGCCAGGCCGGCATCACCGGCGGCAAGTCGATCGGCGCCCTTGCGATCGCCGCCGGCTGGGGCTCCGGGATCAACTACCTCGGCGCTGTGCTCTTCGCCATCGGCGGGGCCGCCTTCGGCTTCCTCGTCCCGGCACTATCCGGATACATCGCTTATGCCCTTGCCGGGCGACCGGGCATCGCTCCCGGCTTCGTCGGCGGCGCGATCTCCGTCACCCTCGGCGCCGGCTTCATCGGCGGCCTGATCACGGGTCTGCTGGCCGGCGTCGTCGCCCTGTGGATCTCGAGCTTCAAGGTGAAGCGCTGGCTGGCCGGCCTGATGCCGGTTGTCATCATCCCGCTGGTGGCCACGTTCGTCGTCGGCGCCTTGATGTACTTCCTGCTCGGCCAGCCGCTCGCCAACCTCACCAAGGCGATGCAGGACGGGCTCACCGGGATGTCCGGCGGTTCGGCGGTCTTCCTCGGCATCGTGCTCGGCCTGATGATGTGCTTCGACCTCGGTGGCCCGGTGAACAAGGCGGCCTACCTGTTCGCCACCGCCGGGCTCTCCGCGGCAACCGTGGCCAACTTCAACGTGATGGCAGCAGTCATGACAGCAGGCATGGTCCCGCCGCTGGCGATGGCCCTGGCGACCGTTGTCCGCAAGAAGCTGTTCACAGAGGTGGAACGCGAGAACGGCACGGCGGCCTGGCTGCTGGGCGCATCGTTCATCTCCGAAGGCGCGATCCCGTTCGCAGCGGCCGACCCGCTGCGCGTGATCCCGTCCATGATGGTCGGCGGCGCGGTCACCGGTGCCCTCAGCATGGCGCTCGGTGTCGGCCTTCGAGCCCCGCACGGCGGCATCTTCGTCCTGTTCGCCTTCCAGCCCCTGCCGGCGGCGATCTTCGGGTTCCTGATCAGCTTGGTGGCAGGTGTGGTTGTATCGGCAACAGCAGTGCTCACCATGAAGACCGTGTGGCCGAAGAAGGAGGTCGCGGCGGTCGCGTGATCTGCGCATGACTCAGGGCCCGCCGGGAATCCCGGCAGGCCCTGAGTTGTTTGCACATGGGTCTGGCAAGGTGTGATTCTTGGAGCGGGCCCATCAGGCCGCGAAAGCACAGCCGCGCGGCGTCTGTCAACCCCCCAATGGGCCTTTGGCTAGGAGAGACGTACCGACTGTCGGGGGAGTCGTGCTAGACTCGGAAGTCGGGAAAGGTGGTCGAAGCTGATATGACGTTCACAATCGGTGAAACGGTGGTCTACCCCAATCATGGGGCTGCAGTCATCGAGGCTCTGGAAACCCGAAAGATAAGAGGCGAGGACCAGCTCTATCTGGTGTTGCGAATCGTGGGCCAGAACGATCTGGTGGTCCGCGTTCCCGCCTGCAACCTCGATCTCGTCGGAGTTCGCGATGTCGTGGACGCCGACGGTCTCGAACGGGTCTTCACAGTCCTGAGGGCGCCCCACGCTGAGGAGCCCACCAACTGGTCACGCCGCTACAAGGCGAACCTCGAAAAGCTGCACTCCGGAAACGTGCTCAAGGTGGCAGAGGTCGTACGCGACCTGTGGCGCCGCGAGAAGGAGCGCGGCCTGTCCGCCGGCGAGAAGCGCATGCTCGCCAAGGCACGTCAGATCCTGGTCTCCGAGCTCGCGCTCGCTGAGAAGGTCGCAGAGGACCGCGCAGAGGTCCTTCTCGACGAGG
Organism: Propionibacteriaceae bacterium; assembly: GCA_017882685.1. Lineage (GTDB taxonomy): Bacteria > Actinomycetota > Actinomycetes > Propionibacteriales > Propionibacteriaceae > Propionicimonas. The sequence continues at coordinate 25,339 of JADGPA010000087.1, read as the reverse complement.
TGCTCGCTTCCTGAGCTGAGGAATCGTGAAGGACATGGACGCCGTCGCAGTCATCTTTGACCTCGACGGCGTTCTTGCCGATAGTGAGCCGGTGCACCTCGCCGCTGAGCAGGCCGCGCTCGCAGAACATGGCCACAAGCTGTCCAAGGCCGCGAAGCAACCCTTCGTCGGACTGGCCAACGCCGAGATCATGCAGGGCCTGATCGACGCGTTCAGCATCGAGTCGACCGTCGAGGAGCTTGCGGAGGCGAAAGCCGGGTACCAGCGGGTACTGCTGGCCGACATGGACGGATTCCCGGCCACGACGGAGCTGGTGCGCAGGCTCGCTGCAGCCTCGATCCCGATCGCCGTCGCCTCCGGCTCGACGCGCTGGAACATCGACGCCTCCCTCGAAGCCGTGGGCCTGGCCGGGTTCTTCGACATCCGGGTCAGCGCGGAGGAGGTTCCTCTCGGAAAGCCTGCGCCGGACGTCTTCCTCGAGGCGGCCAGGCGACTCGGTGTGCCGCCCGCGTCCTGCGTCGTCGTCGAGGACGCCGTACCCGGCATGACCGCAGCCCTGGCCGCGGGAATGCGCTGCGTGGCGATTCCCACCATCACCGAGCCACTGGCCCCGGAGTTCGGTCGCGCCCACTTGTTGTTTCCGGCAGGCATGGGCTCGGCCGAGGTCGAGGAGATCCTCGAGTTCATCCTCGGCGCCTAACCGGCGCCACCAACCGTCCCCGGCCGCGATCCCGCAGGGGCCGACTACGCATCTGTCCCCATCGTTTCGAACAGGCACTTGCGGTCTGCTCCGCGCCGTGCGTAAACTCCGAGTAAGTGCACATTTTCCCGCAAGCGTGTGCACGAAAGTGCAGACCAGTACAAAGGAGTTGCTGATGCCATCCGAATCGCCCGCACTGTTCGGTGTGGGCCCCAACGCGCCAATGTGGGCGCAACACCAAGGGGGTGCGCTGTAGATGGATGCGATCACGTGGTTCGCCACGAATTTCATCGGCCTGTTCAATGAGGCTGCCAAGAGCCTGATGGGCCTGATCACCGGAATCCTGCCGCTGTTGCTGGTCCTGTTGACCGCGATGTACGCGGTCACCACCTGGATCGGTGAGGATCGGGTCACCCGCGCGATCCAGTGGGCTGGCAAGTACGCCATCACGCGCTACTCGATCATGCCGATCCTGAGCGTGATCATCCTGACCAACCCGATGGCCTACACCTTCGGGCGCTTCCTGCCGGAGAAGTACAAGCCGGCCTTCTACGACTCGGCGGTGTCCTTCGTCCACCCGGTGACCGCGTTCTTCCCGCATGCCAACGCGGGCGAGCTGTTCGTCTGGGTGGGTGTGTCAGCCGGTGTGCTGAAGATTGCGCCGGACAAGTACCCGACCCTCGCGGCCCTGTACTTCATGACCGGCATCGTCGTGATCATCATCCGCGGCTACGCCACCCAGTGGATCACCCGGGTCATGATCAACCGCGGCGGTCACCAGGAGACGTTCAGAAGGTTCGACGAAATGTACGAGGCGGGCCACATCCAGGGCGCCAAGACTGAGGGAGGCGTGCTGTGACGTACTCAGCTGTCAAGATCTCGAAGGGCCGTGGTGGCTGGGGGAGCGGGCTCACACTGCTGCCGACCGACGAGAACAACATCGTCATCTCGGTCACCGGCGGCGGAATCCACCCGGTCGCAGCGAAGATCGCCGAACTGAGCGGCGCGGAGGTCGTGGACGGGTTCACCAACAACGTCCCCGACGCCAAGATCCTCTGCGCGGTCATCAACTGCGGCGGTACTGCGCGCATCGGCGTGTACCCGAAGAAGCGGATCCCGACCGTCGACGTCTATCCGGGCGAGCCCGGCGGCCCGCTGGCGCAGTTCATCACTGATGACATCTTCGTTTCGGCGGTCACGCCGGCCGAAGTGACCGTCGCTGTCGGTGCTACCGTTCCGGCGGCCGCGCCTGCGGCCACGTTGTCGGCAGAGGAAACGGCTGCCGCCTACAAGGCTGACGCCGCCCGTAAGGCCGCCGCCCGCGGCACCGGCTTCTCCGGTTTCGTGGTCGGCTTCGGTAATGGCATCGGCTACCTCATCAACACCCTGTTGTCCTCGGGCCGTCAGGCAGTGAAGCTGACGCTGAACACGATCATCCCGTTCATGGCGTACGTGTCGTTGCTGATCGGCATCGTCACCTACACCGGGCTGGCAACATGGATCGCCAACCTGGTGTCACCGCTGGCCAGCAACCCGATCGGCCTGATCCTGCTCGGTGTGATCGTCGGACTGCCGTTCCTGTCGCCGATCCTCGGCCCAGGTGCAGCAATCGCCCAGGTGATCGGTGTGCTCATGGGCACCCAGATCGCCTCTGGCGCCATCCCCGTCCAGTACGCACTTCCCACCCTGTTCGCCATTGACGGCCAGGTGGGCTGTGACTTCGTCCCGGTCGGCCTGTCGCTGGGAGAAGCGGAACCCGAGACGGTCTCTGTGGGCGTGCCCGCAGTGCTCTTCTCCCGGCAGATCACCTCGCCGCTCTCGGTGATCATCGCCTACGGGGCTTCGTTCCTCCTCATCTAGTAACCGGCATTCCGGGGGTGGGGCACTCACCCCAACACCCCACCCCCGGAATACCCACGAAAGGAAACCACCAGTGACCCAGCCCGTGTGGCAGTCCACCGTTGTCTACATCGGTCCCGATGCCTCCGAGATGTTCGAAGCCGGTGTCTTCATCCTGTTCGGCCAACCCGTCCCGGATGCTCTCGCAGAAGTCAGCCTCGTTCACTGTGGACCCGAGGCGGAGTTCATCCCCGTTGAAGCCGGCGACGTCTTCCGGATCGGCGACAGCTTCGCCGTGATCACAGAAGTCGGCTCGCTGGCTAACGACAACTTCGAGAAGTTGGGTCACTTCGTGATCTACCTCAACGTCGGCGAGGCCGACGTGCTTCCGGGCGCGGTCAAGGCCGAGGGCACATTGCGCGTGCCCTCCGTCGGCGACCGGGTCGAGATCCACCGGAACCTGGCGGGCTGAACGATGATGTGGCAGTTCGCAGCGATCCTGCTCGCGGCGCTCGTCATGAGCATCGTGCTATCCCTGTGGCAGCACCGGCGCTACATCGCCGACGTCAACGCGATGGCAAGGGCGCACGCCGGCAAGGATCTGCGGCTGGTCAGCGGACGGAGCAAGGGCCGCCTCCAAGGCGCCGTTGTGGTCCTCCTGCTCGACCCGAAGACGATGATCGTCGAGGACGCGAGCGCCATGCTGGGGTCCACGATCTTCACCCGGTTGCGCCCTGCGCCCGAACTGCGTGGTCCGTTGGCAACGCTCGCGGAGCGGGCCACCAGCAAGCACATGCGAAAGGCCGCTGAGAGCGCGCTGGAGATGCTGCCCGCTGGGCTGCGTCCGGCGCCTGACGCCGCCGCCAAAGAAGCCGGAACACCCCGTATCCGGCTCCCCAAGCCAACGACAAGTATCTGAAAGGAACAAAGATGAACTACACACAGCGCTTGTTGGAGCGTGAGAAGCAAATTGGTCGCCCAGTGCGCGTCGGAGTGGTTGGCGCGGGACAGATGGGCAGTGGGCTGATCGCTCAGATCGAGCGCGTTTCCGGCATGGAGGTGTCCGTCGTCGCGGACATCGCCGTCGAGCGTGGCGTGGCCGCCTACGAAAAGGCCGGACGTCAGAACGTCCAGGTCGAGACCGACCTGGCGAAAGCTGCCGAGCTGGTCGAGGCCGGCAAGCCCGTGGTCATCGCCGACGGCCTGCAGATGCCCAAACTGCCGGTCGATATCGTGCTGGAGGTGTCCGGGGTTCCGGAAATCGCAGCCCAGATCGCCTACGCGTCGCTCCTCGGCAAGAAGGATGTTGCCCTGATGACGGTCGAGGCCGACGTGACCGTCGGCCTGCTCCTGTCCAGCGTCGCCAACGCCGGCAACCAGATCTACACGATCTGTCGCGGGGACGAGCCGTCCGAGTGCCTGAAGCTTGTCGAGTTCGCCGAGGACCTCGGTCTCACCGTGATCGCAGCAGGCAAGGGAAAGAACAACCCCAACCGGCCGACGGACGTGCCCGAAGACGTCATGGAGGAGGCCAAGGCCAAGAACATGAACCCCCGGATGCTGTGCGAGTTCACTGACGGAACGAAGACTCAGCTCGAGATGTGCGCGCTGTCGAATGCCACCGGCTACCCGGTGGATGTCGCCGGCATGCACGGACCCTCCTGCACCATTGCCGAGCTGGCCGAGAAGCTCATCCCGCTCGCTGATGGCGGCATCCTCACCAAGACCCCCGTCGTGGAGTACACGGTGGAAGGCGACGTAGCGCCCGGCATCTTCGCCGTCGTCAAATCCGAGGACCCGGTCGTTACCCATGAACTCGACTACCTCAACTTCGGTACCGGGCCCTACTACGTGGTGTACAGGCCCTACCACCTCGCGTCGATCGAGGCGCACCTGTCGATCAGTGAGGCGATCCTTGAGCGTCGGTCGGACTTCCAGACCGTGGTGTGGCAGTCCGAGGTGACCGCGGTAACCAAGTTCGACCTCACGGCCGGAATCACGCTCGAAGGTATGGGTGGCCACCACGTGCGCGGCTGGACCGTTGACGCGGCCCAGGCCCGCGAGCAGAACGCCATCCCGATCGGCCTGGTCGCCGGGTGCAAGCTCATCCGCGACCTGGAAGCCGGCGCAACGGTCACCTACGACGACGTCGAGGTTGACGAGACGCGGCCGCTGGTTGCCATGAGGCGCCTTCAGGACGCCCTCATCAAGGGCGGAGTGATCTAGTTCCTCGTTGCCCGCTGATTCACCTGAAGTTGCGGGAACGGACTAGCTGTTGGGGGCCCTCATGGGTGTGGGGGGCCCGAACGGCTGTAGGTGGCGGTGTGTCGCTGCTGGGGCTACTACGCTTCCGGGCACAGTGCTTCGTCCGAGTGCGCCGCTGGACGGTGCGATCGGGCCGGAGAGCCTCACATGAGAACAGGCGTAGGTGAAGGGAAGTCGATGCCGGCCCCACGAAGTCAGGACGTGCTGGTCAAGGCTGCCCGCCTGTACTACCTGGAGGATCGTTCCCAGGGTGAGGTGGCAAAGGCTCTCGGGCTTTCCCGTTCCAGCGTCTCGCGCATTCTCACCGCTGCCAGGGAGCAGGGGGTTGTCGAGATCCGCATCCACGCCCCGGGCGTCGTGTCGAGGGTCGTCGACCTCGAGGAGGCCCTGCGAAAGCAGTTCGGGGTCGAGTCGGCGACCGTCGTCGCCCGCCCACGCACGGTGAGCCCTATCGATGTCGTGGCTGAGGCGGCAGCGCGGGTGTTCGAGGATCGTGTGGCTCACCTGGAATGGTTCGGCATGAGCTGGGGCATGACCGTTGATCGGTTCGTCGACCAGGTCGTCCTTGAACCGATCCACGTGTCCTTGAAGATCTGCCCGATGGTCGGCGGTCTCCCTTCGGACACTGGCCCGGCGGGCAACACGTCTCTTGAGTTGCTCGCGAACCGCTCCGGCGCCACGTCCTTCCGTTTCGAATCGCCGGCGGTCGTCGAATCCCAGCAGACCTGGGCAGCCCTTGCCACGGAGTCCTCGATCACCAGCGCCGTCGATCGCGCAGCCCACGTGCAGCTGGCCTTCGTCGGCATCGGGTCCTTCGGCCAGCACAGCTCACGTCGCGTGATCACGGCCATGCACCTGAGCGAATCCGAGTCGGCCCTGCTGGCCAGCCATGACCCGGCCGGCGACATCTGCGGCCGCTACTTCGACATCAACGGCAAGACCCTTGGTCTGCCGACATCGGAACGGGTGATCGGGATCACCATGAAGGAACTGGCAGCTCTGCCCGAGGTCTGGGGTCTCGCGGGAGGTGTCGAGAAAGCACCCGGCGTCGTCGGGGCGCTGCGCACCGGGACGCTGAACGGGATCGTCCTCGATGAGGACCTCGCCCGGGCCACGCTCAACCTTGCGGGATAGCTTGCGCGGAGGCCAACCCCTGATCGCGGCACGGCCCAGTCTGGCGAGCTACTCGCCCATCACCACGATCTGGCACTTGCGCGCCCGCGGACGGGTCCGGTCGAAGTCCACGAAATAGATGTAGCCGGTCACGCCGACGGCCAGCTTGGCGTCGGTCACAGCGAACACCTGGCTGGAGCCGAGCAGCGTGGCCTTGAGGTGCGCTTCGGTATTGAGCAGTTGGGTCTTGTCCCCTCCGGGCAGGTAGGCCTCTGCGTCGGGCCACGACGCCACATCCGCGTAGTGCTCGGGGCCGGGGTAGCGGTATTCGCCCAGCGGGGGGATCGCTGTCTGGTTGGGGAAGAGGGTCGACAGCGCGGCATCCAGGTCAGCCTGCAGGAACTCGGTCCCGTCCTCGAGCTTGTCATGCACGTATTCCTCGAAGAACACAGCACAGGTGGTGTGGGGCGAGATCACAGTGCAGGTGCCGCTCGTGATGCCGCTGGCGCCGATGGCTGCCTTCACCTGCGGGGTCACGTCGATGTAGGTCGGGGTGCCGCCATGGGACATCAAGGCGATGGTCTCTTGGTGGATGGTCATGGTCACGCGCTCCTGACGGGGGGTACGACTCGGACGGTCTGGCTCAGATGGCTGGTCGCAGGCCTTGGATGAAGGCCGTGATGTCGGCTTCGACCGCGTCCCGTGCCGCTACGGCAACCTTGGGGAAGAGGATCGTGTTCTCGTCGGCCGCGGCCACGCGAGCCGCGTCCAGCGCAACCTTCGCCGCGTAGGTGTAGTAGTTGATCTTGCGGACGCCTTGGGCGATCGAGAGGCGATACTCCTCCTGGCTCAGCCCGGAACCCCCGTGCATCACCAGCGGGACGCCAGTGGCTGCGCACAACTCGGCAATGAGGGTGTACTTCAGGCTCGGCTCGCGGTGGTAGACCCCATGAACGGTTCCGAATGACGCGGCCAGGGCAGTCACCCCGGTACGTGCGACGAACTCACGGGCGTTCTCCGGATCGGTGTACAGCTCCTCGTCCGCCACACCCTGGTCCGGGTCGCCGTTCTCGTTGCCGGTCATCACCCCGAGTTCGCCTTCGACGCCGAAGCCCCGCGACCTGGCCAGTTTGACCACCTCGGCCGTCCGTGCGACGTTCTCCTCGAACGGGAGCCGGGAGCCGTCGATCATCGCCGAGTTGAACCCGAGGTCGAGCCCGCGGACGATGTAGTCGATGTCTTCGCCGTGGTCGATGTGCAGCACGAAAGGCGCCTCGCTGCGCCTGGCAAGGGCCACCATGGCCGGACCGATGTCCTCGATGGGCATGACGCCCTCGTGCACCTGGGCATGCTGCAGGATGACCGGGACGCCACTTTTCTCCGCGGCGGCTATCGCGCCGAGCAGACCCTCGAAGAAGGGTGTATTCACTGCGGCGATGGCGATGCCGTGCCGCTTGGCATAGTCGAGTGCTTCGGTGAGTCCAATGATCATCGTGATCCCCTCTCAGTGGGTGCGTCCCGGAACGCCTTCAAGGCGCTGAACATGTCGACGAGCACGACGCGCCAGTCGGGTGCCGCAACGATGCCGCTGGTGCCGCCGGACCCGTCCGCGCCCATCTGGAGGACGCGGGTGATGTCAGCGCCGGTGGTCACGCCTGCCGCCTGGATCACGAGGATCGACGGATCGACCTCCTTGACCGCACGGGTGGTGCGCTCGATGTAGTCGCCGGCGTCCATCGTGCCGGTGCCGATGCTGGCTGTGGGCTCGCAGATCATCACCGTCGGCCCGAGCTGGGCGACGGCACGGCACTGGCGTTCGGTGTCGGCGCAGACAATGCTTGCGATGCCGACCTCTTCCGCCCGGCGCATGGTTGCGTCCAGCTGGGCGAGGGAGAGCGGGAACTCGGCGTGGTTGAGCACGACCGCGCGGACGCCTGCCTCTGCAAGGGCTTCTGGCAGGGTGTGGCCCATCCCTCGACCCGGCGTGATCGCGTCCATGTGCTGGGCTGTGACCATCAGGCGCGTGGTGTGCTTGGCGACCTCGACGAGGTAGGCGTGCTGGGCAGTGAAGATGACGTCGATGTCGAACTGGGCGGCGAGTTCCTCTGTGAGCAGCGCCAGCTGGAGGGTTTCGGCGCCGCCGAGGTAAGCCTTCGGGTTGACGATCAGGAACGGCGTTCGCGGGGACGGGGTGCCCGGCATCAGTTCTCCTTCTCGGTATGCACAATGGTGAAGACTTTGACGAACAAATGTGCGCTGTGAACAGTATGTCAGGGGTTCGCCCGGTCCGCAACGGCGCGCGGGTGGGACGGCGGCTGATCCGGCAACAGTGAGTACCCCACGGATCGGCGACCGGTCAAGCAAGATGTGTAGAGGCTCTCGGGATATGCAAGAAAATGCAGTGTGTGTCAAAGTAAGCAACAGATCTTGCGCTTCGGGGTTAGGATCCTGCACATGAATGTGGCGTCGGACAATTCACGAGCCACCGCGGTCCTGACGGACATGTGGCGGATCCGCCTCTTCGAAGAGGCGGTAGAGGACCTTTATGGCCGGGGCATGATGCACGGCACCATGCACCTGTCGATCGGCCAGGAAGCTGTACCTGTGGGCGCCAGCCTGGCCCTGCGCGACGGCGACCTGATCACCTGCACGCACCGCGGGCACGGACACACCATTGCCCGTGGGGCCGACCTCGGCCGGATGATGGCTGAGCTCCTTGGGCGCGAGAACGGCTACTGCAAGGGCAGGGGTGGGTCGATGCACATCGCCGACGTCGCGACAGGAAACCTCGGCGCCAACGGCATCGTCGGCGGCGGCTTGCCGATCGCCGCCGGCGCTGCGCTCTCGCAGAAGATGCGGGGGACGCAGGATGTCACCCTCTGTGTGCACGGCGATGGCGCGGTGGGGGAGGGGGCGTGGCACGAGGCGATGGTCCTCGCGTCCATGTGGGACCTGCCGGTGGTCTTCCTGTGTGAGAACAACCACTACGGAATGTCGCTGCCCAGCCTCGCCGCATACAAGGTGGAGAAGCTGAGCGACAAGGCCGCCGGGTACGGCATGCCCGGAGAGACGGTGGACGGCAACGACGTCGCGGCCGTCGCTGCAGCGGTCGGTCGTGCGGTCGAGCGCGCACGGGCCGGCGCGGGCCCGAGCTTCGTCGACGCGGTCACGTACCGCTGGCGTGGCCATTCGAAATCGGACAAGAACCTGTACCGCAGTAAGGACGAGATCGCCCAGTGGCGGGACCGTGATCCGATCGCGCGGTACTCCGGCGAAGCGCTGGAGGCTGGGACGCTCACCAAGGCGGACGTCGAGGCCATCCAGGCCGCGGTCCGGCAGGAGATCAGGGACGCGGTTGTCTTCGGCACCCAGGGGGCCGAGCCGACGGTCGAATCGATGCTGGCAGGCGTGTATGCGCCGGTCGACGAGCAGGCCGCGGAGGAGCAGGCATGAGTGAGATGCGAACCATGACCTACGCCGAGGCGATTCGTGAAGCCATGGCGATCGCCATGACGAACGACGACCGCGTCTTCCTGATGGGTGAGGATGTCGGCATCTATGGCGGTGCGTTCGGCGTGGAGAATGACCTCTACAAGCGCTTCGGTACCGAGCGTGTGCGCGACACGACCATCTCCGAACTCGGCATTGTCGGCATGGGGGTGGGCGCGGCCCTCACCGGCATGCGGCCGATCGTCGAGATCCAGTTCTCCGACTTTGCCTGCCAGGCGATGGACCAGATCGTGAACCAGGCGGCGAAGATCCATTTCATGGTGGGCGGGCAGGCCAGCGTTCCGCTGGTGATCCGCGCTCCCGGCGGTTCAGGCACGGGCGCTGCCGCCCAGCACAGCCAGTCCCTCGAGGCGTGGTTCGCCCACGTCCCGGGACTCAAGGTCGTGATGCCGTCGAACGCAACCGATGCTGGCTCGCTGCTGCTGGCGGCCATCAAGGACCCGAACCCGGTGATCGTGCTCGAGCACAAGCTGCTCTACAAGCAGAGCTTCCAGGTGCCGGCGATCTTCCCGGAGGTTCGACTGGGCGTGGGACGGATCGAGCGAGAGGGCACCGACCTGACCATCGTTGCCACCTCCGTTGAGGTGCAGCGCTCCATCGAAGCTGCCGAGCGGCTGGCCGAGGCGGGCATCAGCGTCGAGGTGATCGATCCGAGGACGATCCGTCCCCTGGACACCGAACTCATCCTGTCTTCCGTGGAGAAGACCGGCCGCGTCCTGCTGGTTCAGGAGGCGGTCAAGTTCGGCGGCTTCATGGCCGAGGTAGCAGCAACCATCACCGAGTCGAGGGCCTTCGGCGCACTCCAGGCACCGGTCCGGCGACTGTGCGGGCTCGACACCCCGATTCCGTACAACCCCAAGCTCGAGCACGCGAGCGTGCCTCAGGTCGAAGACATCGTGCGCGAGGCCACAGCGCTCGTTCAGGAGTGGTGATAGGCCATGCCAAGGGTTCCGCTGAACATGCCGAAGATGTCGATGACGATGGAGTTCGGAACCGTCGTCGAGTGGCTGGTGAGCGTCGGCGACGAGGTTCGTGACGGTGATGCTCTCGTCGTTGTCACGACCGACAAGGTCGACATGGAAGTGGAGGCCACCTTCCCTGGCGTGATCGAGGAGATCGTCGCTGAGGAGGGCGCCCAGCTCGACGTGGGACAGCCGATGGCCTATCTCCAGACCGAGGCTGAGGACCTGCTGGGCGACCTTTTCGCCACGCCACCGGACGAGCCGCCCGCGGCTACCACGTCCGCACCGTCCCCGGCCGTCGAGGTCGCGGCAACTCCGGCTACCAATGACGGGCTGGTCAGGGCTGTGCCGTTGGCTCGTCGGATTGCCGCGGAGGCCGGCATCGATCTGAGCTCTGTTGCCGCGACGGGCGCAGCGCACACCATTCGGGCCCGCGATGTCCGGGACGCCATCGCCGAGCGTGAGCTCCGCCCGCAGGTTCCCGTAGCGCCTGCGCCTCTACCTGCCGCGCCGGTCGCTGCCCGGGCAGGCATCGCTGGGCTGTTCGGCGACGACCGCACCCGCCGCCTTCGGGTGGCGACCGCCAACGTGATGGTCGCGAGCGCAGCGATTCCTCAATTCACCGTGTACCGGGCTCTCGATCTCGGCCGTCTGGCCAGGTCACGGGAGACCTCGCTCAAGGGTGTCAGCTGGACCTCCATCTTCGTCCGGGCCTATGCGCTCGTGCTGAGGGAGTTCCCGCAGCTCAACGGCTACTGGGTGGGTAACGGTATCCAGGTCAACACTGCGGTCGGGATAGCGCTTGCCGTGGACACGCCTCGGGGCCTCCTTGCACCGGTGCTCGCCGAGCCGGACCGGATGACTCTTCCTGAGCTCGATCGCACGGTGCGGGACGTGGCCGAAGCGATCAAGCGGGGGGAAACCGACCCCAACCTGTTCTCCGGTGCCACCGGAACGGTGTCGAACCTCGGCGGGATGGGTGTCGAGCGGTTCAATGCGCTGCTGACGCCGCCGCAGGCCACAGCCATTTCGCTCGGCACCGTTGGACGCCGTCCGACGGTCGATTCCAGCGGGGAACTGGCGGTGCAGATAGCCTGCGAGGCGGGACTCACGGTTGACCACCGGGTGGCTGATGGTGCTGACGCCGCCCGCGCCCTTGATGCGATGCAGACGTTCCTGGCGGACCCGGTGCTGCTGTTGGCCTGATCCGGCTCGCCGGAAGGCAGCATCGCCTGGTCAGAGTGTGTTGTGGAGTTGGTTCGAAGAGCGGGGGTGGGGAAGGTGCCGGCAACACGATCGCTCGACCTCGTCATCGCCGCTGCGCGGATGTACTACGAAGAAGGACGTTCCCAGCGCGGAGTAGCGCAGGCGCTGGGCATCTCCGAGTCGTCGGTTTCCCGGACGCTCTCCGCTGCTCGTGAGGCGGGGGTCGTCCGGATCCTCATCCACGACCCGCGGCTGCAGGTGGACCGGGCGACGCAGCTCGAAACACGGCTCGAGCGCGCCTTCGGCCTTGCTGGCGCGTGGGTGGGCACCGGCGCACCAGGGGTGGGACCGATGGGGGTGGTGGCCAAACTCGGTGCACAGCTCTTTGCCGACAGGCTCTCGTCGATGCGGCGCATCGGCTTGAGCTGGGGTGCCACGATCGGTCGGCTCGTGGAGGCCATCGAGCCGCAGGCGGCGTCCCCGGAGCTGGAGTTGCTGCCCCTGGTTGGCGGCATGTCAGCCCTCGAGGCGGCCCCGTCTGGCACAACGTCCTTGTCGACCCTCGCCCAGAAGCTCGGCGTTCGGGCGCGTCGGATCGATGCACCGGCGATCGTCGAGTCGCCGCAGACCTGCGCAGCGATTCTGAGGGAGTCGTCGGTTCGCAGGGCGCTCGAACTCTCCACCACCGTGGACACGGCCTGGGCCGGCATCGGTGCGGTGGGTGTGCCGGGCGGAAGCAGTGAACAGCTGCTTGCAGCGATGCGGCTCACGCCCGAGGAGGTCGGACTCGTGCGTGCGGCGGATCCGGCTGGCGACTTCTGCGGGCGTTTCTTCGACGAAGAGGGAGTTGCCCTTACCGGGCCCACTGCGAGCCGGGTCATCGGGGTCGGCGTCGAGGACCTGCGCCGGATCCCTACGGTCGTCGGGCTCGCCGGGGGGGTTGGCAAGGCTCGTGGTGTGCTCGCAGGCCTTCGGTCCGGACTCATCGACATCGCCGTGCTTGACGCAGAACTCGCAGCGGAGGTGCTTCGCCGGCACTCGGCCAGTGCCCGCGGCGCCCGGTCCCGCTAGCCCGGCTCCTCACTTCGCGCGAGACCGCCACCAGCGTCAGGAGCTGCCGTTCGGTCTGGCATGATTGGGGACATGTCGGAACCAGTGGTGGCCATCGTTGTCGCTGCCGGTTTGGGTCGCCGTTTCGGCGGAACCAAGCCGAAGCCGAGCCTCAGGATCCTCGGCCGCGCGGTGGTCGGCATGGCTGTCGAAGGCCTCGCGGCAGGCGGGTGCACGGACGCTGTCGTCGTGATCAACGGCAAGATCTCGCATGTCTTCCGGGCCGCCCTGATGGGATCACCGATCCCGGTGATCACGACACCCGGAGGGGACACCCGGCAGCGGTCCGTGGCCAAGGGCCTCGAAGTCGTGCGCAACCACCCGCGGTTGTCGCAGGCGAAGGTCATCCTTGTTCACGACGCGGTCCGTCCGATGATGCCCGCCAACGTGATCGAGGGTGTGATTCAGGCCGTCAGGGCGGGATCGCCCGCCGTCGCCCCTGCCGTGCCGGTCACCGACAGCATGCGCATCGTGCCGAATGGCGATGAGAGCGAGAACTCCGCCTTCGACCGCTCGCAGCTTCGCGCGATCCAGACTCCCCAGGGGTTCGACCTCCAGGTCCTGCTGGACAGTCACGACCGCATGGCAGCAGAGGCGCAGGACTTCACTGACGACGTCACCTGTTGTGAGAAGAACGGCCACAAGGTGACCCTCGTGCCGGGATCCCGGATGGGGATGAAGATCACCGAGCCGGCCGACCTCACCATCGCGAGGGCGCTTTGGCGGGTGCGCGCAAGCCTCGGGCACCACTCCGGGCGACGGTTCTGGCGGCAGTGGCACCCGGAGAGCGGCAAGTGAGGGTCGGCCTCGGTACCGACGTGCACGCCTATGCTGCCGGCGTCCCGATGATGCTCGCCGGCCTCAGCTTCCCTGATGAGTCGGTCGGGCTCGCCGGGCATTCCGACGGGGACGTGGCTGCGCACGCTGCATGTGACGCCCTACTGTCGGCCGCGGGCCTCGGCGATCTCGGTAGCAATTTCGGCACCAGTCGGCCGGAGTGGTCGGGGGCCAGCGGCGCGGCGTTCCTCACCGAGACGGTCTCCTTGCTGAACTCTGCCGGTTTCCGGGTGCTGAACGTGGCCGTCCAGGTGATCGGCAACCGTCCGCGGCTGGCCGAACGCAGGGGCGAGGCGGAAGCAGTGCTGTCGGCAGCCGTCGGGGCTCCGGTGAGCATCTCGGCCACCACCACCGACGGGCTCGGCCTCACCGGACGCGGAGAAGGCCTTGCCGCCATTGCGACGGCGCTGGTCAGCGAAGGCTGATCTCCGCTCAGCGCACCGCGCTCTCGGATGCGGTGTAGGTGTTGCACTTTCCCATCAGCGTGTTCTGCTGGCCGGTGGTGAACCACTTCTTGCGGGACTTGCCCAGCCCGTGGTCGCCGTCATAGTTGGCCTTGCCGGTGAGTACGTCGTCGCCGAGGTTGTACATGACGTCCTGCAGGTTCGCCAGGTCGTTGTTGCTCAACCCGGACGCCCCGCCGACGGCGACGGTGAACATGCCGGAGAAGCAGTCGGCCTGAACCTCGAGGCGACGCGAGTACACCTTTGCCTCGCTAGCGGACGCCTTCTGCTCCCAGGCCATGGAGGAGATCAGGATGCCGGTGCGTGCCTGGATGGTGTGGCCGAACTCGTGGGCGAGCACCGCCTCGACGACGAACGGCGCCTTCTGCTGGTCGGCGGGGAAGATCTTGTACAGCGGCTTGGCGTAGTAGATGTGCTGGTCAGCGGCGCAATAGACCGCGTTCACCTCGTCCAGCGAGCCGCAGCCGGTTGTGATCGGCTCGGTGTACACCGTCACCGGCGGACGCGGGAGCGTGTAGCCGGCCGTTTGCAGCGGGCCCGACCACACCCGCCACAGGCAGGCGGTCAGCTCATTGAGGTGGTCGGTGAGTTCCGTCACCGAAGCCGTGGTCATGTCGATGCGGGGCACTGCGCAATTGGTGGGGATCGGTGCGGTCTGGTCATACACCTTGTTGCTGGTGAGCCAGTCGGTGGCCTCGCCGTAGGTCTCCGGCTGCGGCACTGCGGGCGGCGAGAAGTCCGGCGCAGGGACGACGACTGGCGGCTCGACCGTCTGACCGGCCGTAGGCCCTGACAGGGGTCCGTCGCTCCCGCCGCCGAGGTACTGCACCAACGCGATCCCGAAGAAGCCGATGCCGACGACGAGCACGACGCCCAGCAGCAGGGTGCGTAGCGGGTTGCCGCGGCGGGGTCCGCCCGGTGCCGGCGGACGGTTCGCCGGCGGAAAACCGCCGGGCTGGCCGTAGGCGGGCTGACCGAACTGCTGCTGTGGGTAGGCCGCGGTCTGCGGGTAGGGCGCCTGCGCCGGCGGGTAGCCGGCGGGTGCCTGTTGGGGGTACAGCGGCTGTCCGGCCACCGGTGCACCCCATGCCTGTGTCGGCCGGTTCCAGCCCGGCTGCCCCCACTGCTGACCGCCCTGGCCGGGTTGCTGGCCCTGCGTCCCCCACTGCTGCGTCACGCGGGCAGCCTAGTTGCAACCCGGGCCCCAGCGGCAGTACCCGGCCGCTGCGCACAAAACCCGGGCCCGGAATCGGCGCCCGCCCCTCTGGTGCGGGGGCGCAGCGGCACTAGTGTGTGTCCTGCCTGCTCGGCCAAGGCCGTGCGGCGGGAGTGCACTGACCTTTGCGCCAGCGAACAGGAGCCGGAATGGCATCGAATGTGACCGGTCGTCAACGGCTTGCGGCGATCGCCGCCCTCGCCCTAGGGCTGCTGGCTTTCCTCGCGCCGACGGCACGGGCTGCTGATGCGGTGAAGACCTACGCCGTCGCCGCAACGATCAATGCTGACGGCACCCTCGCCGTGAAGGCGACGATGACCTTCGGCGGCGGTGCTCCCGACGCGATCGAGCAGCGCCTCAGCACCGTCACGCGCACACGCGACAACATGGAGTACCGCTACCAGATCACCGATGTCACGGCCACGGCCGGCACCAGGGCCCTCGACGTGAAGACCACCGTCGGCCCGCGGTCCACCACGCTCAGCATTCCCAGCGCCGGCGCGACCGACCCGGTGGTGCTCAGCTACGTCGTGCACGGTGCGGCGATCGCCACGGACGGCGACACCACCACCGTCCAGTGGCCGCTGCTGCAGGGCCTGAACCTGCCGGTGGTGACCTTCGACGCCACTGTCGCCGTGCCAGCCCTGTTCACCTCGGTGGACTGCGCGGCCGGCGCTCCGGACACCCCCGGAACCTGCACCTACTACGGCGGTGGCACCGCCACGGCTCGCAGCCCCATCTTCCACGACGAGGCGCGGGCCGCGGGTGAAGTGGTCGTCGCCATCGTCCGCTTCCCCACGAGCGCCGTCGCGGTGAACCAGGACCTGCGCGAGGTGTGGACGCTGGATCGCGCGTTCTCCGCCGAGCCGCTCCCGCTGGGAATCGCCGCCGGCCTGCTCTTGCTCGGTGGCCTCGCCCTGTGGGCTGCGCACCGTCGCCTCGGCAGTGACTCCGGCGTCGGCCTGGCGCCGACCCCTGTGGCCGAGTTCCACCCGATCGGGCCCAACCAGAGCGAGTTCCGGGTGCTGGACGGCATCCGTCCCGGCGAGGTCGGCACGGTCGTGGACGAGCGGGTCGACCCGATCGACGTGACCGCGACCCTGCTCGACCTGTCCGTCCGCGGCCACTTGCGGATCACGGAGCTGGCCCCGGCATCGCCGCACGCGCCCACCGAGTGGACGTTCGCCCGCCTCACCAGCAGCGACCCGCTGCTGGCCTACGAGCACACCCTGCTTGATGCTGTCGCGCCGGTGCAGGGCGAACCGGTGAAGGTGTCCAACCTCGCCGGCAGCGTCGCGGCAGTGATCGGGAAGATCCAGTCCGAGCTGTACGACGAAGTCGTTGCCCGCGGCTGGTTCGCCCGGCGTCCCGATGCCACCCGCAACCGCTGGAGCCTCATCGGCTGGGTCGCCCTCGGTGCAGCCGTGGTGATCACCGTGCTGCTGGCGGCCTTCACCCACTTCGGCCTTGCGGGCCTCGCGCTGGTTGCCCTCGCGCTCGGCGTGCTGTTCGTCGCGCAGGAGATGCCGGCCCGGACGGCGTCCGGCACAGCAGTCCTCGGTGGGCTGGACGCGCTGCGCGGCAGCCTGCTCACCCAGCCGGTGGACACGCTGCCGGCCGGCAAGGGACTCGCGCAGCTGTCGTCGATCCTTCCCTACGCCATCGTGATCGGCGGCAAGGACCGGTGGCTACAGGCCGTCGCTGCGGCAGACGACGACGCAGAGGACGACTCCACCGACCTGGACTGGTACCACGGGCCGGAGGGCTGGCAGCTGAAGGACCTGGGCGCGTCACTGGCGAACTTCGTCACGACCGTGCAGGGATCGCTGTTCAGCCGCTGATTGTTTCGCCGGGGCGAGGAACCAATCGCGAGATCAGGCGAGGACGACCTGGATGCCGGCGTCCCGCAGGGCCTCCGCGGACTCCTCGCCGATCCCGGCGTCGGTGATCACGCCGGTGAGCTCCGGCAACGGCAGGACGGTGACGAAGCCGGCCCGTCCGTACTTGGAGGAGTCTGCCAGCAGCCAGGTCTCCTCGGCGCGGGCGTGCATGGCCCGGATCACGTCCGCGCCGTCTGCGAACTGGGTGGTGAGGCCACGCTCCGCGGTGAAGCCGTCGGTGCCGATGAACGCCCGCCGCACGTTGAAGTCGGCGACTGTGCGCAGCGCGCCGTAGCCCACCAGCGATTCGGACTCGGCGTGGAACTGTCCGCCGGTGAGGAGCAGCCGCAGCGCAGGGTTGAGCCGGGCTGCCGCGAAGGCCAGCGTTGAGTTGGTGACCACCTGCACCCCGGTGCGTCCGGTCAGGTGGCGGATCACAGCCGCTGTGGTGGTGCCGGCCTCGATCATGATGGAGTCGCCGTCGGCGACCAGGGCAGCTGCGGCCTGGGCGATGCGTTCCTTCTCGGGTGCGTTGTGGCGCTGGCGTTCAAGCACCGAACCGAAGCTGCTGGCCTGTGCGCCGCCGTGGGTGCGCGACAGCAGGCCGCGTCCCTCGAGGTCGCGCAGGTTCGCGCGGACCGTCACCTCGGAGACGCCGAGGTCGTGGGAGAGCGCGGATACCGAAAGGCTGCCGTCGCGGGCCAGCCGGTCGAGGATGTAGGCCTCCCGCGTCCGCTTCTCGGCCATCTCGTCCTCCCGGTCCAGGCTGCCAACGATCGCCTCTTTCGTTGGAGTTTCCCATGCTCGCGTCGCAACCATCGCCCACCAGCTGGATCATTTGTCGGTTCGCTGCCGAAGCTGCGACGATCGCCGGGGTGGGGGCCTCGTTCTTGGTCCCAACTGCTCCTCCGGCGTCCGCCCCCGGAGCACAATCGGACTCGTTCAGCCTTTCATGGTCGTCGACCATTCCATCGCTGGGTACATGTGTGTACTTCGCTTTGACCGGCAAGGTCACATACACCACCGTGAAGCAGAGCATTCTCTGGTCGGGAGCGACCCACATCAAGTACGTCATCTCACAGCCGACCGTCGCCAAGCCGAACCTGGTCGTCACCTACAAGAACTACTCGTCCTACTCCGGGTGCTACAGCGCCGGGACGGCTGACGGCCTGACAGTGGCGCAGCACTGGACCGGGTACTCCTGCAATCTGAATCCAAGCTTCTCCGTCGGGGTGCCCTTCTCGGTGGGGGTGGGCTTCTGGCCAACGTGCTCGGATCGGAATCAGGCGACGTTCAAGTCGACGTACTCGGTGAAGAACATGAAGTCCTTCACCCAGAGCAGGGACACCTCGTATGTGCGCTTCAATACCGTGTCTGATATCGATGCCAAACCGACTGCGCCGTGTTATGGAGCGTTCATCAATGGAGCACTCGTTCAGGACCTTGGCGGCGACGCAGTAGAGAAGACTTTCAGTACTTCGGCGAAGAAGGTCTGCCTTACCCCGACCTGGTAGTGGGCTTGTCGTTCACCCCGCCGGAAGCGTTGAGCGATCGGGCCGCGATGACCGTCACCAGCCGTTGACACGACACAGACCTGCGTCGAGGCAGAGCCCCGGCTGCGGCAGCGATTGTGTACGTCGCCTCGACCGATGGGGACGGTTCAAGCCTTCGGGCGGATCAGCCGTCTCGAACTGTCCCCATTGTCCAAATCGTGGCGGCTAGAGCTCCAGGCCCGGGTACAGCGGGTACGCGTCCAGCAGTTCGGCGGCAGCGGCGTGGGTACGTTCGGCCGTCCCTGCGGCGAGGATGTACTTCGCCTTGCCGGGTGAGCCGGCAGCGGTTGCGACCGGCGTGGTGTTCTTCAGCACGTTGGTGATCAGCTCTGCCACCCGATCGAACTCGGCCGCGCCGAAGCCGCGGGTGGTCAGCGCCGGCGTCCCGATGCGGACGCCGGTGGTGTACCAGGCGCCGTTGGGGTCGTTCGGCACCGAGTTGCGGTTGGTGACGATGCCCGAATCGAGCAGGGCCGACTCAGCCTGCCGTCCGGTGAGGCCGAAGGAGCTGACGTCGAGCAGCACCAGGTGGTTGTCGGTGCCGCCGGTCACCAGGGTGACGCCGCGCTTCAGCAGGCCTTCCGCAAGAGTCTTGGCGTTGTCTGCCACGGCTTGGGCGTACGCCTGGAAGGCGGGCTGGCGTGCTTCGGCGAGGGCGACGGCCTTGGCAGCCATCACGTGGCCGAGCGGACCACCCAGCACCATCGGGCAGCCACGGTCGACGGCGGAGGCGTACTCCTGCGTCGCCAGGACCAGGCCCCCGCGAGGGCCGCGCAGCGACTTGTGGGTGGTTGTCGCGACGACGTCGGCGTAGGGGATCGGGTTCTCCTCGCCGGTGAATACCTTGCCCGCCACAAGGCCGGCGAAGTGCGCCATGTCGACGAAGAGGGTGGCACCCACGGCGTCGGCGATGTCGCGCATCTTCGCGAAGTCCACCCGGCGCGGGTAGGCCGAGTAGCCGGCGACGAGGATCAGCGGCTTGAACTCGCGTGCGTCGGCCAGCAGCTTGTCGTAGTCGATCAGGCCGCTCTCCGGGTTCGTGCCATAGGAGTGCTGGCGGAACATCTTGCCGGAGATGTTGTGGCGGAAGCCATGGGTGAGGTGGCCGCCGGCGTCAAGGCTCATGCCCATCACGCGCTGGGCGTTGAATGTGGCCCGCAGGCTCTCCCAGTCGTCCTCGGTGAGGTCGTTGACCGTCTTGGCGCCGAGGCGTTCCAGCGTCGGCGTCTCGACCCGGTGGGAGAGGATCGCCCAGTAGGCCACAAGGTTGGCGTCGATGCCGGAGTGGGGCTGTACGTAGGCGTACTCGGCGCCGAAGAGTTCCCTGGCGTGCTCGGCAGCGACCGATTCGACGGTGTCGATGTTCGCACATCCCGCGTAGAAACGGTGCCCGACGGTGCCCTCGGCATACTTGTCGCTCAACCAGGTACCCATGGTCATCAGCACGGGCAGGGACGCATAGTTCTCGCTGGCGATCAGCTTCAGCGACGCCCGCTGGTCGGCGAGTTCGGCGCGCGTGGCCGCGGCGATGCGGGGCTCGACGGCCTCGATCACCCCGAGGGCCTGGGTGTAGATGGACGATGCGGTGCTGGCGAGATCCGACACGGGCACTCCTGGGTTCGAGGACCGGGCAACTCTATCGAGTCACCCCGTCCGCACCCCGCCGTTCCGAGTTGTCAGACTTCGACCCGCAGCTGAACGGGAAGAGGAACCGTCCCCGATTCGAGCCGGACCGGCTTGGTGAACCGGGATGGGAACCGTCCCCACTTCGGGCCTGGCGAAGATAACGATCGGATCACAACTGAGACGGTTCAATGAATCGATTTTGTGATCTAATCGTGACCAACGACGGACTGGGAGAGTCATGGGACCGAAGAGCTCGGTGAGTATGCGTGATGTCGCTGTGCTCGCGAAGGTGTCTGTGGGCACTGTCTCCAACGTAATGAATTCCCCCGACCGCGTCTCCGAGGCCACCCGGCAACGCGTGGAGCAGGCCATCGACAAGCTCGGCTGGGTGCCCAACGAATCCGCCCGCCAGCTCCGGGCAGGACGCAGCCGCTCGATCGGCATGGTGGTCATGGATATCGCCAACCCGTTCTTCACCGACGTCGTCAAGGGCGCGGAGGACCTGCTCTACTCCGGGCAGTACTCGGTGCAGGTGGGCAACAGTGACTCGAACCTGGACCGGGAACTGACCCTGCTCGAACGCTTCGAGCAGCAACGGGTCGGGGGGGTGCTGTTCGCGCCTATCGGCGACAGCGCCGAGTGGGTGCACCGGCTGCGCCAGCGCGGCATCCCGGTCGTGATCGTCGACCGCGCAGGCAACGGCACCGACTACTGCTCTGTCGGCGTCGACGACGTCGCCGGCGGACGCCTCGCCGGACAGCACCTGCTTGACCAGGGCCACCGGCGCCTCGCTTTCGTCGGCGGCCCGAGTGTGCTCGCCCAGGTCCGGGACCGGCGCCGCGGCGCAGAGCTGGCCGTGGAACAGGCCGGCGGGGACGCGTCCCTCCTGGTGGTGAGCACGCCGACCACCAGTCTGGAGGCGGGAGTGAGCAGCGCCGGGGAGATCGCGGCGCTGCCCGAGCCTGAACGGCCCACGGCGGTCTTCGCAGCCAACGACCTGATCGCGATCGGGCTGCTGCAGGGCTTCGTCACCGCTGGCCTGCGCGTACCTGAGGACATGGCGATCATCGGCTACGACG
This sequence comes from Propionibacteriaceae bacterium, assembly GCA_017882685.1. Taxonomy (GTDB): domain Bacteria; phylum Actinomycetota; class Actinomycetes; order Propionibacteriales; family Propionibacteriaceae; genus Propionicimonas. Next base: position 3,979 of record JADGPA010000087.1, on the reverse strand, counting down.
ACATCGCCTTTGCCGCGGCTGCCGCCGTCCCGCTGTCCTCCGTGCGTCAGCCCCGCGAGGACATCGGCCGCAAGTCCGCTGAATTGCTGGTGGGCGAGATCGAGGCTGCGGACGGGTCCGCACCCCACCGCCACGAATCGATCCGGTTCACTCCGCAGCTGGTTGTGCGCCGTTCGACACAGCGTCGCAAGGCCCGAAAGGGTTGACAGCAAGCCTGCTGATCCGTAGTGTCTTGAATCGTTCGTATGGAACGTTTCAACACAAATGGAGGCCCGGTGCAAAGCAACGACGCGACCCCGGTACTCGAACTCAAGGGAGTGTCCAAGAGCTTCGGGGCAGTGGTGGCGCTGCGCAATGCCGACCTGGCCCTGCGCGCCCACTCCATCCACGCTGTGGTCGGTGAGAACGGCGCCGGCAAGTCCACGCTCGTGAAGATCATGGCCGGGCTGTACCAGCGCGACACCGGCACCTTCCAGTTCGACGGCAAGGCTGTGGACTTCCGCACCACGGCCGAGGCCAAGTCCGCCGGCATCGCGGTGATCTACCAGGAGCCGACCCTCTTCCCCGACCTCTCGGTCACAGAGAACGTCTTCATGGGACGCCAGCCCACCGGCCGCTTCGGCCGCATCGACAAAGCCGCGATGCGTGCAGAAGTGCTCCAGCTGATGGAGCGCCTCGGCGTCCGGATCGACCCCGACCGTCCCGCCGAGGGCCTCTCGATCGCCGACCAGCAGATCATCGAGATCGCCAAGGCCATCTCCCTGGACGCCCGGGCCCTGATCATGGACGAGCCCACCGCCGCCCTTTCGGGCGTCGAGGTGGACCGGCTGTTCGCCGTCGCCCGCAGCCTGCGCGACGAGGGCAGGGCGCTGATGTTCATCAGCCACCGCTTCGACGAGGTCTTCGCCCTCTGCGACACCGTCACGGTGATGCGCGACGGCACCTACATCTCCACCGACGCGATCGTCGACACCTCCGTCGCAGAGATCGTGCGCCGCATGGTGGGCCGCGACGTCAAGGAGTTGTTCCCCAAGCAGGTGGCGGAGGTCGGACGCCCGCTGCTCGAGGTCACCAACCTCACCCAGCCCGGCGTCTTCCACGACATCAGCTTCACCGTCCGCTCGGGCGAGATCGTCGCCCTTGCCGGCCTGGTCGGGGCCGGCCGCAGCGAGGTGGCCCGGGCGATCTTCGGTGTCGACCCCTACGCGAGCGGCACCGTCTCCGTTGACTCCAAGTTGCTCGCCGGACGCAGCCCGAGCATCGCCATGAAGGCCGGCGTCGCGCTCGTCCCGGAGGACCGGCGCAAGCAGGGCCTCGTTGTTGACGCGACAGTCGCCAGCAACATCACCGACGCGATCCGTGACACCCTGACCCGCTTCGGACTGGTCACCGTCCGGCGTGAGAACACCGAAGCCCAGATCTGGGCGCGCAAGCTCGAGGTCAAGACCGCAGCGCTGGACTCTGTGGTCGGCACGCTGTCGGGAGGCAACCAGCAGAAGGTGGTGCTGGCCAAGTGGCTGGCTGCCAACCCCAAGGTGCTGATCATCGACGAACCCACCCGCGGCATCGACGTGGGCACCAAATCCGAAGTGCACCGGATGATGTCCGAGCTGGCCGGCCTGGGCCTCGCCATCCTGATGATCTCCTCAGAACTGCCCGAAGTGCTGGGCATGGCCGACCGTGTGCTCGTCATGCGGGAAGGCCACCTGACCGCAACCATCGACCGGGTAGATGCGACCGCGGAGAACGTGATGTTCGCAGCCACCCACGCATCCGAGGAAGTCGCATGAGCGCCGCTACCGCCACAACGGACCGGGTCGGCCTCGGCTCACGGTTGTGGTCACTCGTCAGCTCCCGTGAGACCGGGATCTTCCTTGCCCTTGCGCTCGTCGTGCTTGCAACCACTTTCAAGAACCCCGGGTTCCTCTTCAGCTCGGACGGCTGGCGCGACCTGCTGCTGACGCCATCGATCGTCGCAGTTGTCGCGATCGGCCAGGCCGTTGTGATCATCACCCGCAGCGTGGACCTGTCGGTCGGCTCGATCGTCGGGCTCAGCGCCTACCTGGTCGGCACCCTCTTCGTTGCGTTCCCCGGCTTCCCCGTGCCGCTGATGTTCCTCGTTGGAATCGGCTTCGGCGGCCTCCTCGGACTCGTCAACGGTGCGCTGATCGCTTTCGGCAAGGTGCCGGCGATGGTGATCACCCTCGGCACCCTCTACGCGTTCCGCGGCATCAACGTCGCCTGGACCGGCAGCAACCGGATCAACGCCTCCGACATGCCCGACGATTTCCTCAACCTGGGCACCCAGCAGATCCTCAGCATCCCCGTGCTGACCATCATCGCCGTTGTGATCCTTGTGGTTGTGGCCTGGTACATGGCCAACACCCGCGGGGGACGTGAGTTCTACGCGATCGGCTCCGACCCCGATGCCGCTGAGCTCTACGGCCTAGCCAAGACCAAGCGGGTCCTGATCGCCTTCGTCGCCAGTGGTGCAGCGTCCGGGCTCGGCGGGGTGCTGTTCGCAGCCCGCTACGGGACGATCAACTCCCAGGTGGGTGACGGCTTCGAACTCCAGGCGATCGGTGCGGCAGTGATCGGCGGTGTCGCCATCGTCGGCGGCAGCGGCACCGTCCTCGGCGCGGTCTTCGGCGCCTACCTGCTCCTCACCATCAACCGTTGCCTTCCGATCCTCGGCATTCCCGACTTCTGGCAACGGGCCGTAACCGGCGCGCTCATCATCGGCGCCATCATCCTCGACCGGGTGCTGGCCAACCGCCAGGCCAAACGCCTCGTGGCAGAGAGGGACGCAGCATGACCTTGCTTACCGCGGCTGAGCCTGCCGCCGCCGAACGCACGTACGCCAACCATGGCCGACCGGCGTGGCGCCGGCTCCTGTTCACGCGTGAAATGGCGATCATCTTCCTGCTGGTCGTCGTGCTCATCACCGCCTCGGCGCGCGTACCGAAGTTCGCAACGCCGGTCACCATGGGATACCTGCTCTTCGACATCACCCCGCTCCTGTTCATCGCCCTCGCCATGGCGCCGGTCATGATCACCGGCGACATCGACCTCTCCGTCGGCTCGATGGTCGGCCTGAGCAGCGTCACCGTCGGGCTGTGCTCGCAGGCCGGGCTCGGCATCCCCGTCGCAGCGCTGATCGCCCTGCTCGTCGGCGCGGCCGGTGGCCTGGTCAACGGCCTGCTGATCACCCGGATCGGGCTACCCGCCCTGGCCGTGACCATCGGTACCCTCGCGCTCTACCGCGGCATCGCCGTCGGGCTGCTGGGTACGACAGCGATCACCAGCTTCGACAAGTGGTGGACCATCCTGATCAAGTCCAAGATCGGCACCACCGGAGTCCCGACCGTGATGATCCTGTTCGTCGTCCTCCTTGCCGCTTTCGCGGTCATGGTGCACTTCACCCCGTTCGGTCGCGGTGTGTTCGCCATCGGCCTGAGCAAGGACGCCGCCGTCTTCTCCGGCGTCGACGCCGAACGCACCCGGCTGATCCTGTTCGTGCTCTCGGGCCTCATGGCAGCCCTTTCCGGCATCTACTACGCGCTCTACTACACCTCCGCCCGCGGCGACAACGCCACCGGCATGGAGCTGCAGGTGATCGCTGCGGTCGTGCTCGGCGGCGTCTCTGTCTTCGGTGGACGCGGCGCGCTGCACGGCGTCGTCGCCGGCGTCCTGCTGATCGGCGTGCTGTCGAAGGCCCTGCAGCTGGTGAACATCACCTCCGACGTTGTCAGCATCATCACCGGCGTCCTGCTGGTGCTCTCGGTGATCGCCGGCAGCGTCATGAACTGGGTGCAGTCCCGAAGGGTCAAACCGGCCCCGGCTACCACCCCAACAAAGACCTCGTGAAACAGGAACCGGGGCTCGCCCCAACAACACCAGTCGGATCCAGTGTCGGAGCCGACCAAACGAAAGGAACTACCCATCATGCTCGGTAAATCCCGTGCGGGTCTCCGTACGC
>JADGPA010000086.1 GCA_017882685.1 Propionibacteriaceae bacterium | reverse complement strand
CTGGTGGAGTTCCTCACCGACGAGCTCGCGGCCAAGGCGCCGGCCGATGACGCCGTCGGCCGCGACCGTTACGCGCTGTGGTCACGGGAGTTCGTCGGTGCTGCCGTCGACCTCGACGAGACCTACGAGTGGGGCCTGGACGAGCTCGCCCGCATGGCAGCCGAGCAGGACCGGATCGTCAAGGAGATCGCCGGCCCGGGAGCGACCATCGCCGAGGCGATCGCCAAGCTGGAGAGCGACCCGTCCCGCGTCCTGCACGGCAAGGAGGCGCTGCGGGAGTGGATGCAGGCGACGGCAGACGACGCGATCACAGCCGTCGACGGTGTCCACTTCGACATCCCCGAACAGATGCGCACCATCGAGTGCATGATCGCGCCGTCGGAGAACGGCGGCATCTACTACACCGGTCCGTCGGACGACTTCACCCGGCCAGGACGGATGTGGTGGTCGGTGCCCCCTGGCGTCACGGAGTTCAGCACCTGGCGGGAGAAGACCACCGTCTACCACGAGGGCGTCCCGGGCCATCACCTGCAGATCGCGCAGGCCGTGCTGAACCGCCAGCAACTCAACTCGTGGCGCCGGCTGGTGAGCTGGAGTTCCGGCCATGGCGAGGGTTGGGCGTTGTACGCCGAGCGGCTGATGGAGGAGTTCGGCTACATGGACGAGCTGGGCGATCGGCTCGGCCTGGTCGACGGCCAGCGGATGCGCGCGGCGCGGGTGGTGCTCGACATCGGCGTCCATTGCCGCAAGCCGGCGCCGGCGGAGTGGGGTGGGGGCACGTGGGACGCGACGAAGGCCTGGGAGTGCTTCAGGGCCAACGTGAATATGGACGAGGCGTTCCTGCGGTTCGAGCTGAACCGCTACCTCGGCTGGCCCGGGCAGGCGCCGTCCTACAAGATCGGACAGCGGCTGTGGGAGACCTACCGCGCCCAGGCCGAATCCAAGGAGGGGGCCGACTTCAGCCTGAAGGACTTCCACTCCCGGGCGCTGAACCTGGGCTCCGTCCCGCTGTCGGTGCTGCCGCAGGCCCTGGGTCTCTCGGCCTGACGCCCCTCACCAACGCACAAGCTGTGACTTTTTCGCCGACATCGGCGAGAGAGTCACAGCTTGTTTGCGTGTGGGTCTAGAAGATGCGGTTCACGATGGACGCCGGGGCTTCGAGGAGGGCCTCGATCTCGTCGTCCAGCTTCACAAGGGTCAGCGATGCGCCGGCCATCTCGAGGCTCGTGCAGTACTCCCCGACGTAGCTCTTCGCCACCGTGATGCCCTGGGCGGCCAGCTTCTCCGCAGCGATGCCGTAGAGCAGGTAGAGCTCGCTGATCGGGGTGCCGCCGAGGCCGTTGATCATCAGGGCAACCCGGTCACCTGAGCTGTAGGGCAGGTCGGGCACGACAGCGCCGAGCAGTTCGTCGACGATCTCGTTGGCGCTGACCATCTTCGCGCGACGGCGTCCCGGCTCGCCGTGGATGCCCACGCCGACCTCGATCTCGTCATCGCCCAGTTCGAACAGCGGGCTGCCCTTGGCCGGCGGGGTGCAGGCGGTGAGCGCGATGCCCATGGTGCGGGTGACCGCATTCACCTTCTCGCCGATGGCCTTGACCTCTTCGAGGGAGGCGCCCTGCTCGGACTTGGCGCCGACGGCCTTGATCACGAAGAAGTTGCCGGCCACTCCGCGGCGTCCGACGGTCCAGGTGGAGTCCTGCACGGCGACGTCGTCGTTGATGAACAGCGTGTCGACCTTGATGCCGTCAGCGTCTGCCAGTTCCTGCGCCATCTCGAACGCCATCCGGTCACCGGTGTAGTTGTTCACCAGCAGCAGGACGCCCTTGTCGGACGCGACGAGCTTCGCGGTCTGGTAGACGTATTCGCTCGGCGGGGCGGCGAACACGTCACCGGGGCAGGCGGCGTCGAGCATGCCGGGACCGACCACCATCACGTGGGCCGGCTCGTGGCCCGAACCCGAGCCCTGCACGATGCTGACCTTGTCGTGGCTGGGCGCATCGGCTCGCATGATCAGGTTGTACTCGGGGACGTACTTGATGGTCTCCGGGTTGGCCAGCGCGATGCCCTTGAGCATCTCGGGGACGAACTGCTTGGGATCATTGACGAACTTCTTCATGACTTCCCTTCCTTGGGTCTTCTTGGTCGTTCGGCTAGTTGGTGGGCCAGGCTTCAGCCAGGCCTTCGAGCAGGACGGCGATCGCCATCGCGCCGGCGTCGACCGACCCGATGCTGCGTTCGCCGGTGTAGGCCGCCCGGCCACGCATGGCCTGCATCGGCTTGGTCGCATCAGCTGCACTGCGGGCGGTGACGGCCATCGCAGCGAGTGCTACTCCACCGCTGTGGCCGGCATTCAGCTCCGCCTCGAGGGTGTCGGTGGCCGGCACCAGGGCGTCCAGCAGGGTCTTGTCGCCCACGTCCGCCTGGCCACGGGCCTTGATGCCCTCGATGGACGCCCGCAGCGCGCGGACGACGTCCGTCCCCTCGATCCGCGGGTGCTCCTTCAGCTGCACGCCGGCCCGGAGCATCGCCGTGCCCCAGATCGGGCCGGACGTGCCGCCGATGCGGGCCGACACGGCCGCGGCGATCTTGGTGACGAACACCCCGGGATCGCTACGGTCGTAGCTGTCCCAGTTCTCGATGACAATCTCGAACCCGCGAGCGAGCGAGTAGCCGAAATCGCCATCACCCACCACGGCGTCGAGCTCCCCGAAGTACGTCTCGTTGGCGACGATGTTCTCCGCGAGATTCCGCATGACGAACTCGACGTCGGTGATGGAGCCACTCATCTGGTTTCCTCCTGGTTGGTTGCGAGCAGTTGTTCGAGGTGGTCCGCCGTGACCATGCCGTCGGGGCGGACGCCGGCCGGCGCGGAGATCACGGTGAGGGGGTTGCCGGGATCGCCGAGGTGGCTGAGCACAAGGGCTGCGCCGGTGAAGTCGTCGTCGGCGGTGAAGGCGCTGACGGTGACGATGGTGGTGAGGCCGGCGCCGCGGGCAGCGGCCACCCCGATGCCGGAGTCCTCCACGACCACACACCCGGTCGGGTCGAAGCCGAGGTCGTCGAGGACCTTCAGGTAGATGTCGGGTGCGGGCTTCTTCTTCGCGACGATGTCGCCGGCGAACACATGGCAGCGGCCAGCGACTTCCGTCCCCACCGCGTGCTCCAGCACGGCGCGCACCGACGGCTCCGCAGAGGTGGACGCGACGGCGACCGTCCAACCGCCGGAGAGGACGCCGCCGATCAGGCGGTGGATGCCCGGGCGACCGGGCAACAGGCCCGCGTCCACCCGCTCGGTGAAGAGCTGGGTCTTGCGGGCGTGCAGCTGCCTGATCAGGTCGGTGCGGTCTGCGCCGTCGTCGAACTCGCTGGCGATGCGTTCCTTGCCGCCGCCGATCTTCAGCTTCTCCGCGTAAGTGGCCTCGTCCCAGCGGATCGGCAGGTCGAACTCGGCGAAGGCCTCGTTGAACGCCGGCAGGTGGCCGTCCTTCTCGGTGTCCGCCAGCACCCCGTCGCAGTCGAAGATGAGCGCCCGCATGTCAGGCCTTGCCGGAGCTTCCGAAGACGTCGGCGTAATGCCTTGTCATGTCCCGGACGGCGTCGCCGACGGAGGTGAACAGCGACGGCGGGTCCCACTTGCCCTTGCTCTCGGCGTCCTTCAGGAAGGCGAGGCTCGACCGCATGAAGGTCTCCTTCAGCGCCGTCGAGATGTTGACCTTGGCGCAGCCGCGTCCGATGCAGTCGCGGAACTGGTCGTCGCTGAGGCCGCTGCCGCCGTGCAGCGCGATCGGCACCGGGTGGGCAGCGACGATGTCGGAGACCCGTTGGAAGTCGAGCACCGGGGCCCGCTTGTAGGTACCGTGCGCGTTGCCGATGGCCGGGGCGAAGACGTCCACGTTGGTCGCCTCGAGGTAGCGCAGCGTGACGTCGAGGGCCTGGCGCTTGGAATCCTCGTCGGAGCCGATGCCGTCCTCCTGGCCGGTGATGGACTCGATCTCGCCCTCGACGTCCGCGCCGTAGCGGCGGGCCTCTGCGACGACCTCGACGGTCTGGCGCTGGTTCTCCGCCACGTCGAGCTGGGACGCGTCGAAGAGCACCGAGTTCCAGCCGGCGGCAAGGCAGTCGCTGATCACCTGGCGGTCGGGGCAGTGGTCGAGGTGGAGGGCGCAGGGCACCTCGATGCCGGCGGTCATGGCGTGCCACATCGCGTACAGGGTCTTCACGCCCACAGAGCGGACAGTCTTCACCGACGTCTGCAGGATCACCGGCGAGCGGGCCTCCACCGCGCCGGCGAGGACGTTCTCCATGGTGAGGTCGTTGACGATGTTGATCGCTGGCACTCCGTAGCGCTGCTCGAACGCGGGCGCGAGGATGTCGGAAAGAGTCCGGACGGCCACCGCTGCTCCCCTCTGGTCTGAGATTGAGCCTCACCCTAGGAACGGCCACCGGCCCGGGGTATGGGGTAATCCCCCCACACCCTCTGGGGGCCGCCCGTGGGGGTGGCGCAAATCGGGGACGGTTCTCATTCCCCGCCACCCTTGCGTGGGGGTGGCCCAAAAACGGGGACGGTTCTCAATACCCGCCACCCCAAACGGAACGGGCCCGGCGCCCCGTCCAGGCTCGGACGACGGCGCTCTCCCGTTCGTGGCGGGGAATGAGAACCGTCCCCGTTTTCCGCCGGGTCAGACGCGGGCGAGGAGCTCCGTGCGGGAGTGCACACCGCCCTTGCGCAGGATCGCGCTGACGTGCTTCTCCACGGTCTTCACCGAGATGCCAAGCCGGCTGGCGATCTGCTTGTCGGCCAAGCCCTGGTCGAGCAGTTGGCGCACCTCATGCTCGCGTCCGGTGAGCCCGTCGCCGCCCACGGCCGGCATGCCGCCGAGCTGGGCCAGCACCCCGCCGAAGACCAGCACGTCGCCCCGGGCGACCCCGACCACCACGCGCCCGAGCGTTGTGGCGTCCACGTCGGCCTGCACGAAACCACGGACGCCGGCGGCGGCCCAGTCGCGCAGGTCTGCCTCCGGCGTCCCGGCGTCGATCACCCCGATCACCCCGGTTGCTGCCGACGCGGCGCGGAGCCCGGCGACGAGTTCTGCGCCGGTGGCGTCATGGACGCGGGTGCCGGCCAGCACAACGTCGGGCCGCAGCAGTCGGACGGCTTCGACGGCCGGCCCGAACTCGGCGACCTCCGCCACGACCTGCACCCCCGGCTCGCTCTGGTCGAGCAGGCGCACCAGCCCGGTGCGCATGGCCGGCACCTGATGCACCACGACGACACGCAGCCGGGGGCCTTCCGTGTTGCCGTTCAGCGCCGCCCGGTAGGGCAGGTCGGCCCGGATGCGGGTGCCCCAGCCGGGCGTGGAGTCGATGCGGACCCGCCCGCCCACCTGCGCGGCACGGGCCACCAGGCCGGAGAGGCCGACGCCCTGCCGTCCGCCGGCTTCGGGGTCGAAGCCGCACCCGTCGTCCTCGACGATCACGGCGATGCCCTCTGATCCGTAGACAAGCCCCACGCGCACCATCGACGCACGGGCGTGCTGGACGACGTTGGTCAGTGACTCCTGGACGATCCGCAGCACCTGGGTCTCGACGTTGCGCGCCAGCGGCTGCTGCTCGCCGAACACCCGAAAGGTCGGGACGAGCTCGGAGGTCGCCTGCACCCACTCCAGCTCGAGCCCGATGCTCTGGTCGAGCGGACGGGCGCCCAGCCCTGCAGGACCGAGCCCCCAGATGGCGCGGCGGCCCTCGTTCATGGCTTCCTGCGCTGCCTGCTGGGCGAGGGTCAGCGCAGGCAGCGGGTCACCCCCGTGGCTCGCGATGGTGTGGGCGTCGGCGATGCGCAGGGCGATGGTCGCGAGGCCGCGTCCGACGCTGTCGTGCACCTCGAGCATGGCCCGCTCGCGTTCGGCGGCGACCGCTGCTGCCTTGGCGCGCTCACTGGACTCCTGGTGCAGGCGGGAGTTGGCGATCGCGATCGCTGCGTGTGTGGCGAACCGCTGCAGCAGCTGCGCGTCTGCGGCGTCGAACCGCTGCGTGTCGGAAGCTGCGAAGACGATGCAGGCGCCGATCAGGTCGGTGCGCAGCATGATCGGGACGCCGATGACGGCCCGCTGGTAGCGGTCCTCCACCGGACGGATGTGGCCGTTGGGCACCTGCGAGTACCGCTCGAAGATCACCGGCTTGCCCGCCCGGGCCACGGCGCCAGTTGCACCCTCCTCCAAGGAGAACACCATGCCGGCCTGGCAGCCCGCGTCGAGGTCGATCTCCTTGCGGTAGGTGTGGCTGACCTGGTCGACAAGGCACAGCGAGCCGCTGCGGCACCCGAGCAGGTCAACAGCGCTACGGAGGATGCGCTCGAGGAGCGGCTGCAACCGGAACTCCCCGGCAAGGTCGTTGGCCACTCCGGCCAACGCGTCCACCGAAGCCCGGTCGCGGGCGTCCGCCGGCACCATTGCTGACATCGCCATCTCCCCCACGCCGCCTCGGGTGAAGTCAGCGTTTGTGGTCAGCCTAGGTGCGGGATCGCCTCGCCGGAAGGTGCGTGCGGGGGGCCAGCCGGGGGCCACGCCGCGGACGGTGCAGTCCGGCGTACATCACCAGCCGCTGCACCCGCAGCCGGTGCGGACGGTAGGGCTCGAGCAGTTCAGCCAGCCCGTCGTCGTCCACTTCGACGCCGGTCAGCGCCCAGCCGATGTCCCTGGCTACGTGGTAGTCGCCGAAGCTGACCGCGTCCGCGTCGCCGAGCGCCCGCGCCCGGATCTCAGCGCTGGTCCAGATGCCGATGCCGGGAAGGCTGCGTAACCGCTCGTCGGCCAGAGAGGGCTCGGCAGGCAGCACGCGTTCCAGGGTGTCGGCGACCGTGGCAGCGGTGACGAGGGTGCGGCTGCGGGCCGGGTCGATGTGCAGCGCCAGCCACTCCCAGGACGGGATCACGCGGATGACCTCGGGCGTGGGGAAGGTGCGCAGCCCGAGCCCTGCGCCCGGGCCCGGGGCCGGCTGCCCATGGCGGGCCAGGAGTGACCGGATCCCGATGGTCGCCTCCTGCCCGGTGACCTTCTGCTCGATCACGACCGGCACGATGGCGTCCCAGATCTCCGCCGTGCGCCCCAGCCGCCAGTGCGGACGGAGCCGGTGCAGCTCAGCCAGCAGCGGGTTCGCCGGCTGGAAGCCGGACGGATCGTCGGCGGCGCCGAGCAGGTCGGGAAGCAGGTCAAGCACGGCCTCGGCACCCGGTCCCCAGGCATGGGCCTCGACCAAGCCGGCGGCGTCCAGCGGTCGCACGGCCAGGGTGGCCGGTCCGGCTGTGCTGTTCAGCGCCCGCCAGTGAAACCCGCCGTGGACGCGGTAGGTGGGGTCGGCGACCCCGCGCTTGAACGACCCCCACACCTGCTCCACCGGGCACGGCCAGTCCGGCCGCCAGGTGCGGGTGCGAGGTTCGTCCACCGGGCAACGGTAACTCCGGACGCAGACACCCCGTTCCGCGCGTTCGCTCCCGAAACGTCCGCTCGCTCCCGGAATTCCGGGAGCACGGGCGCGTCTCGGGAGGGCGGAGCGCGGAGGGCGGAGGGCCGAGCGCGGAGGGCGGGCGAGCCGGTGCGGGAACCAAGGGAGCGCGCGCTGATGACAATTCCTAGTCCTAAGTGAAGGTAAGCATTGCCCGCCCTGTGGGGCGCGCACCAAGTTGGGTTCCGTTCGGCATCGGGGCCGTCCGCCCCCTCGCCCCCAGGAGGTCTCGTGTCAGCTCATCGTCCAGCCGCACTCGCCGTCGCACTGCTCACCATCGGGGGGCTGATCGGGGCGGCTCCGGCACCGGCCGCCGCCGCGCCCCAGGCTCCGGCTCCGCAGGTGGCGCCGGCGAGGAAGGCGTCCGGCAGCACCGACAAGGCGGTCTTCTTCGCCGCCGACGGCATGCGCCAGGACCTCGTCCAACGCTTCGCCGCGCAGGGGAAGATGCCGACCATGCGCAGCCTGCTGCGCAACGGCGTGAAGGCCAGCGCCAACGGCCTGCTCACCCAGGCGCCCCCGAACACCGGCGCCGGCTGGTACACCCTCGCAACCGGCGCATGGCCGGGCGTTGCCGGCTCCACCAACAACACTTTCCACACCAATGGCGCACCCTTCGCCACGTCGCGCAACGCCGCGTTCGACCCCGGCACCCTGCAGGTGGAGACCATCGCCCAGTCCGCAGAGCGCGGTGGCCTGAAGGTCGCCCAGGTGGAGTGGGCCGGCGGCGCGAACGCCACCATCAGCGGCCCCACGGTCGACTACCAGACCTTCCACTCCGGCAGGGGGGTCACGACCAACTTCGTCTTCCACAGCCACGGCGCCCAGCTGTTCGACGAAGAGAACCTGATCAAGTCGCTCGGCCTCCAGTTCGACCACCCGGACGGCTACGCCGGGCAGGATCCGTTCGCGGGCGCCGCGCCCACCCCGGCGAGCGGCTGGACGAACGTGCCGATCTCCTACAGCCCGCCAAAGCAGCTGCGGATGCGCGTGCTGGACGCCGGCACGGACAAGTACGGCCTCAACGCCTACGTCTACGACAGCACCGACGACAACAAGACCAGCTACAACCGCGTGCTGTTCGCCAACGCGAAGAACGGCGCGGACGCCGTCGGCAACCTGAAGCAGGGCCAGTGGGCCGACGTAAAGGTGAAGATCAGTGGCGGCAGCCTGGACGGCAAGACCGCGGGCATGCTGGTGAAGGTCGAGACCCTCAGCCCCGACCTGTCGAGGGTGCGGCTATTCCACACGTCGGTGACCCGCGCGATCGCCACCTGGCCGAACTGGGCTGGCGACTCCGGCTACACCGACTTCGCCGAGTTCATCGCGGTGAAGTTCCCGACAGCGACAGCAGCTGACTTCGCCATCGGCGAGGCCGGCATCGTCTCCGAGAACACCTACGCGCAGCAGGGCCTTGCCTGGACGAACGCGCACTGGCCGATCCTGAAGTACATCGGCACGCACTACCGTCCCGACCTGCTGCTGGCCGGCTTCCCGACGACCGATGAGTTCTCCCACCAGTTCCTCGGCCTGGTGACCAAGAAGCTGCCCAACGGGCACGCCAACCCCGCCTACGACAACGCCGACCTCAAAGGTGGCAAGGACGGACGGGTGGCTGCCCGCGAGGGCTATCTGCGCCAGGCCTATGCCGGGGCAGACGCGACGCTCAAGCTGGCCCGTTCGCTGGTCGGGCACAACCCGACCACCTTTGTCGCGTCCGACCACGGGTTCGCGCCACAGTTCCTTGCGGTGGACGCCAGCAAGGTGCTGGTCGACCTGGGCCTGCTGAGCAAGCCGCAGACCTCGAACTGCCGCCTGGCTACGGGCGAGACCGTCGGCAAGGCCAAGGCGTGCTGGGCCGGCGGCACCGTCCAGATCTACCTGAACCTCGCCGGACGCGACCCCGAGGCCGCCGGGCTCACCCAGGTGGCCGCGGGCAAGGACGAGGCGGTCACTGTCGCGCAGATCAAGGCCGCCTTCCTCGCCTTGAGCGACCCCAACGACTGGACCGGCGACCTCAAGCCGGAGGGCTGGAAGGTGATCGACCGCGCCTTCACCAAGGCCGAGTCCCGCTACATCCCGAACGGGCCCAACTCGACCGCCGACATGGCGCACCCGACCCGCACCGGTGACCTGGTGGTGTTCGCCGCCGTCCCCTACCAGTTCGACGCCGCGACACCGGGCACGCTCGTCGCCCAGTCCCACTTCTTCGGACAGCACGGCTACGTGCCTGACGTGCAGAACCTTGCCGGCAACACCAACATGCGGGCGACCTTCCTCGCCGGCGGCAAGGGCGTGGGACGTGGATCGGTGAAGGCCCGCTCAATCGACCTTGCGCCGACGCTGTCGTACTTGCTCGGTATCCCCGAGCCGCAGTACAGCCAGGGCACAGTCCTGCGCAGCGTTGTGGCACGCGGCTCCCGGTACACGCCGGTGAACGTGGTCGCGTTGAACGACTTCCACGGCCAGCTCGACCCCACCACCCTCGCCTACGACAAGATCAACACACCCGTGGGCGGCGGCGCGCAGCTCGCGACGATGTTCGACGAAGAGGCGGCCAAACTGCCCGGCCAGGAGCTCATCCTCGCCGGCGGTGACAACGTCGGCGCGTCACCCGCGAACTCCTCGCTGCTCCAGGACAAGCCCGCCATCGACGTCGAGAACGCCTGGGGCCTGGACGCGACGTCCTACGGCAACCATGAGTTCGACTACGGCGTTGCCCGGCTGCAGGCGCAGCAGGCGCGGGCGCACTTCCCGTTCCTTGCAACCAACATCGTCGAGACAGCCACGGGTAAGACGCCGAGTTGGGTGACCCCGTCCAAGGTCTTCACCGTCAACGGCGTGAAGGTCGGTGTGATCGGCGCGGAGCTGAAGGAAACCCCGGAGCTGGTTTCGGCCGGAGCCACCGCAGGACTGACGTTCCTGAGCGAGGCCCCGCGCATCAAGGCCGAATCCGAGCGGCTGCGCAAGCGCGGCGTGAAGGTGCAGATCGTCGTGATCCACCAGGGCACGGCCCTCGGCACGAACGCCGCCGGCAACACCCCGGCCACCGCCTGGGACGGCCCGATCCTTGGCATTGCCGACGCGCTGCAGGGCACGACCGTTGACGCAATGATCGTTGGCCACACCCACCGCGTCTCGAACCTGATGCGCGGCAGGATCCTGGTAACAGAGGGCATCAACGCCGGTGCCAGCTACTCGGTCCTGCAGTTGATGGTGCGCCACGGTGACGTCTCCTGGGCGGGCGGGGCGACCCGGCTGGCCAAGGACATCGGCGTGGCTTCGCGCGCAGACGTGAAGGCCATCATCGATGACGCAAACGCCCAGACGGCCGTGCTGCGCAACAAGGTGATCGGGACCCAGGTGGCCGACATCACGCGAGATGACCCCGCCCGGTTGAAGGAATCGGCAATGGGCAACCTGATCGCCGACGCGATGCGTGCCAAGTACCCGGGCGTCGACGCCGCCTACACGAACTCCGGGGGCCTGCGGAAGGACGTGGACTGCAGTCCACCGTCGGCCGGTGAGCAGCCGTGCGAGATCACGTGGGGCGAGATGTTCGCCGTGCTTCCATTCGGCAACCGGACAGTGATCCTTACGCTCACCGGAGCCCAGCTGCGGCAGGCCTTCCTCAATGGGTTCTCACCGGTGTGCAATACGGCGATCTCCACCGGGCGAGTGCCGCAGATCTCGGGCTTGCGGGTCACGTTCGCCTGCAACGGCACCACGCCTGAGGTGACGGGAATGTGGAAGACACCGAACGGGATCGGCGGCACCCAGACGCCGATCGCCGACGGCGACTCGGTGCGATTGGTGACAAACGACTTCATGTTCACCGGCGGCGACGGCTACACCGTCTTCGCCAGTGGCACGAACGTCGCCCAGCCCGGTGACGACCTGCTCCAGGTCAGCATCGACTACGTCGCCGCCAACTCTCCGGTGCACCCGGTCGTGGAAGGGCGGATCACCAAGGGCTGAGCGTCGGACCCGTGAGCGATAGTTGGGCCATGCTGTTGGACGAGGTGGTGCAGACCTCGGCCCGGGTGGCCGCAACCGGATCACGGACGGCGAAGGTGGCCGCGCTCGCCGAAACGCTGGCGCATGCCGATGGCGCGGAGCTGGAGATCCTCGCCCACTACCTCTCGGGCTCGCTGCGCCAGCGACGAACCGGGGTCGGTTGGCGTTCGGTGGTCACCCGTCCCGAGCCAGCAGCAGAGCCACAGCTCACCCTGACCGACGTGGACGCGGCGTTCGCGGAACTGAGCCTGCTCGCCGGAACCGGGTCCCAGGGCGCCCGGCAAGGGTTGCTGGCAGAGCTGATGGGCAGCGCCACCTTGTCCGAGCAGGAGTTCCTCGCCGGACTTGTCACCGGCGAGACCCGCCAGGGCGCGCTCGAAGGGGTGCTGCTGCCCGCGATCGCCCAGGCGTTCGCCGTCGGTGTGGACGCGGTGCGGCGGGCGGCCATGTTCGCCGGCTCGATCCCGGTGGTCGCCGTCGCCGCAGCGGCCGGTGGTGAACCGGCGCTTGCGGCCATCACGCTGCAGGTCGGGCGTCCGGTGCTGCCGATGCTGGCCTCGTCCGCGCCGGACATCGCGTCCGCCTTCGAGCGGTTCGGCAGCGGGACGCCGGTGGCCGTGGAGGCCAAGCTCGACGGCATCCGCATCCAGGTGCACCGCGAGGACGACCAGATCTCGGTCTACAGCCGCAGCCTCGACGACATCACCGCCCGGCTGCCTGCCGTGGTGGCTGCCACCGCAGCCCTGCCCGCCCGGCGTCTCGTGCTCGACGGGGAGGCGCTCGCCCTGCGTCCGGATGGGCGTCCGATGCTGTTCCAGGACACCGCGTCCGCAGGGTCTGGGCTCACCCCGTTCTTCTTCGACCTGCTGCACGTCGACGACCTCGACCTGGTGGACGAGCCCACCTCCGTCCGATACGCCCGGCTCGCCCGGCTGGTGCCGCCCGCGCTGCTGGTCGATCGGCTGGTGACCGCAGACGCCGAACAGGCGTCCGAGTTCTCGCAGAAGGTGCTGGCCAGTGGCCACGAGGGCGTCGTGATCAAGGCGCTGGACGACGGCTACGCCGCCGGTCGGCGCGGTGCGTCCTGGGTGAAGGTGAAGCCGGTACATACCCTCGATCTCGTCGTGCTCGCTGTCGAGTGGGGCAGCGGGCGGCGCCGCGGCTGGCTGTCGAACATCCACCTCGGTGCGCGCACCGACGACGGCGGCTTCGTGATGCTCGGCAAGACCTTCAAGGGCATGACCGACCAGATGCTGGCCTGGCAGACCGAGCGGTTCCTCGAGCTCGAGACCCACCGGGAACCTCACGTGGTGTTCGTCCGTCCCGAACAGGTTGTCGAGATCGCCTTCGACGGACTGCAGCGTTCCACGCGCTACCCGGGCGGGGTTGCCCTGCGGTTCGCCCGCGTCCTGCGCTACCGCGAGGACAAGTCCGCGGCCGATGCCGACACTCTGGCCACGGTGCGCTCGCTGGCCGGTTAGGGTGCGGCCATGCGGGTCTCGAGATGGTGGCGGATGCTGTGCCTCGCCATCGTCGCCACCCTGCTGACCAGCGGCTGCACCTTCCCAGGCACCACCGGCAACAGTGACCTGCCCGAGACCCGGGTGCTGTTCATCGGAAACAGCTTCACGTTCTACAACCTCGGCATCGACCAGGTCGTGCACGGCCTCGCGCCACGAACGACGGTGGAACTGGCCGCACAGGGAGGCTTCACCCTGCAGGACCACCTCGCCAACGCGGACACCATGGGCAAGGTGCGGCAGGGCACCTGGACCTTCGTGGTGATCCAGGAGCAGAGCCAGTACCCGGTGATCGCATTCAACCTGTACACCTCCGCCCTGCGGAAGCTCGTGGCGGAGGTGCGAGTCGCCGGGGCGATTCCCCTGCTGCTGATGACGTGGGCGCGTCCGGATGACCCGCGCATCTCGACGAAATCGATCAGCGGAGCCGTACGCGCGGCCGGCACAGCGGTGAAAGCTGCGGTCGTTCCCGCGGGAATGGCGTTCGCGTCCTCGCTCGAATCACATCCCGGCATCGTGCTCACCCAGCCGGACGGCCACCCCACGCCCGAGGGAACCTACCTGGCCGGCTGCAGCCATTGAGCCTTTCCCTCCGGCCTAGATTGGGCGCGTGGGAAAGGGCTACACCGAACCGGAGTTCCAGCGTGACACCAACTACATCCCTGACCGGATTGCCCGGGACGGCCGTGACGGCTGGCCTGTGGAGCCGGGCCGCTACCGCCTTGTGGCTGCGCGGGCGTGCCCGTGGGCGAGCCGGACCATCATCGTCCGCCGACTGTTGGGCCTGGAGGACACGATCAGCCTCGGCCTGTGCGGACCCACCCACGACGAGCGCTCCTGGACGTTCGACCTCGACCCCGGCGGCGTCGACCCGGTGCTCGGCATCGAGCGGCTGCAGCAGGCGTACTTCGCCCGTTTCCCGGACTACCCGAAGGGCATCACCGTCCCGGCCATCATCGACATCCCGAGCGGCCAGGTGGTTACCAACGACTTCGGTTCGATGACCATCGACTTCGAGCTGGAGTGGTCCGACTTCCACCGTCCGGGCGCCCCGCAGCTCTACCCCGAAGACCAACGCCGAGAGATCGACGAGGTGAACGCCTGGGTCTACAGCGAGGTGAACAACGGCGTCTACCGCTGCGGATTCGCCGCCCGGCAGGACTCCTACGACGCCGCCTACGACCGGCTGTTCGCAGCGCTCGACCGGCTGGAGACGCGCCTGACGGGCCAGCGCTACCTCGTGGGTGACACGATCACCGAGGCGGACGTGCGACTGTTCACCACCCTTGTGCGGTTCGACCCGGTGTACCACGGGCACTTCAAGTGCAACCGCAACAAGCTCATCGAGCTGCCGGCGCTGTGGGCCTATGCCAGAGACCTGTTCCAGACCCCCGGATTCGGCGACACCGTGGATTTCGAGCAGATCAAACGGCATTACTACATCGTCCACCACGACATCAACCCCACCGGGGTGGTGCCGAAAGGTCCGGACCTTTCGGGATGGCTCACTCCCCACGGACGCGAGCGCCTGGGCGGGCGACCCTTCGGGGACGGTACGCCGCCCCACTGAGTTGCCCGTCCGGGCCGATCGTGCAGCTGTTCATGCCGCTGGTCGAGGTGCGGGTGGACGAGGCTTCGACTGTTCACGCCAGCCGCGCGGCGACCTCACCGTAGGTCGGTGCCGTGGCCGGGCCGACGTGTTCGACGGCCAGTGCGGCGGCCGCGTTGGCCCAGCGCGCGGCGGCGATCGGGTCCACGCCTCGCGCCAGCTGGGCGATGAAGGCACCGGCGTGAGCGTCCCCTGCGCCGGTGAGGTCGACCGCCGCGGCAGCCACCCCGGGCACCATGACAGGGTCGGCTTCGGGCAGTGCCACCACGCAGCCGGCCGGACCGCAGCGCACCACAACTCCTGCGCCGCCGGTGCGATCACGGAGCGCCCGCGCAGCGTCCACGGCATCGTCCAGACCAGTGAGGGCCGTGGCTTCGGCGGCATTGGCGCTCACCCAGTCGGAACGACCCAGCGCGACGGCGAGTGCGTCCGCGGGCAGGGAGACAACCAGCGGACCCGGGTCGAAGAACACCACCACTCCCTCCCCGACGCTGGGGAGCCACTCGACAAGGGCGGCCCGGTTGCAGGCGTGGGCCAGGCTGTAGCCAGTCAGGTAGGCGTAGTCACCCGGCAGCAGCGCCACCCGCGCCAAGGCGTCCGCGTCCAGCTGGGCCTCGGCCCCGGGAGCCGTGATGAATGACCGCTCCCCGTCGTCCTCGACGATCACCACGACCAGGCCGGTGTCGCGCCCGGGCAGCACGGGCTGCAGCACCTCGATGCCCTCGCCCACGAGCGCCGTCCGCACCTGATCACCCCTCGGGCCCGCACCATGCATACCGGCGTAGACGACTTGCAGCCCTTGCCGGGAGGCGGCGGCCATGACGTTGAACCCGCCGCCGACAAGGGCGGACGCCGCACGAGCCAGCACATCCCCACCGCGGTCGGGTGCCGCCGGCACCTGCAGCACCAGGTCGACGACGGCGTTGCCCAGGTGCACCAGCCGGCTCATCGGGCGACAGTTCGCAGGGCGAGCAGGCCGGTCGCAAGACCCGTCAGGTCGAGCCCGGGGTTGGCACTCTCAAGCTGGGCGACGGCGTCGGCGGGGAATCCCGCGGGTCCTACCAGCGCGCCACTCATCGCGCCGGCCATGGCTGCGATCGTGTCGCAGTCACCACCGACGGACGCGCCCAACCGGCAGGTGAGCCACGGGTCGTCGGGGTGCAGCGACCACAGCGCGAAAGCTGCCGGCACCGACTCCTGCGTGGCAAGGCTGGTTCCGACCAGCCGTTGGACGAGGTCGCAGGCGTCCGGGTCGGCGAGGCCAGCAACCAGCCCGATCGCCCACCGGATGCGCGACGCGACATCGGCGCCAGCCACCCAGCGTCCTCTGTGGGCCCCGGCGCTTGCCGCGGAGAGCGCTGCATCGATCGCGGCCTCAAAGCCCAGCCCGACCACCCCGGCGCTGACCGCTGCGGCCACGGCGCTCGCACCGGCGAGGGCGATGCTCGTGTTGTGGGTGACCCGGCTCGCCGCTTCGACCGCCGCCACAAGTGCCGCCGTCTCCGGCGCAGTGGCGATGCCGACCGGCGTGATCCGCATCGCCGCGCCGTTGGTGTCGCCGTTGCTTCCGGTGGTCTCGATGTCGCCGCCAGCCAGCAGGTCGGCGAGCGCGCGCCGGGTGGACGGACCCAGCAGGTCGAGCGAACCGCGCGCCCGCATGTCGGCCTCCCAGGCCACCAGGCGGGCGGCCAGTTCCTGGGGGTCGACAAGCCCGCCGCCATGGATCAGCACCTGGGCGAGGATGACCGCCTGCTCGGTGTCGTCGGTCACCTGGCCGGCGGCCATGCCTGCGGCGATCGGGTGCCCGGCCGGGGCGGGCTCGAACCCGGGCAGCAGTGGCCCGTAGGCGTCGACGATCTGCTGGCGGGACTGTAGCTGGGTGGGCATGCCGAGGGCGTCGCCGATGGCGAGGCCCAGCAGGGCGCCGAGCGCCCGGTCCCCGATCGTGCTGGCGCTGCCGGGTGCAGCCCGCCGCGGGGAACCGCGGAGCTGCACGAAGGAGCCCTTGCCCGTGCGGGTGGCGATCAGGCCACCCTGGGTGAGCTCGGCAAGGGCTGCGCGGACGGTGGTGCGGCTGACCCCAAATCGGCGGGCGAGGGCGACCTCGCCGGGCAGCTGGGCTCCCGGCGCGAGGCGGCCGGCGGCGATCTCTTCTGCCAGCGTTGCCGAGATCCGCTCGTGCTTGAGCGGTACCGGCGCCGTCCGGCTCATGACCCTGGGGCCAGGGCGAGGCCCTCGGCGAGGTCCACCACCCGCACCAGCGGCGCGTACAGGTCCATGATTTCCAGCGCCTTGGCGTGGGTGTTGTCATCCAGTCCGGCGCAGGCCTCCTCGACCACCACCACCTCAGCGCCGGCGTCGGCCGCCTCGAGGGCTGTGGAGAGCACACAGCAGTCGGTGCTCACCCCGCACAGCACCAGCCGTCCACCGGGAGCGAGCTCGGCGGAAAGCTGCCGCCACTTGCTGAACGTGGGCGCGCTCACCGTCCGTCCGGCAAGGTCGGCAAGCTCGTCGACGACGTCCCACAGGGGCGCGTCGGCGGGCTGCAGCGCGAACGGCCACAGCTCGTAGTAGGGACGCCACGAGCCGGCCGGCTCGGCCGGCGCGACGAACCGGGTGAACACGGCGTGCTGACCGAAAGCCGCAGCCAGCTGCCGGATCGGGCCTACGACGTCGGGGAATCGTGGCGTGCGCCAGGGGCTGTCGACGTCGGCGAAGACGTTCTGCATGTCGATCGCCGCGAGCAGGGTCGCCGCGGACATCAGAGCGCCTCCGGCGCCTTCACGGGCGGGGCGACCGGGGTCATGGCGATGTCAGACGTGATCGGCGCAGACGGCGGCAACGCCTCCTGGGCGCGGACGGCTCCGGCCCGGAACAGCAGCGTCGCAACGAACCCGATCAGCAGGGCCACCAGGACGCCGAGGTTGGAGAAGGCCCATGCGCCCTCGCGGCCGCCGAGCCCGAGGTCGAGCAGGTAGCCCTGCCAGCCGAGCCAGTCCGCGTAGCTGTTGGTGACCAGGCCCCAGCCGACGACCGTGCCCACCAGCTGGATCACCATCGGCACCGCCGGCACGTCGCCGTAGCGTCCGGACGGACGGTAGAGGTCGCCCTCGTCGTAGTTCTGGCGGCGCAGGAGGATGTCGGCCAGCATGATGCCGCACCAGGCTGCGATCGGGACGCCGAGCGTGATCAGGAAGCCCTGGAAGACCCCGAAGAAGCTGTCACTGCCGAAGACGATGTAGATGGTGCCGAGAACCATGATCACCCCGTCGATCCCGGCAGCCACCGGACGCTTGATCGGCAGACCGGTTGAGGTCAGGGCCAGGCCGGAGGAGTAGATGTCGAGCACGGCGCCGCCGATCAGGCCGGCGACGGCGACGATCGCGAACGGCACCAGGTACCAGGTGGGCAGCAGGGTGGTCAGCGCGCCGATCGGGTCGGACGAGATGGCCTTGCTGAGGTCGGCGTCAGAGCCGGCCAGCAGCAGGCCGAAGACCACGAGCAGCAACGGCGCGAGGGAGGCGGCGAAGGTCGTCCAGCCGACCACGCCGCCGCTGGAGGTGTGTCGCGGCAGGTAGCGGGAGTAGTCGGCAGCCATGTTCACCCAGCCGAGGCCGAAGCCGGTCATCATGAACACAAACGCTCCGATGAGGGCTTCGCTGGAGCCGTCCGGGATGGCACTGACGGCGGCCCAACTGATGTGCGGGAACACGAGCCCGACATAGCCGATGGTGAGCACCCCGGTGACGATGGTGATCACGGTCTGCATACGCATGATCAGGTCGAAGCCGATGACGCCGCCGGCGATGATCAACAGGGCGACCACGATGAGCGCAACGATCTTCGTCGTCGTGCCGCCGCCCCAGCCGAGCCGGTCGAAGACCGTCGCCGTCGCGAGGGTGGCCAGCGCTGTGAGGACGGTCTCCCAGCCGACGGTGAGGATCCAGGAAAGGACGGAGGCGACCCGGTTGCCGCGGACGCCGAGGGCAGCCCTGCTGAGCACCATGGTGGGCGCCGAGCCGCGCTTGCCGGCCAGCGAGACGAACCCGCACAGCAGGAACGACACGATGATGCCGATCACGCTCGCGAGGGTGGCCTGGCCGAAGGAGATGCCGAAACCGAGCACCCAGGAGCCGTAGCTGATGCCCAGCACGGACACGTTGGCTGCGAACCACGGCCAGAAGAGGTCGCGGGGGCTGCCCTTGCGATCCACATCAGCAATGACGTCGATGCCCTGCATCTCCACCTGCAGAGCGCTGCGTCCCTGCTTCGTGGTGTCGGTCATTCCGCACCTCCCGTGCCAACCTGTCCAGACCTGTCTGTTCATGCTATGCCTTGAACCATGCCGCCTCCAGAGAGCCCCGTCCTTCGCATCGCCGTCAGCGGCGACGCGGATGCCGTCCGCGCTGTGGTGAACGCTGCCTACGAACCGTGGATC
The DNA here is from genome assembly GCA_017882685.1 of Propionibacteriaceae bacterium. Classification (GTDB taxonomy): domain Bacteria; phylum Actinomycetota; class Actinomycetes; order Propionibacteriales; family Propionibacteriaceae; genus Propionicimonas. The sequence continues at coordinate 890 of JADGPA010000086.1, read as the reverse complement.
CCGGTGATCGGCATGCGGCCTCTCCCCCTGGAGGCCGACTACGACCAGCTCATCGCGGATTGCCGCGTCACCGTGCTCGTCCCGCCGGATGAAGATCGGATCGCCGGCCTCATCGTCCTCGTGCCGGAGGAGGAGGCCCTGCTCATCGAGAATGTCGCCGTCGATCCTGTCTTCCAGGGTCGCGGTTTCGGGCGAACCCTCCTCGCTCATGCTGAGGAGGCGGCCAGGAGGGCGGGCCTGCGGTCGGTCAGGCTGTACACCCACCGCCTGATGGCCACCAACATCGCGCTGTACGAGCGCCTGGGCTACGCCGTCACCACCCGCGACACCCACGAGGGACGACCGGTGGTCCACATGGCCAAGGCCCTCTGACGCAGTGCACGGGCAGGAATTGAAGACGCCCCCGGATTGTGTAGCGAGCACTCTCCGGGGGCTGACCGTTCTCCGTTCTGACGGGAGAGGGCTGTCACCGATGTTACCGGTGTTTGCCCGGAGCAGGCGACGCCGGCGTTGCCGGGACGCAGAACCGCCCCGACACCAGGAGTCCTGGGACGGGGCGGTGGCCGCTCGATCGTGCGCGCCTGGGGGGATTCGAACCCTCAACCTTCTGATCCGTAGTCAGATGCTCTATCCGTTGAGCCACAGGCGCTGGAAAGCGTGTTTTAGACTACTCGACCCGGTCCGGCAGCGTCCAACCGGGCCCCAGCAGGGGGTGTGGCATGGGGCTGGACAGGCTTGACGCGGGGTCCAAGGCGGTCGAACATGGCGGGAAGAGCACGTCTGGAACAGCTCAACCTCCTCAGACTCCAGATACCCGGGGCGGTATACGCAAGCCCCCGGTATATATTGCGCGGATGCCCGAATTCCTGCCCCGCGAAGCGGGATTAGGT
>JADGPA010000085.1 GCA_017882685.1 Propionibacteriaceae bacterium | reverse complement strand
GAGGAAGCCAAGTGAACACCCTCGCTCCGCCGACGTTCGAGTGGCTGCAGCTCGCGCCGGTGCTTACCGTGCTGGTGGCGGCCTGCCTCGGCATCGTCATCGAGGCGCTCGTGCCGCGGCGCTGGCGGTTCGTCGCCCAGATCGCGATGTTCGAGCTGGCCGTGCTGGTTGCCTTTGTCTTCCTCGTGCTCAGCTGGCGCCTGCCGACCGACAGCATGGGGCTGATGGCCATGGGGTCAATCAGCCTTGACGGGCCCACCTACCTGATGTGGGGCTCCCTGCTGGTCTTCGGCCTGCTCAGCCTGCTGGTGTTCTCCGAGCGCGACCTCGACAATGGCGCCACGGCCTTCGCCGCGTCCGCAGCATCCGTGCCCGGCAGCCCGTCGGAGGCGGAGGCCACCACCGCCCGCCACGAGCACAGCGAGGTCTTCCCGCTGGCCCTCTTCTCGCTGTCGGGAATGATGGTCTTCTGCGCTGCCAACGACTTGCTGACAGCTTTCGTTGCCCTCGAGGTCATGTCGCTGCCGCTGTACCTGTTGTCCGGGATGGCCCGCAAGCGCCGCCTGCTCAGCCAGGAGGCCGCGCTGAAGTACTTCCTGCTCGGCGCGCTGTCGTCCGCGTTCTTCCTTTTCGGGGTCGCGCTGGTCTATGGCTACTCCGGTTCCTTCCAGCTGAGCGCCATCAACGATTCGATCACCGACCCGGTCTACGGCCGCGGCCTGCTGTACACCGGCATCGTGATGCTGGCCATCGGCCTGCTGTTCAAGATCGGCGCCGGGCCGTTCCACAACTGGGTGCCGGACGTCTATGTCGGCGCCCCGACCCCTGTCACCGGCTTCATGGCGATCTGCACGAAGCTCGCTGCCGTCGGCGCCACCGTCCGGGTGTTCTATGTCGCGTTCGGCGCCGAACGCTGGAGCTGGCAGCCCCTGCTGGCAACGGTCGCCGTGATCACGATGGCCCTCGGTGTCGTCGTCGCGCTGACCCAGACCGACATGAAGCGCCTGCTCGCCTACAGCTCGATCTCCCACGCAGGCTTCATTCTGGTCGCCGTCGTCGGCGCGACCACCGGCGGCAACGGGCAGATGAACAGCTTCGGCTCGATCCTGTTCTACCTGATCGCCTACGGCTTCGCGACCATCGCTGCTTTCGCCATCGTCACCATGGTGCGGGACCCCGCCGGTGAGGTCCACGCCATCTCCGGCTGGGCCGGGCTGGGCAGGAAGAACCCGCTGCTGGCGGGTATCTTCGCCCTGCTGATGCTGAGCTTCGCCGGCATCCCGCTGACCGGTGGGTTCATCGGCAAGTGGGCGGTGTTCTCTGCCGCCTGGCGCGGCGGCTACTCCTGGCTCGTGCTCGCGGCTGTCGCGTTCAGCCTCGTGGCCGCCTACGTCTACCTGCGCGTGATCGTGCTGATGTTCTTCGCGGAGCCGGCTCTCGGCGTTGCCGTCGGTCGCGCCAGCGGGATGACCTGGGTCCCGGTGGGCCTCGGCGCGATCGCTTCTGCGTACCTCGGGCTGTTCCCCGGTCCACTGCTGGACCTGGTGACCTCGGCAAGCACGTTCCTCCGCTGAGGCTATGCTGACCAGCGTGTCCACCAACCAGCAAGCCGACCTCGTCGGTGACCTGGATGAGGCCTTCACGGCTCGCGTGACCGAACTCCTCGACAGCATCGAGGAGCGCCTCGCCGAGTCGGCGGTCGCAGACACCGACTTCGTCACCGTTGCGGCCCAACACACCATCAGGGCCGGCGGCAAGCGGTTCCGTCCGCTGCTCGTCGTGCTCGCAGCCCTTCTGGCAGAGGACGTGGACGAGGATGCGCTGATTCGCGCGGCGCTGGTGATGGAGCTCACCCACGTCGCCAGCCTCTACCACGACGACGTCATGGATGAGGCCCAGCTGCGGCGCGGCGCACCCAGCGCCAACCAGCGGTGGGGCAACCTGGTGGCGATCCTGGTGGGCGACTTCCTGTTCTCCCGGGCATCCTCGATCGTTGCGACGCTCGGGACCGAGTACGTGCAGCTGCAGGCGGCGACATTCGCCAGGCTGGTGCAGGGCCAGATCGCGGAGACCCGCGGACCGCTCGACGGCGAAGCGTTGCTCGACCACTACCTGCGGGTGCTGGCGGACAAGACCGGTTCCCTGATTGCCGCGTCCGCGATCTTCGGCGGCATGGTCGCCGGGGTGGGGGAACCGGTGCTGAAGGCGCTGGCAGCCTACGGCGAGGAAATCGGAGTGGTCTTCCAGCTCTCCGACGACATCATCGACATTGCCAGCGACTCCTCCGGCAAGACTCCTGGCACTGACCTGCGCGCGGGCGTTCCGACCCTGCCGATCCTGCTGGCGCGGCGGTCCACCGACCCGGCCGACGCCCGCCTGGTCGCCCTGCTGGACGCTGACCTGAGCTCCGATGCTGACCTGAGCGAGGCCCTCGGACTGATGCGTGCCCACCCGGCGATGGCAGAGGCCCGCGAGGAGATCCACCGCAGGGCAGAGCTCGCCCGCGGCCACCTCGCGCCCCTGCCGGAGGGCACGGCCAAGCTTGCGTTGGCAGCACTGTGCGACGGGGTCATTTCGCGATCTTCCTGACCGGGTTAGGGTGGCCTTAGTTCCGGGTAGCGTCCCTCGAACGGAGGTCAACAGATGCCCCGCCCGCGCGTAGTGATCATCGGTTCCGGTTTCGGGGGGCTCTTCGCCGCCCAGGCACTGGCGAAGGCCGAGGTCGACATCACCCTGATCTCGAAGACCGTCGCCCACCTCTTCCAGCCGCTGCTCTACCAGGTGGCGACCGGCATCCTCTCGACCGGTGAGATCGCCCCGGCCACGCGTGACATCCTGCGCAACCAGGCCAACGCCACCGTGCTGCTGGCGGAGGTGACCCGGATCAACCTGGCCAGCCGCATCGTTGTCGCGGAGAAGCTCGCCAAGACCGTCGTGTTCAAGTACGACTACCTGATAGTCGCCGCCGGAGCCGGTCAGTCCTATTTCGGCAATGACCAGTTCGCCACCTTCGCCCCCGGCATGAAGAGCATCGACGACGCGCTCGAGTTGCGGGCCCGCATCTTCGGTTCGCTGGAGATGGCTGAACTGAGCGAGGACGCAGACGAGAGGCGCCGACTGCTCACCTACGTCGTGGTCGGCGCCGGGCCGACCGGGGTGGAGATGGCCGGACAGATCGCCGAGCTCACCCAGCACACCCTGCGCAAGAGTTTCCGCAGGATCGACACCACCAGCGCCAAGGTGCTGCTGCTCGATGGCGCGGACGCCGTCCTGCCACCCTTCGGACCCGAACTCTCCGCCGCAGCGCGGAAGGAGCTCGAACGCAACGGGGTGGAGGTGCGCCTCGGCGCAATGGTCACGGGGTTGGATGCTGGCGGGCTGGACGTGAAGTACTCCGACGGTCACACCGAGCGGATCGCCTCCTCCTGCAAGGTGTGGGCTGCCGGCGTACAGGCCAGTCCGCTCGGACGGACGCTTGCCGAGCAGTCCGGGGCAGGCATCGACCGGGCTGGACGGGTCCAGGTGAACGACGACCTCACTCTGCCCGGGCACCCGGAGGTGTTCATCGTCGGCGACATGATCGCCCTGCGGGGCCTGCCCGGGGTTGCCCAGGTGGCCATCCAGGGCGGACGGTTCGCCGCCGCCCGGATCAAGGGGGAAGTGTCCGGTCACCCCCACACCAGCAAGTTCGTGTACCGCGACAAGGGCTCGATGGCCGTCATCAGCCGGTTCGGTGCCGTCGCGAAGGTAGGAAGGCTTCGCCTGACCGGGTTCCCGGCCTGGTTCGCCTGGCTGTTCGTGCACCTGATCTACGTCGTCGGGTTCAAGAACCGGATCACCACCCTGTTGCACTGGGCGATCACGTTCGTCGGCAGGGCGCGCTCGGAGCGGGTGACCACAGAGCAGCAGCTCGTCGGGCGCCTTGCCGTCCAGCAACTCGGCGCCGACTTCCAGCCCACGATCACAGGGACGCTCGAACCTGGCAAGATCAAGCATTGATGGAACTCACTCACTACGACGCCCTGGCCACGGCGGCGGCCATCAGGGCGGGCACGGTCAGCGCTGTCGATGTTGCCACGGCATATCTGGACCGCTCGGAGCGGCTGGGGCCCGTCGTCGGCGCGTTCGCCCGGCTGACGCCGCAGATCGCGCTCGCGCAGGCCGCTGCTGTCGATGAGGCCGTGGCTCGCGGCGAGGCATCGGCGCCGCTCCTGGGAGTCCCCTGTCCGATCAAGGACCTCGTGCCGGTGGCAGGCGTTGGCCACGAAGCCGGCAGCGCTGCCCTCGCGGGGAACGTGGCAGCCGTGGACGACGACATCGTCGGCTGGCTGCGCTCGGCCGGGACGGTGATCACCGGGAAGACCAGCACCCCGGAGTTCGGGCTGCCCTGCTACACCGAACCGGACGCGGGCCCTGCCCGCACCCCCTGGGACCTGACCCGGTCCGCGGGGGGCTCCAGCGGTGGCGCGGCTGCTGCGGTCGCCACGGGCCTCGCCCCGATCGCGCAGGCCTCCGACGGTGGCGGCTCGATCCGGATACCGGCGTCCGCCTGTGGCCTGGTGGGACTGAAGGCCAGCCGTGGCCGGATCAGTGCCGGACGCTGGCGCGAGCCGGGCCCGGGGCTGGTCAGCGACGGCGTGCTCAGCCGGACGGTGGCAGACACGGCCGTCGCCCTCGACGTGCTCGCCGGGCACGGCGTGGGGGAGACCTACCAGGTGCCAGGACCACAGACCACCTTCCTCGAGGCCACCAGCCGTGAGCCGGGAAGGCTGCGGATCGGTGTGCTCACCACCCCGGTGATCGCTGAGGCCGACGTCCACCCGGCATGCCTCGAGGCGGCCCGGGCGACCGCTGAGGCGCTGGCCGCCCTCGGTCATGAAGTCGGCGAGGCCCCGGTGCCGTTCGGCATCGAGCGGTGGCTGGCGTTCACCGCGTTGTGGTCGGTGGGTGCAGCGTCGATCCCGTTGCCGCCGGAAGCAGAACCGCTGCTGCGTCCGCTCACCCGTTGGCTGCGCGAGCGGGGTCGCGCCACCAGCGGAGTGGAGTACGCCACAGCACTGGGGGCCGTGCAGCGGCTCACGGTCGACACCGCGCTCGCCTGGGACGCCTTCGACCTGATCCTCACCGCGACGCTGGCCCAGCCGCCGTCGCTGGTGGGGGAGCTGCGAGACGATGACGACCCGGCCGCCGACTTCGCAGCGCAGACCCGTTTCACGCCCTGGACGAGTGTCTACAACCTGACGGGACGCCCGGCCATCTCCCTGCCGCTGCACAGCGCGGAGATCGGCGGGCGCGCGCTGCCGATTGGCGTGATGCTGGGCGGACGCCTGGGGGCAGAGGAAACCCTGTTGAGCGTCTCAGCCCAGCTGGAGGACGCCGTCGGTTGGCGGCACCCGTTCCTGGCCGCCGACCCCGACTAGCGCTCGAACTTGTCAGGCCTCCCGTCGTTGTCGTCGTCCGCCTGTTCGGCAGCCTCCACAGCGCGGTAGTGGCGGTTCCGTGAACCGAGGATGACGGCAGCAAGGGCGGCTGCAAGCACCGAGGCCGTCAGGATCGCCACCTTGCCGATGTCGTCGCTCGGGGTGCCCAGGCCGAAGCTGAGTTCACTGACCAGCAGGGAGACGGTGAAGCCGATTCCGCCGAGGACGGCCAGCCCGAAGACGTCCAGCCAGTTCAGGTCTGGGTCGAGGTGGGCGTGCCGCAGCCGCGTCACCAACCAGGTGGCCCCGGAGATGCCGATCGCCTTGCCCACAACGAGGCCGAGGATCACGCCGAGCCCGATCGGACTGGCGATCGCAGCGGTGAAGCCGTCCAGGCCTCCCACAGCCACGCCGGCGGAGAAGAACGCGAACACCGGCACCGCCACCCCGGCGGAGAACGGCCGGATGCGGTGCTCGAGGATCTCAGCGAGCCCGTGGGCCGCGTCGTCCCCCGGTGTGGGGCGCACCGGCACGCCGAGGGCCAGCAGGACGCCGGCGACGGTGGCGTGGACGCCGGAGCTGTATGTCAACGCCCAGGCGACGACAAAGAGCGGCACCAGCAACAACCACGGCGCCCACGAGTGGTGGGAGAGGAATCGCTGGAACCGGTAGGAGACGACGGCGAACAAGGCGATGGGCACCAGTGCTGCGAGCAGCAGGATCGGCTGAAGGTCGCGGGTGTAGAAGGAGGCGATGATCGTGATCGCGATCAGGTCGTCGGCGACGGCTAGCGTCAGCAGGAAGGTGCGCAGCGCGGCCGGCAGGTGGGATCCGATGACCGCAAGGACGGCGAGGGCGAACGCGATGTCGGTGGCAGCAGGGATCGCCCAGCCGGTGCGGCCCGCGGGATCGCCGAACGTGCACAGGAGGAAGATCAGCGCGGGCACGGCCACGCCGCCGACGGCAGCCACCACCGGCACGAGGGCTGTCTGTGGGTCGCGCAAGTCCCCGGTGACGAACTCCCGCTTGAGCTCAAGGCCGACGAGGAAGAAGAACACCGCCAGCAGGCCGTCGGCGGCCCAGTGGCCGATCGAGAGGTCGAGGTGCAGCCCGAGCACGTCCCCACCCAGATGGGTGTCACGCAGGCCGAAGTAGAAGTCCGGCGCAAGGTTGGCAGCCAGCATCGCCGCTGCGGCGGCAACGAGCAGCAGGATGCCGCCCACCGACTCCGACCGCAGGATGTGCTGGATGCGGACAAACTCGGCGTACGCCCCTCGGGCGAGGGTTGCCGGTACCGGCCGTTCGCTCACCAGATCTTCACTCGGTCGGCCGGCGG
>JADGPA010000010.1 GCA_017882685.1 Propionibacteriaceae bacterium | reverse complement strand
GGATCACTCAGATGACCGTCATCAAATCGTCGGATCAGAACTCGAAGCGCAGCGCGCGCCGCAAGGTTGCCGCCGTCCTCGCAGGTGGGCTGGTGCTTGGGGTAGGCACCATGGCCACCCTGGCATCATGGAACGACAGCGAGTTCGCATCCGCCACGTTCACCGCAGGTAAGTTCAACCTGGAAGGCGCCGTCGACGCCTCGCAGGCCGTTTTCGGCGAGCACGCCACCTCCGGCGCTGCCGGCGGCCTGACCTTCACCGCGCCGGTCAGCAACCTGACGCCGACCGACGTCGTCGCCGCTCCGTATGCGGTCCGTCTCGCCGCGAACACCACCAACAACGCGACCTTGAACCTCACTGCTGCGACCAGCACCGGCACCGTGAGCAACCTCACCTACGAGGTCATCAAGACCACAGGGGCGGGCTGCACCACCGCCAGCACCGGTACCGTCGTCGTGCCCGCCGGTACCGCCGTGACCTCGGTCACCGGCGCGACCCCCATCAGCCTTGCGATGGGTTCGCCGACCACCAACGCTGGCACGGCCGCCTACCTGTGCTTCAAGGTGACCGCCGGTGCGGCGCTCGCCCAGAGCCAGACCGGTGCCGTGACCTGGCAGTTCCAGGCCGTCTCCCAGTAGCAACACCCCCATCCCGGGCCACCCGGTCAGGCTCCGCCCCGCGCGGACCTGACCGGGCTCGGGCTTTCAAGACAGGATCGCAATGGCCAAAGGTCAACCCCGCCGGGCCTTCGACGACGTGCCCACCCGGACCACCCCCGGGCGCGTGAGCTCCGTGCGCCAGTTCCTTGTCGACGGGGTGCTGTGGACACTTGGCGGTCTCGGTCTCATCAGCGTCATCGCAGCCGTCGCTGCGCACGTCTGGGGCTTCTCGATCATCCTGTTCTCCACTGGGTCGATGACCCCGACCATTCCTGCCGGCTCAGCTGCCCTGGTGCGGCTGCTGCCGGCCACCCAGTTCCGCGTCGGTGATGTCACAACGGTTGAGCGGAAGAACCTGCTCCCCATCACCCACCGCATCACCTCCATCAAGCCCGTCGCCGGCCAGCCGGACGCCCGCGAGATCACCATGCGCGGCGACGCGAACAAGCTGGAGGACCCCAATCCCTACCTGATCAGCCAGGCGCGCCTCGTGGTCGCTTCCGTCCCCGGCGTTGCCGACCTGTTCCAGGGCATGCGCAACCCGCTGCTGATGGCGGGCCTGACGCTTCTCGCCGGACTCCTGGTCAGCTGGGCGTTCTGGCCCCGGCAGGCGCGCAAGGCCAGCGTCGTTGCGGCTGCGGCTATCGTCGCCGGCAGCTCGATGCTCGGGGCGACCGATGCACAGGCTGCCGAGACCGAGCACGAGGTCGTCGGGCGCCACATGGTGCTGACCGTCATCTCCGACAACGAGAAGATGAGCACGATGCTTCCCGGCCTGCCCGTGTTGTGGCAGGTCGGCGTCGCGACCCGCGGCGAGGAGGAAGGCGCGCTGCACATCGGGCTGGGCCTCGCCGCCGGCATGGTCGACGCCGATGCTCTGACCGTCGACGTGCAGTCCTGCCCGGAGCGTTGGCAGGGCCAGACGTGCACCGGAGGGGCGCAGACCCTGGTCTCGGCGAAGCCGCTGGACCGGGCGATCGTGCCGGCCACCCACCAGGACGCACGCGAGTTCGCGATGACCCCCGCCGGCACCCCGATCTGGATCCTCGTGCGTGCAACCCTCAACCGCGAGGCGCCCGAGGTCAAGGCAACCATGAAGGTCATCGCCTGGGGTGGCGGCGAAGTTGTCGAAGCCGTATCCGACGACAGCGGAGGCGGTGGCGGTGGCGGAGGTAGCCACGGCGGCCTCGCCTACACCGGCTCGGATGGCACTCTCGAAACCCTGGCACTCGCCGGGGTTGCAGTCGTTTCCGGGTTGGTCGTGGCCCGGCTCGCTGGCGGGCGCCGGCGAGCGTCCGAGGACAGGGAGGTAGTGCGGTGAGCAGGGGTCTGCGCTACGTCCCGGCCCCTCGAAAGGGTCGCCGCCGCCTCGCCGTCGTCGGCTTGGGCTTGCTCGCAGCCCTGACCCTGGTCTGGCAGCAGCAGGCAACGCTGGCCACCTTCATCGACGCCGATTACGCCAAGGCCACCTTCACCGCAGCCACCCTGAGCGCAGTCACGCCCGAGTTCACCGCCACGGCTGCGACGGCCACAGGCTCATGGAGCGCCGCCAGCGGTGCATGGGCAACCCCAAATTACGTGCTGACCGGAGCCACGACGTCCACTGGCGGCAACGCCACCCAGGTCTATTCCGGCCCCGCCCTCACTTTCACCCAGACGCTCGGTTCCAACTCGACCACCGGCAACCTGACGCTCTCGGACATCAGCGCCGGTGGCACCCACGCCTGCGGGATTGCCCGCGGCCAGCTGTACTGCTGGGGCACAAGCGCGGGCGGCGCGCTCGGTCCGGGCACCACCAGCCCGACATCCACGCCGACGCTTGTCACCACCTTCGCGAGCAAGACTGTCAGCGACGTGAGCGCCGGTACCGACTTCACCTGCGCCGTCGCCGATGGCGATGCGTACTGCTGGGGCAACGGCGGTAGTGGCCGCACCGGTCTCAACGGAACCGGGAACACGTCCACGCCGACAGCCGTCTTCGGCATTCCGTCCAGCAAGACCGTGACAGGCATCTCCGCGGGCGGTACGCACGCCTGTGCGGTGGCCGACGGCACCGCCTACTGCTGGGGTAACAACGCCAACGGCCAGTTGGGCAACACCTCGACCACCTCGACGACCAGCGCGGTTGCCGTGAGCACCGCCACCGGGATCCTTTCCGGCCGCGCCGTCACCGCGATCTCTGCTGGCACCTCGCACAGCTGCGCGATCGCCGATGGCCTTGCCTTCTGCTGGGGAGTGAACACCAACGGCCAGGTCGGCGACACCACAACGACGCAGCGCACGGCGCCGGTCGCTGTCACCACCGGCGGTGTCCTGAGCGGACGGACGGTCACCGCCATTTCCGCAGGCGACGCCCACTCCTGCGCAGTCGCTGATGCCAACGCATACTGCTGGGGCCTCACCACCAACGGCCGACTCGGCAATGGCGTCCTCACCGCAGGCAACCAGTCCTCGCCGGTCGCCGTCACCGGGACAGTGGCAGCCTCGGCGAACGTGACCGCGATTTCGGCCGGCAGCACCCACTCGTGCGCAATCGCCGGCGGCGCAGCGCACTGCTGGGGCGGGGGCGCATCGGGTCAGCTCGGCAACGGGACCACCACAGCGTCCGCTGGTGCAGCGGTGGCCGTCAGCGCTAGCGGAGTACTGTCCGGGCGCACCCTCGCCACGATCAGCGCAGGCGGCCAGTTCACCTGCGCCAACGGCGACACCCCGGGCGCCTGCTGGGGGCTGGGCACCAGCGGCCAGCTCGGCAACAAGGCCTCGGCCAGCACGACCACCCCGGTGGACGCAGCGATCACCGGACCGATCTGCGCCACAGGCTCGGTGCGCCTCAACGGCAGCGACTGCTCCCTCCAGGAGGGCACCGACTACTACGGCCGGCTCGGCTACGGCGTCGGCACCTGGACCGCACCGAACAGCGCCTGGTTGAAGGTGACGACCAAGACCCGCGGCGCTGTTCCTCCCGCCGCAACGGCGAAGGCCACCACGTCGCTCACGCTCGGGTGGGGTCAGGTCAGCGAATTGTCCAAGTCCTACTCTGAGTTCACGCTGCAGCGCTCGACAAGCTCCAGTGGGTCGAACCCAGTCACCGTCTACCGCGGCGGCATGCTGACCGCGCTCGACCGCGGCGGGTTCGCAAAGCGGACTTCCAGCGTGAAGGTCACTCAGGTCTCCGCAGGCACCGACCACACCTGCGGCATCCTCGAGGGTGCGGCCTACTGCTGGGGCGACAACACCAACGGCGAGCTGGGTCTCGGCAGCACGACGGACGCCACCGTGCCGACCGCCGTCGTGGCCACCGGTGTGCTGTCTGGCAAGACCGTGACCGAGATCTCCGCGGGGATGGACGATGCCAACGGCGGCCAGCACACCTGCGCGGTGGCCGATGGCGGTGTCTACTGCTGGGGCCTCAACATTCACGGGGAACTGGGCAACGGCACGAATGCCCAGAGCACGACTCCGGTGCAGGCCGGCTCGATCACCGGTGTGACGGATGTCGCGACCGGCTACATGCATTCCTGCGCGCTGACCGGCGGCAAGGTCTACTGCTGGGGGGACAACTCCCGCGGCCAACTCGGTGACGGCAGCACCACGCAGCGCACGTCGCCGGTGCTGGTGCAGGGCGTGCTGGCCACCAAGACCGTCACCGCCATCGCTGCCGGGGCCGCGCACACCTGCGCGATCGCCGGGGGTGCGGCCTACTGCTGGGGCTCCAACGTGTCCGGCCAGCTCGGTGTCGGCAGCAACACCAACAGCTCCGTGCCGGTCGCCGTGCTGACCACCGGAGTCCTCAGCGGGCTCACGGTGTCCGCCGTCAGCGCCGGGCAGGCGCACACCTGTGTGATCGCCGGCGGCAAGGCGTACTGCTGGGGCTACAACAACAATGGCCAGCTCGGCAACGGGAACACCACTACGCAGACATCGGCGGTGGCGGTGACAGCGCCGTGGACTGCCGGCGCCACCCTGACCAGCCTCTCGGCGGGGATGTACTCCAGCTGCGTCGTCGCGACCGGCAAGGCGTACTGCTGGGGCGACAACGGCAACGGCCAACTGGGCAACGGCAACACCACCGACCAGAGGACCCCCGTTGCCGTGACCGCATCGGGCGTCATGTCCGGGACCGTCGACCAGGTGGCCGCCGGAGCCACGCACACCTGTGCGGTCTCCGGGTCGGTTGCCTACTGCTGGGGCCAGAACGCTGAGGGCCGCCTGGGCAACAACACGATCACCTCCAGCACCGTCCCGGTGACCGTCCAGGCTGTTGCCGGGGCTCCCTGCGCAACGGGCGCCACCCTGATCACCCCGGGCACCTGTTCGCTGACGCCCGGCACCACCTACTACTACCGCCTCAAGTACGTGGTGGACGGGGGCCTGAGCAACACCAGTGCCTGGGTGGCCGTCAAGACGAACTGAGCGCTGACGCCGCCGCCGCGGCGGCAACCGGCAGCGCCGACACCACCTGATCCAGCGCGTGCTGGTCGTGGGCCGCGGAGAGGAACCACGCCTCGTATGCAGACGGCGGCAGAGCCACCCCTGCGTCCAGCATCGCGTGGAAGAACGCCCGGAACGCCCCGGTGTCTTGACGCAGTGCCGTCGCATAGTCGCGGACGGGGGATTCGAGGCCGATGAATACAGAGAACAGTGAGCCGGCCCGCTGCAGGCGGTGCGGCACGCCAGCCCGTGTGAACGCAGCAGAGACTTCTGTGGACAGCTGGGCTGACGCCGAGTCGACGCGTTCGTAGACACCGGCGTCGGCCAGCCGAAGGGTGGCGATGCCGGCCGCCGTTGCCAGCGGGTTCCCCGACAGCGTTCCGGCCTGGTAGACCGGTCCGAGCGGGGCCAGCATGTCCATCAGCCCTGCGCGACCGCCGAGGGCAGCCAGCGGCATGCCGCCGCCCACCACCTTCCCGAAGGTGAACAGGTCCGGCTCGACCCCGCCTTCCAGGCCCCACCACCCGGACGCGGACACCCGGAAGCCGGTGAGGACCTCGTCGTAGATCAGGAGGGCGCCGTGGGCTGCGGTCAGCTCCCAGAGCAGGGCGTTGAAGCCCGGTTCTGGTGGCACGATGCCCATGTTGGCGGCCGCCGGCTCTGTGATCACGGCGGCGATCTCGCCACCGCGTTCAGCGAAGAGCGCGCGGATCGCGTCGGCGTCGTTGTAGGGGACCACCAGTGTCTGGGCCGTGGCTGCAGCGGTGACGCCGGCCGAACCGGGCAGCCCGCCAGTGGCCAGGCCCGATCCGGCCGCAGCGAGCAGCGCGTCGGAATGGCCGTGGTAGCAACCGGCGAACTTCACCAGGAGGTCACGTCCCGTAGCACCCCGCGCCAGCCGGACGGCGGTCATGCACGCCTCTGTGCCGGTGGAGACCAGCCGTACCTTCTGCGCCAGCGGCACCCGCGCGCTGATCGCTTCAGCGAGTTCGGCCTCCGCCACCGTCGGCGCACCGAAGGACAAACCACGCGCTGCTGCGGCCTGCACGGCGGCGACCACCTCGGGATGGGCGTGGCCAAGCAGTGCCGGGCCCCACGAACCGACGAGGTCGACGTATTCACGCCCGTCCACGTCGTAGGAGTACGGGCCGGCGGCTCTCGCGATGAAGACGGGGCTGCCGCCCACCGAACCGAACGCCCGTACCGGCGACGAGACCCCGCCCGGGATGATCCGGAGGGCGCGCTCGAAGGCAGCGTCGTTGCCGCTCACTTCAGCCAGCCGGCGAGCTCGAGTGCTGCGTAGGTGAGCACGATGTCTGCGCCGGCCCGCACGATGCAGGTGACCGCCTCTGTAAGGGTCGCCTGCCGGTCGATCCAGCCCCGCTCCGCAGCTGCGGCGATCATCGCGTACTCCCCGGACACCTGGTAGGCGGCCACCGGAATCCGGGACCAGGCGGCGACGTCCGCCAGCACGTCGAGGTAGTGGGAGGCGGGTTTCACCATCAGCAGGTCCGCGCCCTCCAGCTCGTCGAGGGCGGCTTCGAGGCGTCCCTCCCGACGGTTCGCCGAGTCCTGCTGGTAGGTCCTGCGATCGCCGACGAGGGACGAGCCGACGGCTTCCCGGAAGGGACCGTAGAAGGCGGAGGCGTACTTGACCGCGTAGGCGAGGATGCCCACGTCGGAGTGGCCGGCGACATCGAGGCCCGCGCGGATGGCTGCGACCTGGCCGTCCATCATTCCCGAGGGGGAGACGAAGTGGGCTCCGGCCTCTGCCTGCGACACCGCCTGACGCACGTACAGCTCGACGGTCGCGTCGTTGTCGACCCGTCCGTCGGCGTCCAGCACGCCGCAGTGACCGTGGTCAGTGAACTCGTCGAGGCACGTGTCGGCGATGATCGGCAGGTCGTCGCCGACCTCTGCGCGCAGCGCGGCGATCGCCCGGTTGAGGATGCCATCGGCGGCGTAGGCGGCCGAGCCGGTGGCGTCCTTGTCGTCGGGCTCGGGGACGCCGAACAGCACGATCCCCCCGATGCCTGCGGAGACGGCGGCATTCGCCTCTGCGCGCACCGAGTCGAGCGTGTGTTGCACTACGCCCGGCAGCGAGCTGATCGGGTTCGGCTCGCTGAGCCCGTCTGCGACGAACACCGGCAACACGAGCTGGGCGGGATGCACCCGGGTCTCTGCGACCAGCCGGCGGATCGCCGGGGTGGTCCGCAACCGGCGTGGACGCCTCGCGATCGTTGTCATCTGGCTCCTTCGAAGTGGTGTCAGGCCATTCTCGCTCATGTCGCACGGAGGTCGGGAACCGGGCCGGGTTGGTTCCCGGAGCGCTGGGAATGGGATGCTTGCTGCATGCGGAATGTGCGCGACATCGAATGCTTCCTCACCGACATGGACGGGGTCCTTGTCCACGACGAGCAGCCGGTTCCCGGCGCCGTCGCGCTCCTGCAGCGCTGGGTGGACACCTCCCGCCGCTTCCTTGTCCTCACCAACAACTCGACCTACACCCCGCGCGACCTCGCTGCGCGGCTGGCCCGCTCCGGTCTTCCGGTCCCGGAGGAGAACCTGTGGACCTCCGCCATGGCCACCGGCGCATTCCTCGCCGGCCAACCCGGCCACAAGACCGCCTTCGTTATCGGCGAAGCCGGCCTGACCATGGCCATGCACGAGGCCGGCTTCGTCCTGACAGAGACCGACCCGGCCTTCGTCGTGCTGGGGGAGACCCGCAACTACTCTTTCGAGGCGATCACCAACGCCATCCGGCTGATCAGCGCCGGCGCGCGGTTCATCGTCACCAACCCTGACACCGTCGGCCCTTCACCCAGCGGGCTGCTGCCGGCTACCGGCGCGGTGGCTGCGATGATCACGGCCGCAACCAACCGGCAGCCCTACGTCGTCGGGAAGCCGAACCCGATGATGTTCCGCTCGGCGATGAACAGGATCGAGGCCCATTCCGAGACCACGGCGATGATCGGTGACCGGATGGACACCGACATCGTTGCCGGCATGGAAGCGGGCCTCCTCACCGTGCTTGTGCTCTCCGGGGTCACCAAGGTCGACGAGATCGAGACCTACCCCTACCGTCCCAGCCTCGTGCTGGACTCGGTTGCCGACTTGGTGCCGATGCTCTGAGCCGCGGCGCCTGGCTCAGGCCAGCGCGGCCATGACGGCGCCGGCGATCCCGCCGGCGTCGGGACGGTCGGCCACTGCGACAACATCCAGCCCTGCGGCGCGGGCTGCGGCCGCAGCGGCCTCGCCGATGGCGACGACCTTCGGGCCGGGCAGCCCTCCCGCCTCGACGGCTGCGCGCGCCACGGATCCTGCGGTCACGACGAACGCGTCGAGCCGGGACCACTCCGAGACGACGTCCGGCGGTTGGGGCGCGACGACGGTCCGGTAGACCGGCACGCGGCGCACGGTCCACCCCTTGGCCGTGAGCCCCGAAGCCGGTTCCGGCGAGGACTGTTCTGCGCCCGGCAGCAGGATGAGGCCTTGCCCGGCAGGGAACGCCGAAACCAGGGCAGCGCCACCGCCCGGGTCGGCGACCACATCGACGGTGACGCCAGCCCCGCGCAGCGCGGACGCGGTCGCCGGCCCGACGGCCGCAACCCTTGTCCCTTCCGACAGGCGTGGTGCCAGGTCGAACCCCTGCTGACCGAGCATGGTCACCGTGTTGGCTGAGGTCACAACCAGCCAGTCGCACCCCGCGGTCAGCGCCTCTTCGAGTTCGATTGTGGGAAGTGGCCGTTGCGTGGTGAACGTGGATTGCACGACGGCCGCACCGGCGGCGGTCAGGGCCTCCGCCGTCCCTGCGGGGGAGCGTTCGGGCAGCAGGATACGACGCCCGGTCAGTGGCCGTGGCTTTGCTGCGCCCAGTTCTGCGATCGTGCCTGCGCCAGCGGCAAGCAGCCGGTCGGCGACGAGTTCCCCGAGCGCCGTGGCAGCAGTGTCGTCGGGCTCGCCGGAGGCGTGTTCGCTGAGCCGCCGCGAGCCGTCGAGGGCCACCACCGCCGCCGTCAACGAAATCGTGCCGTTCACCAGGCGCGCGTGCGCCGCCACTGGCGCGGCGCAGCCAGCCTCCAGCCGGGCAAGCACGGCCCGTTCGGCGAGGGCGGCCAGCCGTGTGGCCGGGTCGTCGAGGTCGGAGAGGGCTTCCAGCAGCGCGGGCTGCGCGTCCAGGCGGCACTCCACGGCGAGGGCGCCCTGAGCGGGTGCCGGCAGGAAGGTAGCCACGTCGAACAGTTCGGTGATCCGGTCGGCGAGGCCCAGCCGGCGCAGGCCGGCGGCAGCGAGCACGACGGCGTCCAGGTCCTCTCCTGCGCGTCGCAGCCGGGTCTCCACGTTGCCCCTGATCTCCACGATGGTCAGATCGGGCCGCAGCGCCAGCAGTTGCGCTGCCCGGCGTGGCGAGCCGGTGCCGACCTTCGCGCCCTCCGGCAGGCCGGCCAGGGTGAGGCCGTCGCGGCAGCACAGGGCGTCCGCCGGGTCTTCGCGGGGTGGGACGGCGCCGAGCTGGAGGCCGGGTGCTGCAGCGGTGGGCAGGTCCTTGAAGGAATGGACGGCGAGGTCGCAGTCACCGGCGAGCACGGCCCCGCGGACGGCGCCGACGAAGACCCCCGTCCCACCAAGGCTGGCAAGGGGAGCGTCGGAGACGTCGCCCTGGGTGGTGATGCGGACCAGCTCCACCTCGTGGCCGCGGGCGCGCAGCGCGTCGGCGACATGCCCGGACTGCGTCCAGGCCAGCGCTGACCCGCGGGTGGCGAGGCGGAGCTTCACGGCAGCGGGTCTATGGCGAGCCCGGGCACCACCGGAGCCTCCCTGCGCGGGTTCGCGCAGCAACCGCCGAAGCAGAACTGCCCCTCGGTTGCGACGGGGGATCCGGTGCGCAACTCGGCGACGATCCGGGTGGCGAGGTCGTCGACGAAGCGCGGGTGCGTGCCGACTGTGGGCGTGCGGACCAGGCGGATCCCGACCTCGGCCGCGGTTGCCATCGCCTCGGTGTCCAGGTCCCAGATGACTTCCATGTGGTCGCTGAGGAACCCGATCGGCACGAGGACGACGTCGGTGACGCCGTCGGCGCCCAGGGTGCGGAGCACGTCGTTCACGTCCGGCTCCAGCCACGGCACGGAGGGCGGGCCGCTGCGGGACTGGAAGACCAGCTGCCACTCCGGCCGCTGCCCGATGGCCACTGCAACGGCGTCGACGACCCGGTCGGCCACCCAGCGGTGCTGGACGAGGTATGCGTCGCCGTCCGGCCCTGCGGTCGCTGCCACAGCGTTCGGGATCGAATGGGTGGTGAAGACGAGCCGACTGCCGGGTGCGGCAAGGTCGAGGCCGGCGGGCAGGGCGGCCAACAGCAACTCGACGATCGCATCGGTGAACCCGGGCAGGTCGAAGAACGGCGGCAGCTTTCTGAGCTCAAGCCCAAGCCCTTCGTGTTCGATGGCGATGCCCAGGTCCTCACGGTACTGCCGGCAGCTGGAGTACCCGGAGTAGGCGGCGGTGGCGACGGCAAGCACGCGGCTGTGCCCCTTCGCCGCGAGGTCGGCAAGGACGTCGGCGACGAACGGTGGCGAGTTGCGGTTGGCGAGCACAGAGTCGATGGCCACGCCCAACCCGGCGATGGCCTCGCTGAGTGCTGCGAGCAACGCCCGGTTCTGCTCATTGATCGGGCTGACGCCACCCAGCGTGTAGTAGTGGTGACCGACAACCTTCAGCCGCTCGGGCGGAATCCCGCGTCCTGCCGTTACCCGCTGGAGGAAGGGCAGGACCTCCTCTTCTCCCTCAGGACCGCCAAACCCGAGAAGCAGCAGCGCATCGTAAGTCAACGTAGTACTCAACGAAGGACCCGCGGCAGGTCCGACGGCGCGATCCGGTGACCGGTGTAGAACGGTACCTCCAGCCGCACGTGACGCCGGGCCTCGGAAGCGCGCAGGTGGCGCATCAAGTCCACCAGATCGGTCAGCTCGTCTGCTTCCAGCGCCAGCAGCCACTCGTAGTCGCCGAGCGCGAACGCCGCCACCGTGTTGGCAGCGACCTGCGGGTAGTCCCGTCCCATCACCCCGTGCTCGGCCAGCATGGCGCGCCGCTCGTCCTCCGGCAGCAGGTACCACTCGTAGGAGCGGACGAACGGGTAGACGGTCAGCCAGGCCTTGGGCTCCACCCCGAGCATGAACGCCGGGGCGTGCTCGCGGCTGAACTCCGCCTGCCGGTGCACGCCGAAGCCCGACCACACCAGGTCGGCCGTACCTGCGAAGGCGTCGCGCTCGAAGCTGCGGATCGCTTCCTGCAGCGCGGCGGCAGAGGGTCCGTGCAACCACACCATCAGGTCGGCCGAGGACGGCATGCCGGCGACGTCGTACAGGCCTCGGACGGTGATGCCGGCAGCGGTGAGGTCGTCGACCAATGCCGTCGCGTCGGCTACGACGGAGTCGGGCGCCGGGTGCTGGCGGCTGAACACGGCGTAGCAGGTGTAGTTGACGCCTTCGGGAGTTGCGATGGTCATGCACCGACCCTAGCCCGGCCGGAGAGGGCGAGCGCAACCTGCCGTCGCCCGTCCGCGATGCAGTCGGGGACGCCGACGCCGCGCACCGCCGAGCCGGCCAGGCGCCAGTTCGGCAGATGGGCAAGCCCGGCGTCGGCAGCCGCGACGGTGTCGAGGTGGCCGACGGTGTATTTGGGCATCATTTCCGGCCAGCGGGCGATCCGCACCAGGCCCGGCGGCTCGGTCGTGCCGAGGACGTCGGCGAGGTGGCCGGTGACCGCGGCAAGCAGTTCCGCATCATCAGCTGTGGCGATCG
This sequence comes from Propionibacteriaceae bacterium, assembly GCA_017882685.1. Classification (GTDB taxonomy): domain Bacteria; phylum Actinomycetota; class Actinomycetes; order Propionibacteriales; family Propionibacteriaceae; genus Propionicimonas. The sequence continues at coordinate 28,866 of JADGPA010000010.1, read as the reverse complement.
GCCCGAGCCGCTCGGGGACGAACGCCCGGATCAGCACCGTGTCCGCCCCTGCGCGTCCGGCCCATTTGGCGGAGCTGACGGTGATGCCGCTGATCGGGGCCGGGTCGGCCTCCAGCCAGCCGTGCGAGGTGACGGGCGTGCCGAAGGCCGCAGCCGGGTAAGCCAGTGTTACGACGGTGGAGGTGGCCAGGGGTATCCGGGACATGGCCGACGACGATCCGGGTGCCGGCACCGCAAGGAGCGCAACCGAGCTGGTCACCCCACCGGCCAGCACGATCGCGTCCACGGCCTCGACGCTGCCGTCGTCCAGCACAGCCTCGGCACGCTCGCCGGCAGGGCGAAGTTCCGCCACCCGCGTGTTGAGCCGCAGGTCGGCCCCGGCAGCGATCAGTTGCTCGACAAGGGCGTCCACGAGGCTGCCCAGTCCGCCCGTGAACGTCCGGAACGGCGATCCCGGTCCGCGTCCACCAGCACGAGCCTTGCGACCCTGCGCGATGGCGGCCAGCATCAGGCTGCGATGGGCGGCCTCGTCCGAGCGTAGCGATGGCAGCACCGCGTCGAGGCTGAGCTCGTCGACACTTGCGCCGTAGATGCCGCCGATCATCGGGTCAGCGAAGCGGCGGACGATCCCGCCACCCAGCCGGGCGCGCAGGAACGCGCCGATCGAGATGTCCTCACCGGCAACCAGCCGTCGAGGCAGCACCAGGTCGAGGCCGGCGCGGAGCTTGTCTGCAGGGGAGAGGATGCCGGTGGTCACGAACGGCCACAGCCGGCTCGGCAGCACCATGCCCATGCCGGCCGGCAGCGGCCGAAGTCGACCGCGGGCCCGCAGGTGCACCGTCCGGGTGCCGCTGGTGGAGATCACGTCGCCGGACAACCCCAGCTCCTCGGCCAACTGGAGTGCAGCCGGCCGGTAGGCAACGAACGAGTCCGGGCCATGCTCGATCAGCAGCCCGTCCGTGCGCTCGGTGTGCACCTTGCCGCCGAACCGGTCGGACGCCTCGACGAGCAGGACCTCCGCCGGTGCCCCGGAGCCGCGGACAGCCTCCCAGGCTGCTGCCAGTCCGGTGATCCCGCCACCGACGACAAGTAGCCTCACAGGCTGCCCTTGGGGACGTACGGGCAGAGCGGATCGGATTCCAGCGGATCCCCGGTCCAGGCGTAGGCGCGGGCACGGGAGCCGCCGCACCAGTCGTGGTACTCGCACGCCCCGCAGCGTCCCTTGAACTGGTCAGGGTCGCGCAGCGACCGCAGTACCGGGTCGTCCCGGTACAGGCTGACCAGCGAGGAGTCCTTCACGTTGCCGACCGTCAACGGCAGGAACCCGGACGGGGTGACGTCGCCGGTGTTGGACACGAACACGATGCCGTTGCCGTCGCGGATGCCGAACGCACGGGACATCGGGTGCGCCTCGACGTCCTCCTTGCTCTTGCCTGCGCGCAGCAGGGCGGCCGCGCCAAGCCGGCGGTAGTGCATGGCCTCTGTTGTCTTCACCCGGAACGCGGAGCTGCGACCCACCTGCTGTGCCCAGATCAGCACCCGCTCCGCCTCGCCGGGGGAGAGCTCGGTCAGCTCGGTGCCGCGTCCGATCGAGATCAGGAAGAACAGGCTCCACTGCTGAAGGGTGTGAGCGCTGAGCAGATCGTGGATGGCCGGCAGGTCGGCGGCGGTCGCGGCCGTGACAAGGGTGTTCACCTGCACCGGCAGGCCCGCCTCTGCGGCGATGTCGAGGGCCTCGAGCGTGGCATCGAAGGTGCCCGGCACCATCCGGACGCCGTCGTGGGCGCCTGAGTCCGAGCCGTCGAGGGACAGCGAGATCGCCTGGATGCCGATGTCCTTCATCCAGAAGAGCTTTTCCCGGCTCAGCAGCGGGGTGACCGCGGGCGCAAGGGACACGCCGATGCCGCGGGCCTGCGCTTCGGCGATGAGTTCAGCCAGATCGGGACGGCGCAACGGGTCGCCGCCGGTCATCACCAGGTGCGGCAGCGCCTCACCGGCAGCCGGGTCGCCGAAGCCGGTGATGTCATCGAGCAGGGCGATTGCCTCTGCGGTGGTGAGCTCCCCGGGGGCCGCGTCCGGCATGGCGGTGGCGCGGCAGTGTCGGCAGGCCAGCCCGCAGGCGTTGGTCAGTTCCCAGTAGACGATCATCGGCGAGCGCTGGTAGGCCCAACCGTCGGGTGTGACCGCGCCGATGCCTGCCGGGTGTGCCATGTCAGTCGACCTGTCCTGTCGGGATGGAGTGCACCAGCTCGACGAGCCGGGTGAGAACGTGGGGGTCGGTGTCCGGCGGGACGCCGTGGCCGAGGTTGAACACGTGGCCGGGCGCCGCCGCGCCGCGCCGCACGACGTCACGGGTCGCGGCCTCGAGGCTTGCCCAGTCCGCCGAGAGCACGGCCGGATCGAGGTTGCCCTGCAGCGGCACCCGGTGGCCAAACAGCGCGCTGGCCTCGTCGAGCCCGATGTCGCTGGCCACGCCGACCACGTCCGCGCCCGCGTCCCGCATGGCGGGCAGCAGTTGCCGGGTCGCTGTGCCGAAGTGCACCCGCGGAAGCCCGAGGTCGGCGACGGCGGCGAAGACCGCGGCGGAGTGCGGCTGGACATCGCGCGCGTAGGTGTCGGGGGAGAGCCGGCCCACCCAGGAGTCGAACAACTGCAGTGCGGACGCACCCGCCTCAGCCTGTGCCCGCAGGAAGGCCGCGGCGAGATCGGCCACCCAGCCCAGCAGCCGGTGCCACGTGGCGGGGTCCTCAGCCAGCAGCGCGCTGGTGGCGGGCAGGTCCCGGTTGGGCCGACCCTCCACAAGGTAAGAGGCAAGGGTGAACGGTGCGCCGGCGAAGCCGATCAGCGGCACGTCGCCGAGCTGGGCCACCGATGCTGCAACCCCGTCGCGCACGGGCGCGAGCGCCGCCGGGTCCAGGTCCGGCAGGCGGTCGACATCGGCGGCGGTGCGCACAGGGTTGGCCAGCACCGGTCCCACGCCGGGGACGATGTCGACGTCGACGCCCGCCAGGCGCAGCGGGACGACGATGTCGGAGAAGAAGATGGCCGCGTCCACGTCGTGCCGGCGCACGGGCTGGCAGGTGATCTCCGCAGCCATCTCGGGGTCGAGGCAGGCGTCGAGCATTGCTGTGCCCTCGCGGAGTTTGCGGTACTCGGGCAGGGAGCGTCCGGCCTGCCTCATGAACCACACCGGACGCCGGGTCACGGGCTCGCCGCGATAGGCCGCCAGCAATGGGGCCGTTGAGCTGACAGCCGTCACGCCTCCGCCTTGATCTCGATTCCGAAGAGGGTCTGCAGCGCGTGGGAGTAGTCGGCGAGCTCGCCGCTGCGGGCGAGCTCCGCGGCCCGCAGGGACGGGGTGTGCAGTAGCGCGTTGGACACCCGGCGCAGCGAGCGGGCGACGGCCGCGGCGGTTTCTGCGTCGTAGCGACGGTTGGCCGACTCGATCTCGCGCTCGATGAACTGGCTCACGTGGGCCCGCATGGCTGTCACGGCCGGGGTCGCGGCCCGTCCCTGCTCTAGGTGCAGGTAGGTGTCGACGCCGCGGGAGACCAGGTCTCGCGCAGCGAGGACGGCTGCCGCCTGCTCGGCGGGCGCGTGGGCCCCGATCTCCTCGAGGTCGATCAGGTCAACGCCGAGCAGGTTGGAAGCTTCGGGGTCGACGTCGCCCGTGAGCGAGAGGTCCAGCACGGGCAGGACAGCGATGAGCCCGGCACGCGCGCTGGCGAGGAGTCCGGTGCCGATCAGGCTGCCGGTCGTTGCCGCGCCGCCGCTACAGGCGACCAGCAGGTCGGTGGCGGCGATCGCCTCGCCCAACCCCTCTTCGGGCACCGGTTGCACCGGATGGGTGGCCGCGAACTGCTCTGCCCGGCCGGTCGGGGAGTAGACGGTGACGTCGGTGCAGCCCCGTCGCACGAGCGCGGCGGTGACGACCCTCGCGTAGCTTCCGGTGCCGATGAGCAGGGCGCTACGCCCGGCCAGCGGGAAGTGGCGCTTCTCGACGAGTTCGAGCCCGACAGTGGCGATCGAACGGCCTGCGGCGCCGAGGTCGGTCCCAGCGGTGACGGCCTTGGCCGTGGTGAGCGCTGCGTGGAACAGCCTGGTCAGCGAGGCGCCGGACCGGCTCCCCGCTGCGGCGAGGGCTTCGCGCACCTGGCCGATGATCTCCGCTTCGCCGATCACCATCGAGTCCAGCCCTGCCGTGACCTCGAGCAGGTGCTGAACGGCGGCCTGACCGGGGTAGATCTCGAACTCGTCGACGATGGCTCTACTGCCGGCGGGAAGGGCGGTACCGATGGTGGCTAGAACGGCCTCGAGCGAGCCGTGGAAGGAGTCGGCCTCGAAATAGACCTCGAACCGGTTGCACGTGCTCAGCACCACACACCCGAGCAGTCGCGGCTCGGCGTCGAGCACTCCGGTCACAGCCTCGGCGATCTTGCTCAGTTCTGCGAGATCATCGAGCGGTGCAAGGTGGTGGCTGATACCCACGGCGGTTAACGGCACGCTCATGAGGATAACGCAGTCGACCTCAAGCTCGTGTTAAGTTGGAATATCTATTCCAGATACGGCATAGTCATTCGCATGACGATCAAGGTCGCGGTGGCCGGAGCCACCGGATACGCGGGCGGTGAACTGCTGCGGCTTCTGCTGGCCCATCCCGAGGTGGAGATCGGTGCCCTCACCGCCGGCTCGAGCGCCGGGACGACACTGCTTTCCCACCACCAGCACCTCCTGCCGTTGGCTGATCGCACGGTCACGGAGACAACTGCGGCGAACCTTGCCGGCCACGATGTGGTGTTCCTTGCACTGCCGCACGGCACGTCGGCAGCGGTCGCAGCAGAGCTCGGCCCGGACGTGCTGGTGGTCGACGCCGGCGCCGACCATCGCCTGGTCGACGCCGAGCAGTGGCGCAAGTATTACGGCAGCGACCATGCCGGCACCTGGCCCTACGGGCTGCCAGAACTCCCCGGCCAGCGGGACGTCCTCGCCACCACCCGCCGCATCGCCGTGCCCGGCTGCTACCCCACATCGGTGACGCTGGCGCTGCTGCCCGCCCTGGTCGGTGGCCTTGTCACGGGCAAGGACGTGGTCGCAGTGGCGGCGAGCGGCACCTCCGGCGCGGGCAGGGCGCTGAAGGCGAACCTGCTCGGCTCGGAGGTGATGGGCTCGGCCAGCGCATACGGCGTTGGGGGAGTGCACCGGCACGTCCCGGAGATGCTGCAGAACTTCACCCGGCTCGGGGCTGCATCGCCGACCCTGTCGTTCACGCCGGTCCTTGTGCCGATGTCGCGCGGCATCCTCGCCACCGTCACAGCACCGCTGGCCTCGCCGGTGCCGCTGGCCGTCGTCAGGGGGACCTACGACGCTGCTTACGGCGCCGAGCCGTTCGTCCACCTGCTGCCCGAAGGGCTTTGGCCCCAGACCCAGTCGGTGGTCGGCTCCAACGCCGTCCATATCCAGGTGGCTGTCGATGCGGATGCCGGCAGACTCGTGGCCGTCGCTGCCCTTGACAACCTCACCAAGGGCACGGCCGGCGGTGCCATCCAGTCGATGAACATCGCCCTTGGACTCCCCGAGGGCCTCGGCCTCAGCACGATCGGAGTAGCCCCATGAGTGTGACAGCAGCCAAAGGATTCCTCGCCGCCGGCGTGATCGCCGGGCTCAAGACGTCCGGACGCCCCGACCTGGCGCTGGTCGTGAATTCCGGACCCGACGCGCACGCCGCCGGCGTGTTCACGTCCAACCGATTCCAGGCCGCGCCGGTCGCCTGGAGCAGGCAGGTCGTCGCCGACGGCCGGCTCGCAGCCGTGGTGCTGAACTCCGGTGGCGCCAACGCCTGCACCGGGTCGGCCGGGCTCGCGGACGCGAAGAAGATGGCCGAATGGACCGGGGCCGAGGTCGGCTGCGACACCGAGGACGTGGCGGTCTGCTCCACCGGGCTGATCGGCGTCCGGCTGCCGATGGACGCGGTTCTCACGGGCATCCAACTGGCGGCCCAGGACCTCGCCCACACCGGCGGCCCGTCCGCTGCGGAGGCGATCCTGACCACCGACACCGTCGCAAAGGAAGAGGTGCACACCTCCCCCGACGGCTGGACCATTGGCGGCATGGCCAAGGGCGCCGGCATGCTGGCCCCCGCGCTGGCCACCATGCTGGTGGTGATCACGACCGACGCCGTCGTCGAAGCAGCCCAGCTGGACGAGGCCCTGCGCACGGCGACAGGGTTCACGTTCGACCGCACCGACTCCGACGGCTGCATGTCCACCAACGACACCGTGCTCGTGCTCGCCTCTGGCGCGTCCGGCGTCGCGCCCGAGGCCGCAGAGTTCTCCGAGGCGCTCACCGGGGTGTGCGCGAGCCTCGCCAAGCAGCTGCTCGCCGACGCGGAAGGCTCGGCCCACGACATCGAGGTGCGCGTGGAGGGCGCGGCCACCGAGGCCGACGCACTTGCCGTTGCCCGGGCGATCGCTCGCGGCAACCTGTTCAAGTGCGCCATCTTCGGCAACGACCCCAACTGGGGCCGGGTGCTGGCATCGGCAGGGACGGTCGAGGCCGACTACGACCCCGAGCACGTGGACGTGGGTTTCAACGGCGTCCGGGTGTTCGTCGACGGCCAGCTCGGTGCCGACCGCTCCGAGGTTGACCTGACCAAGGGCAGGGAGGTGCTGGTGGAGGTGAACCTTCACGCCGGCGACGCCGCAGCGGCCATCTGGACCAACGACCTCACCTACGACTACGTCAAAGAGAACGCGGAGTACTCAACATGATCGACGCGGCCAGCAAGGCGGCCATCATGATCGAAGCCCTTCCGTGGCTGGAGCGCTACGTGGGCAAGACGATGGTGATCAAGTACGGCGGCAACGCCATGATCGACGACGGGTTGAAGGCTGCCTTCGCCCAGGACATCGTGTTCCTACGGATGGTGGGCGTGAAACCGGTCGTCGTGCACGGCGGCGGCCCGCAGATTTCTTCCATGCTGAAGCGGCTGGGGATCGCCAGTGAATTCCGTGGCGGGTTGCGGGTCACCACCCCTGAGGCAATGGACGTGGTCCGGATGGTCCTGATGGGTCAGGTGAACCGCGAACTGGTCGGCCTGCTGAACGCCCATGGGCCCCTGGCCGTCGGCCTTTCCGGTGAGGACGCCGGCCTGCTCACCGCAGCCCGCAAGGGCATCCAGCTGGACGGGGAGGAGATCGACCTCGGCCTTGTCGGGGAGGTCACCGAGGTCCGTCCCGAGGCCGTGCTCGACCTGATCAACGCCGGACGCATCCCCGTCGTCGCAACCGTGGCGCCCGACGAGGACGGCCTGGTGCACAACGTGAACGCCGACACCGCAGCGGGGGCCATTGCCGCAGCGCTGGCTGCAGAACGCCTGATCGTGCTCACTGACGTCGCCGGCCTGTACGCCGACTGGCCCAACTCCACCGAGGTGATCCGGCAGATTTGGGCGGCCGACCTCGCAGCCATGCTGCCCACGCTGGCTGCAGGGATGATCCCGAAGATGGAAGCCTGCCTGACTGCTGTGGAGGCCGGGGTGCCGAAGGCGACCGTGATCGATGGGAGGGTGCCGCACTCGCTGTTGCTGGAGATCTTCACCGACGAGGGCATCGGCACCATGGTGCTCAACGACTCCGCGATCAGCGAGTTGGTCTCGTGACCATCACTCAGACCTCGGGTGGCCAGGCCGAGCTAACCGCCCGGTACAGCAACGCCCTGATGAACACCTTCGGTGCGCCGAAGCGGGTGTTCGTGCGGGGCGAGGGAGCACACCTGTGGGACGCCGACGGCAACCGCTACCTCGACTTGCTGGCCGGGCTGGCAGTAAACGCCCTCGGCCACGCCCACCCTCAGGTGCTGGGCGCGATCTCCGCGCAACTCTCCACCCTCGGCCACGTGTCGAACTTCTTCGCCACCCCCACCCAGATCGCCCTCGCGGAGCGCCTCACAGCCTTCGCTACCGTGAATGCGCCCGGCCTGGAGGCTCGGGTGTTCTTCACCAACTCCGGCACAGAGGCCAACGAGGCCGGCTTCAAGATCACCCGCCGCACCGGACGCACCCGGCTGATCGCCGCCGACGGCGCGTTCCACGGCCGCACCCTCGGTGCGCTCGCGCTCACCGCCAACCCGGCCTACCGGGAGCCGTTCGAGCCGCTGCCCGGCGATGTCACGTTCGTGCCGTACGGCGACGTCGACGCTCTGGCCGCTGCGCTGGACGACACAGTGGCCGCCGTCATCCTCGAGCCGATCCAGGGTGAGAATGGTGTCGTCGAGCCCCCGTCGGACTACCTGCGGGCTGCCCGCGAGCTCACCACAGCCGCCGGTGCGCTGCTGTGGATCGATGAGGTGCAGACCGGCATCGGACGCTGCGGCGCCTGGCTGGCCAGCGCGGCCTCAGGCGTCACCGCCGACATAGTCACCTTCGCCAAGGGCCTGGGCAACGGGTTCCCGATCGGTGCCTGCGTGGCCACCGGCGCGGCAGCGTCCCTGCTGGGCCCGGGCTCGCATGGCACCACGTTCGGCGGCAACCCGGTGGCCGCGGCCGCCGGCCTCGCCGTGATCGGGATCATCGAACGCGACGGTCTGCTCGACCGGGCCGTGGCTGCCGGAGACCGGCTCGCCGCCGAGATCCTCGCGTTGCACCATCCCCTGGTGACGGCTGTTCGCGGCAGGGGACTGCTGCGCGGTGTCGTGCTGGCCGACCCGATCGCGCCCGCCGTCGCCGAGGCGGCACTCGACGCCGGTTTCGTGATCAACGCCCCCAGGCCACACGTGCTGCGGCTGGCTCCGCCCCTGATCGTCACCGACGCAGAACTCGACACCTTCGTCGCGGCACTGCCCGGTCTCCTGGAGCACCGATGACGGAGTTCCGCACGCCGGTGACGAAGAACGCCCGGCAGTCACGGATCGCAGAGCTGATCGAGCGCGAGGCCATCCGCAGCCAGACGGAGCTCGCCGCGCGGCTGGTGGCCGACGGCATCGCCGTCTCGCAAGGCACCCTCAGCAAGGACCTGCTCGAGCTGGGCGCCGTCCGCGTCCGAACGGCCACCGGCGAGCTGGCCTACGCCCTGCTCGCCGGCGAGCACGCCCCCTGCGCCCCGGCATCGCTCGCCCGACTCACCCGGCTGTGCGGTGAGCTGCTGCTGTCGGCTGAGGGCTCGGCCAACCTCACCGTGCTGCGCACGCCGCCGGGCGCAGCCCAGTTCTTCGCCTCCGCCATCGACAAGGTGGGGTGGGACTCGGTCCTCGGTACCATCGCCGGGGACGACACGGTCGTCATCGTCACGAGGGACCCCATCGGCGGGACAGCGATTGCCGAAGCCTTCCTCAACCTGCACACCAGTTGAAAGGGAATCGATGACCGATCCAGGAGAAGCCGGACGCCTGTGGGGCGGACGGTTCGCCGGCGGCCCGGCAGAAGCCATGTTCGCGCTCAGCCGGTCCACCCACTTCGACTGGCGTCTGGCCCGGCACGACCTCGCTGGCTCTCGCGCGCACGCGCGTGCCCTGCATGCAGCCGGGCTCCTCACCGCAGATGAGCTGGCACAGATGACCGCGGGCCTGGCAGCGCTGGACGCCGACGTCGCGTCCGGTGCCTTCACCGCTGCGCCCACCGACGAGGATGTCCACGGAGCCCTGGAACGCGGCCTGATCGAGCGGGTCGGGCCCGAGCTGGGTGGACGGTTGCGCGCCGGACGGTCGCGCAACGACCAAATCGCCACGCTCATCAGGTCCTACCTGCGCGACGCCAACCAGGCGCTGGCCGCCGACATCCGTAGGCTGGTGGGGGCCCTGGCCGACCAGGCAGAGGCCCACCTCGGCGCCGTCATGCCGGGACGCACCCACCTGCAGTCAGCGCAGCCGGTGCTGCTCAGCCACCACCTGCTGGCGCACGCCTGGCCGCTGGTGCGCGACCTGCAACGGCTGCGTGACCTGGACGCCCGGCTGGCGATCAGCCCCTACGGCTCGGGCGCGCTGGCTGGAACGTCGCTCGGCCTGGATCCCGAGCTTGTGGCGGCCGACCTCGGCTTCGCCGGCTCCGTCCCCAACAGCATCGACGGCACTGCCTCCCGCGACCTCGTGGCGGAGGAGGCCTACGTCCTTGCCCAGGTCGGGGTGGACCTGTCCCGCCTAGCCGAGGACATGATCCTTTGGTGCACCCACGAGTTCGGCTTCGCCACCCTCGACGACGCCTGGTCGACCGGGTCGTCGATCATGCCGCAGAAGAAGAACCCCGACGTTGCCGAGCTGGCGCGTGGCAAGGCCGGGCGGCTGATCGGCAACCTCGCTGGCCTCCTCGCCACTTGCAAGGGCCTGCCGCTGGCCTACAACCGCGACCTCCAGGAGGACAAGGAGCCGGTCTTCGACGGGCTCGACCAGCTCGGTGTGCTGCTGCCGGCCGTCACCGGCATGGTCGCAACCCTCACCTTCCACCACGAACGGATGGCAGACCTCGCCCCGCGGGGTTTCTCGCTGGCCACGGACGTCGCCGACTGGCTGGTGCGGCAACGGGTGCCGTTCGCCCGGGCCCATGAGATCGCGGGCGCCTGCGTCCGGTACTGCGAGGGGCGCGGGCAGGAACTCTCCGACCTCACCGCGGACCAGTTGGCGGAGATCTCCAGCGAACTGAGCGTCGACGTGCTGTCGGTGCTGACGACCGACGGTTCGGTGGCCTCCCGCAACGGCCGAGGCGGGACGGCTCCGGTTCGCGTCAGGGAGCAGCTCACGGAGCTGCGAGCGCAACTAGGATGAGTCAGCCGCTTCGGAACGCCTGAGATGGAGTCCAACTTGCCGCCCCCAATGCCGTTGTCTTTGTTGAGAGAACTGGCCCGACCTGTACGCGACGCCGTCCGGCTCGCTGCGCACCGTGCAAATTGGAGGCGCGAGAACCCGAGAAACCTCACGACAGCTGGCACGCTCTTTCCACGCGATCGGGTAAGTGTCGGGAACTACACCTACGGGCCGCTGAACCTGCTTTTCTTCGGCCACCCGCAGGAGGTCATCCGGATCGGGGCTTTCTGCTCGATCGCCGCAGACGTCACCATTCTCGCCGGGGGCGAACACCCCTTCGATCGCCCGTCAAGCTACCCGTTGGGGCGGCATGTTGCGGCGTCGGCTGACATCGGGTCGGCTCCAAGAGGACCTGTCACAATCGGCGACGATGTCTGGATCGGCAGAGGCTGCACCATCCTCTCCGGGGTGAGCGTCGGTCAGGGAGCAGTGCTCGGGGCCGGCAGCGTGATCGCACGGGACGTACCCGCCTACGCCGTCCACGCCGGCGGACGGGTGGTCAGGTACCGGTTCGCAGTCGACCAGGTGGCAGCACTGTGTTCGTTCGACTGGGCTGCGGTCAGCCGGGAGGAGATCGTCGCCAACCTGGAGACCTTGACCGCGCCGCTGACACCCGACTTCTTCGACGGCGACCTCTACCTGGGCCATCTCAAGGACCCGAGCGACGTGGAGCGGTGAAGGCGAGCGCTCGCGGGTTCATCGTCAGAGCGTCCCAGTCCGGTGCGACGAACGCCCTCCTGCTGCTGGTCTCCCTTGCGAGCACCCTGATCTTCCCCAAGCTGCTGGGTGTCGGTGACTACTCCTTCTGGCAGCTGTACGTCTTCTATGTCGGCTACGTCGGTGTCATGCAGTTCGGCTGGAACGACGGCATCTACCTACGGTATGGGGGTCACCTGTACGGACAGCTGGAACGCAGTCGCTTCGCCGTCCAGTTCTGGTTGCTGGTGGCGACCCAGGTGGTGATCGGTGTGGTGGTCGTGCTCGCGGCCTGGGTTCTCGTTCCCGATGCCGACCGGGCCTTCATCCTGGCGATGACCGGCGTGGCTACCCTCGTCCTCGGCACCCGGGCCTTCTTCTTCTTTGTCTGGCAGGCGACGAACCTGATCGGGCACTACGCGCGTGCCCTCGCACTGGAGCAGGTCGTCTTCATCACTGCCGTCACGATCTGGTTCCTCACCGGCGGCACCGGCTACCACGGGCTCATCCTGTGCGATCTGCTCGCCAAGTCGGTTTCACTTGTTGTCTCTGTGTACTGGTGCCGCGACCTTGTCATCGAGCGGGTGCACGCGAAGAAGGCAGACCTGTCGGAGGCCTGGCTGAACGTGAGCGTCGGGATCAAGCTGATGCTGGCCAACCTGGCCAGCATGCTGGTGGTCGGCGTCGTCCGGTTCGCGATCGAGCGGCACTGGGACGTCGTCACCTTCGGCAAGGTCTCGCTCTCGCTCAGCGTCAGCAGCCTCGTCATGGTGTTCGTGAACGCGGTGGGAGTGGTCGTGTTCCCGACCTTGCGGCGCATCGACCCCGCACGGAAGCCGGAACTGTTCCTGACCCTGCGGACGCTCTACCTGCCGATCGCAGCGATGCTGCTCATGCTCTACTTCCCGCTGCGCATCGGACTGGGCCTTTGGCTGCCCGACTACGCCGAGTCACTGCGCTACCTGGGCCTGCTGTTCCCGGTGTTCGTCTTCGAGGGGCGAATGGCCCTCCTGATCAACTCGTTCCTCAAGGACCTTCGCGAGGAACGCAGCATGCTGCTGGTGAACCTCGGCGGCGTCGGACTGTCGATGGTGCTTTCTGTGATCTGCGCGTTCTGGCTGGGCAGCCTTGAGCTGACCGTCGGCTCGATCATCGTCCTGATCGTGGTCCGCGCGACCGTCGCAGAGCTGGTGCTCTCCCGACGGCTGGGCGTGTGGGCACTGGCGAGCCTGCTGCCTGAGCTCGGCTTGACTGCTGTCTTCGTGTGCTCGGCCTGGTTCCTCCCGGTTGGCCCGGCGCTCGCCACCTACGCCGCGTGCTACGTGGGGTTCCTTGCCCTGTCATGGCCTCGCCTGCGCAGCGCCGGGCGTGTGGCCGCCGGACTGGTCCGCTAGGACCGCTCAGGCCGGATGCGCCGCGAGGTAGGCGTCCATGGTGTCGTTGCGCAAGGCAGCGGAAAGCTCGGTGACAAGAACGGGGCTGGGCAGCGTGGCCTGGCTCCCGTTGTCGCTGGTTGTTGTGCCGAGGACGGGGGCTCCCACCGTGACGATGTCACTCGAACTCCCGATCCGCATCGCCGCAACCAGCTGCACGATCACCGGAGTAGTCATCGAAACGTCGACCCTGATGTGCTGGGACAGCGCCTTCGTCACCGAGCTCGACACCACCGGGTTGAGGATGGTCTCGGGTTGCAGGGACTTGAGCACGATCGCGCGCATCACGGACTGCTGGCGCTGCTGGAGCACCCTCGCCCGCCCGGGGAAGTTGGAGTTGTCGGCAACGTAGGCGAGCGCTTCCTTGCCTGCGACCGTGATCCGCCCCTTCGCGAAGTGGATCCCGGCAGGGGTGGTGGTTTCAACAGGGTTGTCCACGGCAACCCCGCCGAGTTGTTCCGTCAGACCGATGAATCCCGCGTAGTCGACGGTGACAGCGTGGTCGATTCGGGTATCGAGGGTTGCCTCGAGAACGCGCTGCAGGCTCGCGCCGCTTTGCGCGTACAACTCCTGCAACTCGAATTGCTTGCCATCCTCGCCAGTGAGGTAGAAGTCGCTGGGCAGGGGAACAAGATAGACCTTGTTGTTCGCGCGGTTCAGGTGCGCCAACATGATCAGATCTGCCTTCGTCGAGGCGTCCGCGGTGTGGGTGGCGATCACAAGGAAGTTGGTGCCGAGGCCAGCGGCCGGCCGCCCGGGGTAGTCACCGAGGATCGCCGGGTCACGCTCGAGCCGGTCGAGCGCCCGGACCCCGACGACGACGAAGTAGCTGGCGGCGACAAGGACGAGAACAAGGAGCAGGACCACGAGTCGGCGCCAGGTCACGCGTCGCTTCCTTGCGCCGGGATCCCGTAGGGCGGCCCTCACCGGGCGGGAGGAGGCTACCCTGCCTGTCCTTTTTGCCAATGCCCTCTGTGGCCGGGCGCTCGGAGGCTCGGAACTTGGCGCGGCTTCCATCATCGCTCGCCCCCTGCACTCGGTGCCACCTTCTCGTTCATCGCACAGATACGATACGTGACGTCGCGCCCGGGGGGTGTCTGCTTCGTTCGGTACCGAGTTCAACGTTGCTGGCGGCGCGCGATAGGATCTTCGCGGAGACCCCCAGGACGGAGATTTCGAAATGCGCGCAGTCGGGAAGAGATCGAACATTCCCATGCCGCTGAGCCCGTTTGCACTCTGGGATCCTTCGGCTTGGATATTGGCGACGGTCTGCCTCGTCGTTGCACGCTATGACTTCTCCTTCAACGGCATCCAGTGGGCCGTGGTGACGGCCTATGCGGTCACCACCGCTGGCGCCCAGTTGCTGGTGGGGATGTTGCGTCACATCTACCAGGGACGCCACTCCGTGGGCAGCTACAGCGAGGCCGTTCACCTGTCGACGATCGCCCTGATCATCGGCCTGGTTGCCGGGCTTATGTTCAGCCTGGGCTGGCCGGGCTTCCCGAGAGGCGTGATCCTCTCCGTCCCGCTTGGTGCGATCCTCGCCATGGCCGCAGGACGGTTCGCCGGCCGCGCCATGAACCATCGCCAGATCCGCGCGATGCGACCGAAGGACCCGGAGCGGATCCTGGTCTATGGCGCGGGCAGTGGTGGCCGCATGCTCGGCAGGATGCTCCTTGACGACGCAATGGCCCCCTACGAAATCGTCGGCTACGTCGACGATGACCCGGCCAAACAGCACGCGGAGATCACACGTGTGCGCGTGCTGGGGACCGGCTCGGACCTTGCTCGGGTCGCTGAGGAGGAAGACGTCTCTACGGTGCTCCTCGCGATTCCGAGTGCGTCGAGCGAGCTGATTCGACGGGTCAGTGACCAGGCTCAAGCCGCTGGGCTCAATGTGCTCACCCTGCCCAAGGTCGCCGACATCGTCGGCGGGGCCGTCGAGGTCGGGGATATCCGGCGCCTCTCCGTTGCCGACATCCTTGGCCGGGGCCAGGTGAAGACAGACCTGCGCAGCATCTCCGACTACGTCAACGGCAAGGCGGTGCTGGTCACCGGCGCCGGCGGTTCGATCGGCTCAGAGCTGGCGCTCCAGCTGCACCGCCTGGGTCCGGCTGAGCTGATCCTCCTGGATCGTGACGAATCCGCCTTGCACGCCGTGCAGCTCAACCTCTACGGCACGGGCCTTCTGGACACTCGGGACATGGTGCTGTGCGACATCAGGGACGCAGAGGCGCTCGATCGGGTATTTCTCGAGCATCGCCCCAGTGTCGTCTTCCATGCCGCCGCGTTGAAGCACCTCCCGATGCTCGAGGCCTACCCGTCAGAGGCCTGGAAGACCAACGTGCTCGGCACTCTGAACGTCCTCGAGGCCGCGAGACGGCACGGCGTCGAACGGTTCGTGAACATCTCCACGGACAAGGCCGCCGACCCGATCAGCGTTCTCGGCAAGACCAAGCGGCTGGCTGAGCAGCTCACCTCCTGGTTCGCCCATGACATGGGCAGCGGCTACGTCTCGGTCCGGTTCGGCAACGTGCTCGGCTCGCGTGGATCGGTGCTGCACACCTTCTACAAGCAGATCGAACAGGGTGGCCCGCTCACCGTTGTCCATCCGGACATCACGCGGTACTTCATGACCATCCCCGAGGCCTGCCAGCTCACCATCCAGGCCGGCGCCATCGGCACGCCGGGCGACGTGATGGTGCTCGACATGGGGGAGCCGATGCGCATCCTCGATGTCGCGCAGCGCCTGATCCGCGAGTCGGGAAGGAAGATCGAGATCATCTTCACCGGCCTGCGTCCCGGGGAGAAGCTGCACGAGTGCCTGTTCAACGACAACGAGACCGCGGGCGAGACCGCGCACCCACTGATCTCGCAGGTGGCGGTGCCGCCGGTCGATCCCGCCTCCGTCCGTTACGCCCGTCCTGGTACCTTTCTCGCCGGTGCCCGCGTCGGGAGCCGCTTGTGATCCACTTGTCTGCTCCTGACGTCACCGAGGCGGAGGAGGCCGCGATCGTGCGCGCAGTGCGATCGGGCTGGATCGCGCCGCTGGGCCCGGAGGTGGATGCGTTCGAGCGCGAGCTCGCCGACTACGTCGGCCGCCCGTACGCCGTCGCTCTGTCGTCCGGCACAGCTGCCCTCCATCTGGGCCTGCTGCTCGCCGGGGTCCGCCCAGGGGACGTTGTGTTGTGCTCATCGATGACCTTCGCTGCAACGGCCAACGCCGTGGTCTACACCGGCGCCCGCCCGTTCTTCGTTGACGCAGACAGCTCCGGCAACCTGAACCCCGACCTGCTTGCCCGCGCCTTCGATGAGGCCGCAGCCAACGGCTGGCGGGTGGGTGCCGTGGTCCCGGTTGACCTGTTGGGCCATGTCGTTGACCACGACCGCATCGACCGGATCGTCACTGCGCACGGCGTCCCCATGCTCTGTGACGCTGCCGAGTCGCTCGGCGCACGGTATGGGGGTCGTTCGGCAGCAGCCTTCGGCGAGCTGGCGGCGGTGTCCTTCAACGGCAACAAGGTGATGACCACCTCCGGCGGCGGTGCTCTGCTGCTCAATGACAAGGAGTCCGCCGACCGCATCCGTTACCTGGCCACCCAGGCGCGGCAGCCGGCGAAGCACTACGAGCACACCGAGATCGGCTACAACTACCGCCTCTCGAACCTGCTCGCTGCGCTGGGCCGGGCCCAGCTGTCCCGGCTGGACGGCATGATCGAGCGTCGCCGCCGATTGAAGCTGCGCTACCTCGACCTGCTCGGTGACCGGCCTGGGGTGAGGTTCCTCGGCCAGCCCGAGGACGAGGTCGGAGAAACCAGGGACAACTACTGGCTGACCTCGCTGGTCATCGACCCGGCGCTGGCCGGTTTCTCCGCAGACGACATCGCCGAGGTCCTGCGCGCCAACGAGGTGGAGGCCCGGCCGCTGTGGAAGCCGCTGCACCTGCAGCCGGTCTTCGCCGACGCGCCTGCGGTGATCGACGGCACCAGCGAGGCCCTGTTCGAGCGCGGGCTGACCCTGCCGAGCGGTTCTGCGATCACCGACGAGCAGGTGGAGCTGATCATCGGCCTGATCCATGGCGTGGTGGTCGATGCGTGATCGCCGCTACGCGCTTGGCGTGAAGCGCGCCGCTGATCTCGCGGCTGGTGTCCTCGGACTGGTGGTGACCCTGCCGATCCAGGCGGTGGCGGCCCTTGCCGTGCTGGGGACCATGGGCCGCCCGGTCCTGTTCCGACAGAAGCGCACCGGCAGGGACGGCGTCGACTTCACCCTGTACAAGTTCCGCACGATGCGGGACGGCCCCGGATTGGCGGATAGCGTTCGGCTGACCCGGGTGGGCCGGCTGCTCCGCCGGACGAGCGTGGACGAGCTGCCCAGCCTGCTGAACGTCGTCCGGGGTGACATGAGCCTTGTGGGGCCGCGACCGCTGCTGCCGGAGTACCTGCCGCTGTACACCCCCGATCAGTTCCGCCGGCACGAGGTGCGACCAGGCATGTCCGGCCTTGCCCAGGTCAGCGGCAGGAACCTGCTGCTGTGGGAGACCCAGTTCGCGCTCGACGTCGAGTACGTGGACAACTGGAGCCTTGCCCTCGACCTGAGGATCCTCCTGCTGACCGTGGCGCGCGTGCTTCGTCAGGACGGGATCTCGGCCCCGGGTGAAGCCACAAGAAGCAAGTTCACGGGGAGTGTGGGGTGATCCCCGACCTGGTGGTGCTGGGTGCTGCCGGATTCGGCAGGGAAACCCTCGACGTTGTCGCTGCGGTGAACCGGGCCCAGCCCACCTGGAACCTGCTCGGTGTGGTCGACGACGCGCCCTCTCCTGCGAATCTGGAACGCCTGGCGGCTCTCGGCGTCCGGCATCTCGGCAGCCTGGCTGAGGCCCTCGCGCTGACCGGACCACTGCATTTCGTGGTCGCCATCGGTGCGCCGAGCGTCCGCGAGCGGCTCGCAGGCCGCTGCGAGGCTGCCGGCTGGCAACCGGCCACCCTCGTGCATCCTTCAGCGACGGTGGGTGCGTTGACGAAGCTGGGAGCAGGTTCCGTGGTGTGCGCCGGGGTGGCGGTTTCCACCAACGTCACGCTGGGCCGCCACGTGCACCTGAATCCGAACGCGACCATCGGCCACGACACCAGCTGCGCCGACTTTGTGTCGGTGAACCCCGGCGCGATCGTCTCCGGGGACTGCAGAATCAGCACCCGCTGCCTTGTCGGCGCGGGCGCCGTCGTGCTGCAAGGACTCAGCATCGGGCCGGACACCGTTGTCGGCGCGGCCGCCTGCCTGACGAAGAACGCCCCGTCCGGTGTGGTGGTGACGGGCGTGCCCGGCCGCTGGGCCTGACCAGCCCGGACGCAACTTCGCCGTCACCGCGCATAGAGCCGGATGACGGCGAAGAGTGCGTTGACGAGGGCGTGTCGCATAACCTCAGCGACGGTCATGCCGGAGGCTGCTGGTTATGGTCAGGAGTGCTCAGTTCAGTGATGAGATGTGGGCCCGGATCGAGCCGTTGATGCCGCGGACGGGGCCGAAGGGCGGCAGGCCCTGGAACGACCATCGGGTGACGGTGGAGGGGATCTGTTGGCGGTTACGGACCGGATCGCCGTGGCGGGATGTGCCGGCGGAGTTCGGACCCTGGCCGAGCCTGTGGCGACGGTTCAACGACTGGGCCAAGGACGGCACGTGGGACCAGGTGTTGACCGCGATCGCTGGCAGCGAGGAAGAGAATGGACTTGTCGCAGTGGTGGACGGCACGATCGTGCGGGCGCACAAGCACGCCGCCGGTGCCCGAAAAGGGGGCTGAACCGAACTACAAGAATCCCCGGATCGAACCGGCCGATCACGGCCTGGGACATTCACGTGGCGGCTGGTCGACCAAGTCCCACGTCGCGGTCGACCCGTCCGGGCACCTCCGCTCGGTGGTCGTTACACCTGGCCAGGCCGGGGAGAACCCCCGGCTGCTGGACGTGCTCGACGCCACCGGCACCAGGGTGTGCCGGGTGGTCGCCGACAAGGCCTACGCCCATCCCTCCACACGGGCCGCGCTGCGCCGTCGCCGGGTCCGGGTCACGATCCCCGAGCGCGACGACCAGATCGCCCGCCGTAAGGCCAAGGGCAGTGTCGGCGGCCGACCCCCCGACTTCGATCCGGCCATCTACAAGGGCAGGAACGTCGTCGAGCGGTTCTTCAACCGAATCAAGGAGTTCCGGGCGATCGCGACCCGCTACGACAAACACTCCCGCAACTACCGCGCCGGGATCGTCCTCGCCGGAATCATCACCCTCCTACGCGACCAGTTATGCGACACGCCCTAGGCGGGGGTGATGCCCGGCCCCTTGTAGGCGCCCTTCTTGTTGGGGTTCAGGACATTGCCGGTGAGCTTCACGCCGGTGACCCCTTTGTCCGTGTAAACGCCGTAGCGGTGACCGGTCACGGTCGAGCCGGTGACCTGCACATTGGCGCCCTGCTTGATCCGGAGACCGTCGTAGGTGTTCTTCTTCTTCCTGGAGTTGTTCACGATCTGCGAGTTCAGGACCTGGAGGCTCTTGATGGAGTTCTGGATGATGATGCCGTCCTTGAGGTTGCCGTTCACCCTGCAGTTGTCGTTCAGGGTCACATAGCCCTTGACCGTCGAAGGATCACCGGTGCGCCGGCCGAGGATGAAGACGCCGTTCGAGTTGCTGGCGGAGTAGCAGTTGGTGATCGTGACCTTGCGCGGGCGCAGCAGCGCGATACCGGCGGTCGACTGGTCCTTGCTCTTCCTGCCGTTGTTTGTCATCGTGCAGTTGGCCACCTCGATCCCGGTCCCGACCGGGTAGCCGTTGGCGACGTGCATCACCACATGGAAGCCCCGACTGGCGTTGCTGTAGAACTGGCAGCGGTAGAACTTGATGTTGTCGATCACCGATGTGTCGTGGGGCTCGATCACGACGCCGGCCTCGGGGGCGTGGCCGCTGTTGGAGTAGAACCGCGAGTTCGTAGCACTGAAGCGGTCGCAGGCGGTGATGGCGAGACCGCACCGGGTGTTGCTGAAGCAGTCGACGTTGTTCACGACGACGTTCCTGCAGAGGCTTCCATCCGTCCCGATGTAGATACCATCGCCCTTGCCGTTCCGGGCGTGCAGGTTCTGGAGCGTGACATTCGTCGAGTGGTGGACGACGATCGCATGCCGCCATTCAGTCTTGGCCTTGACGATCTTCTTGTTGGCGTCCCACGTGCCGCCATTGATCGTCACGTCAGTCACGTTCTCGATGCGCAGCACGGCGTCATGGCTGCCCTTGGTCTGCAGGATGAACGTCGACCCGACTGCGTTCAAGTAGACACCAGAGGGCACCCGGATAGCCTTGGTGCGTTTGTAGGTGCCCCTTGTGATCGTGACCACTCGCAGGTCTGGTCCAACCCAGGGCCCTAGGTTGGCCAGCACCTTGTCCAGCACACCGTCGGCTCCCGACACGGTGATCGGGGGCACGACATCGCTCGGGAGTGCCATCGGGGCGGCCATCGCACGGCCGAAGGGTGTCATCACGATTGCTCCGCCAACGAGTGCGGACGCGCCAAGGAATTGCCGACGATTCAGGGTCATACCGCCAGCATGCCACGACCCGAGCGGTGATTGGCGCCATCCGACGACCTGGTGCACCAAATCCTGCACCAACCTCGATCCCTGCTCCAGCCTTCTGCCAGGTCATTCGGGGTCGATTCCGGTTGCCAGCAGCCAGTCCGTCGACCAGGCGGTGAACGAGTACCACTGGCGCACTGCCGCGCCGGCGGCGGCTGCACGCGCTGCGCGGTCGGCAGCGGACGCCTTGAGCATTGCCACCACCGCGTCGTACCAGTCGGCCCGGGGCTCGACCGTTAGGCCGTCGAACCTTTCGAGGGCCAACCGGTTGGCGCCAACGGGCGAGCCGACCATGGGCAGGCCGCTGGCGGCGTACTGCAGGAGCTTGTAGGCGCACTTTCCCCGGGCGAACTCGGTGTCGGCCAGCGGGGCGAGCGCAACGTCGCCCCTGGCCAGCTCAACGGCGTAGGAGTCCGGCCTCCAGGCAACGAACCGGATCCAGTCCCGGCCGCCCATCGCAGGGTTGGGGATGCCGGTGCTGATCACGCTCAGCCTGATCCCGAGCGTGGCGCGCAACCGGTCGAGGGCGGGCAGGAGCGGCTCCAGGTACTGCTCGGTGGCTCCGGACCCGAGCCAGACAAGGGTGGGCCGGTCAGGGAGGTCCCAGTTGGTCCTGGGGGAGTACGCGTCGGGTTCCACGCAGGAGGGGATCATCACCACCTTCCGGGCGTGCGCAGCTGCCGCCTCAGCCAGGTGGTCATTGCCGGCGATCACGACGTCCGCCGCCGCGACGCAGCGCACGAACTTGCCGGGCGGGTCGAGCAGGCTCCGGGTCCAGGAGGTCGAGAGGTAGATCGCGTCGTCGAAGTCGAAGACGGAGTGGGCTGCTCCAGAAAGGATCCTCTGCTCGGTTCCGCCGCGGCTCAGCGGGCTGGCCTCCCTGGACATCAGGACGGTCCGGCCAGCGGGGGAGAACCGGCGCAGGCTGGCTTCTGCCCGCAACACCTTGCCTAGGTTGCGCGCGAGGATTGCCGGGGCTGCACTGCGAAGCCCCGCGTGGCAGTGGGCCTCGACGGTGAGTCCGAAGTGGTCGAACCAGTCGTACAGGCGCACCCGGGTGCTCGCAGCCTCCGGAGAGTAGCTGGAGAAAGCGGCGACCGATGCGCTCAACTGGTCTCCTTGAACCACGCGACAGTGGCCTCCAGCCCTGTCCGCAGGCCAACCGGCTCAACCCCCGGGAACAAGCTCAGAAGCGATTCGTTGCGGGCCTGGGAATGCTGGACGTCGCCGGCGCGCGGCTCCCGGTGGATCACCTCCGGATCGCGATCGAGCAGCGCGCCGATCTCATCGATCAGCGTTGTGAGGCTTGTGTTCGTCCCGTACGCGAGGTTGACCGGCTCCGGGTGGGTCACGCGGCGCGTGGCGGCGTCCAGCAACACGTTGCAGACGGTGCCGACATAGGTGAAGTCGCGGGAGACGCTGCCGTCGCCGTTCACCGGCAACGGCTCCCCCCGCAGGGCGAGGTCGATGAAGGTGGGGATCACCGCCGCATAGACATGCCCTGCCCGCTGCCGGGGTCCGTAGACGTTGAAGAACCGGAATGCGAGCGTCTTCATGCCGAAGGACTGCTGGTGGGCGAGCGCGTACTGCTCGGCTGCGAGCTTGGAAACCGCATACGGGCTCATGGGTCGCACCCACTCCCGTTCGCCTTTCGGCCGTGCGGGGTTCATGCCGTACACCGATGACGAAGAGGCCACAACGACATGGCTGACACCGGACTCGTGGGCCTCCTGCAGCACTGTCAGGGTTCCGGTTGCATTGGCATGGTGCGTTGCCATCGGGTTGGCAATGCTGCGCGGGACGCTGCCGAGCGCCGCCAGATGGACGACGGAGTCGACGCCCTCCAGCGACCGGCCGAGCGCTTCGGTGTCGAGGATGCTGGCTTCGATGAAGTCGACATCCATGCCGTCGAGGTTGTCCCGATATCCGGTGGAAAGGTCGTCGATGACGGTGACCTGATGCCCGGCTGCAAGGGTCGTTGCGGCAAGGTTGGAGCCGATGAACCCGGCCCCTCCGGTGATGAGCAATCGCAAGCCGACTCCCTAGTTGCTGAGGATTCTGAAGTTGGGGTGGTCCCGGCCGCGAAGGATCGCGTCCATGCCAGCCCAGATGTCCTGTGGCCGGAAGTCACGGGTTGCCCGTGCCTTGGCTGCTGCGCCCATCCGGGCACGGTCCGGCGCGTTCTCCACCAGCCGGTCGATCGCTGCGGCGAGGGCGGCAGCGTCGTCGACAGCGACGGTTTCGCCAGTCACTCCGGGGATCACCGCGTCGACAGCTCCGGTGGCGTCTGTGCTGACGCAGGGGATACCGGCGGCCGCGGCCTCAAGCACAACGTTGGGGAAACCCTCCCGCCTGGTGGGCAGGCACAGCACGTCCATGGCCGCGTAGTACGACCAGGCGTCGTCGGTCCAGTCGACGTGCACGATCGGCACGGCCGCGGAGGCGATCGCCCCAGCCAGCCCGGGGTCGTCGACGCTGCCGACCAACAGCAGGGTGAGACGGCTCCGGCACCAGTCCAGCGCGGCAAGAAGGGTCTCGATGCCCTTGTCTGCGACGATCCGGCCGACGTACCCGACCACCACGGCCGTCTCGTCCACCTGCAGCCGCGTGCGCATGTGCTCGCGTCCGGAGGCCGCAACGCGCTCGGCAACCGCAGCGACGTCGACGCCGTTGCTGCTGCCGTTGCCGATCAACACTGCGTTGTGCCGTCCGAGGAGCCGGTGCCTTGCCAGCTGGGTTCCCAGGCTCGGGCTGACCACCACCACGTCGGTGGAAAGGCCGATGGTGATTCGCTCGCTCAGCCAGAGCAGTGGCCGGGCGGCGCCGTGAGCTCCCTCCAGCCGCAGGCCGCGGACAAGGTAGACCCGTCGCGGCACGCGCAGGGTCCAGGCGGCGAGAGTGCCAAGGAGCGCAGCCTTCGGCGTACTGAGGTGTGTGACGCTCGGCCGCACACTGCGGACCAGGGCGAACCAGGAGACCAGCGCCCGCACGTCCCGCAGCGGGCTGATCTCTCGTTCCATGGGGATCCGGTGGGCCTCGCAGCCCTCCCTTACCTCCGCTGCGTCAAGTTCCGGGCCGGGGGAGCACGCCAGATGCACCTTCCAGCCACGCGCGGCGAGCCAGGCCAACTGTCCCCGCAGGAGCTTGCTCGCAGTGGTGCCGACGGTTACCCCGAAGAGGACGGTGTCAGGGATCGGAGCCATCGGTGTGATGTTGATCGGCTTCAGAGCCTGACGATGCGGCCGCCGGGCCGCATTGCGCCACAACTGTCGAAGACATGTGCGCCGCTGTCCGCCAGCGCAGCCAGGTCATAGGTTGCATGTGGTTGCAGCAGCACGACAAGGTCGGCGGCGGCAGCTGCTGCGTAGGGATCGGCCACGGGCTCGATCGTACGACCGGCGACGTCCCACTTCGACACATGCGGATCGTGGAACCAGACGTCGGCGCCGAGCGTGAGCAGGCGTGTTGCGATGGGGATGGCCGGGGCCTCCCGCAGGTCGGCGACATTGGGCTTGTAGGTGACGCCCAGCAGCAGGATCTTCGCGCCGTTGACCGACTGGCGCCGCTTGTTGAGCTCGTCGGCAACCCGGTCGACGACGTACTGGGGGGCTGCGGTGTTGACTTCCTCGGCCAACTCGACCATGCGGAAGGAGTAGCCGAGCATCGCCTTCACCCGATGGCTGAGGTACGACGGGTCCACCGGGATGCAGTGGCCACCGACCCCGGGGCCCGGACGGAAAGCCATGAAACCGAATGGCTTGGTCTCGGCGCAGTCGATGGCGTTCCACAAATCGATGTCGAGCTCGTGGCTGAACCGAACCATCTCGTTGACGAGCGCGATGTTCACGTGGCGGAAGGTGTTCTCCAGCAGTTTGGCCATCTCGGCCTCCTTCGCCCCTTTTGCGCTCACCACTGCGTCAACGAAGCGACCGTAGAACTCGGCGGCCCGGCGGGTGCACTCGGGGGTCAGCCCACCGACGACCTTGGGGGTGTTCCTGACCAGGTAGGTCGTCTGGCCCGGATTGATCCGCTCGGGGGAAAAGGCGACGAACACCGTCTCGCCGACCGTCAGGCGATCCGTGCGGACCCGGGGGGCGAAGATCTCCTCCGTCGTGCCCGGGTAGGTCGTGGACTCGAGGATGCACAGCGTCCCCGGCTTGACGAGCGCTCCGATGAGATCTGCTGCGAGCTTGACGGCTTTGAGGTCGGGTCCGCCACCCTCGCCGAGGGGGGTCGGGACGCAGACGATGATGACGTCGGCCTCGGCCAGGCATCCCGGGTCGGAGGTCGCGGTGTAGCCGGTCGCCAGCCCCTGGGCGAGTTCCTCGTCAGTGACGTCACCGATGTGCGAGCGGCCGGCCGCGAGGGCAGTGGCTACCGCGTCGTTGCTGTCGAACCCGGTCACCGAGATCCCGGTCTCCGCAGCGCGCAGGGCCATCGGCAGGCCGACGTAACCCTGGCCCATCACAACCAGCTTCGTCACTCGTCTTCTTCCGTCTCTATCGTCTACTTGATCACAGTCACGTCGGCCGAGCCGGTGTGAAGGGTGCCCTTGCCGTTTCCGCGCAGGTCGCAGTGTCGCACGGTCACGTTTGTTACCGGGTCGGACGCCTGCAAACCGTACATGCGCGCGCCTGTGGAGACGCAATCGGTGAAGGTCATGTTCGAACCCTGGGCAAGCATGACGCCGCTGAAGTAGCCGGCCTGCTCCCTGGAGTTGTCGAAGAACCTCACCCTTTCTGCGGTGAGCTTGCCGATCCCGCTGAGGACGATCAGGCCCTCGCGATCGTTGTCGTGCACATCGACGTCGACAAGCCGCACAGTGCCCTTGTGCGGTGCCGTCTTTGGGTCGTTGGGTCGCAACCCCTGCACCAGAATCCCGGTGTGGCTGGCCTTGATCGTCCCGCCCGAGACCAGCACTCCGCGGGGACGGATCAGGACGAGGCCGCCGCAGACCATCGTGCCGCCCCAGGGATTCGCGTTGTGATCGATCGTGCAGTCGATCAGCTGGATCGAGTCCTTGATCACGCGGCTCTGCGGACGCATGACCACGAGGAAGCCGCGCGACTTGTTCAGGGTGAAGGCGCAGCGTGTGAACGTCACATCCTCGATGGCTGCTTTGGCATGGTTGGGCTCGACGCACGCGCCGGATTGGGGGGACCGGGCACCGTTGCCGGTGAAGATCGAATCGGTGCAGTGGAGTCCGACCACTGCTGTGATCGACAAGCCGTTGCGACCGTTCTTTATGGCCTTGACCGACCGGAGGGTCACATCGCGGCAAGGGGTTCTTTGCGAACCGACGTAGATGCCGTCGCCGACGCCGTTGGTGGCGACGACAGCGTCGAGGGTGATCCTTGCCGCATCGATCATCCGGATGACGTGCTTCCATTCCGAGACGGCCCCTGGGTGTGCCTTGTTGCCATCCCAGGTTCCCCCCTCGATTACTACGTCTGTGACTCCCCGAATCTCCACCAAGGGGGTTTGTTCGCCAGGAACCTGGCTGGTGAAGGTCACGCCGGCGGCAACTACCCGCACCCCGGACGGGATCATGATGGGAGTCGTTCGAATGTAGGTTCCAGGACGGATTGTCACCGTCCGGAGGGGACCTCCTGCGTAGGCGCTCAGAGCCTTCAGGTGCTCATCGAGGCCGGTGGCCTCTACCGCGCTCGCGGGGTCGCCCGGGGCGATGCTGGAGTACTTCGGAGTAGGGACGCGCCGCGGTGACGCCGTTGATTCCGGCGTTGGCAGGGTTCGCGTGCCGGTCGGCACCAGGATCGGTGGTGCGTCCAGGGCGCCCGCCGCCGTGGTGCAGCCGCCAAGAAGCGTCAGGCCGCCCAGAGTTCCAAGACCCAGCAGGTCTCGTCGCGTCAGCGCCATCAGTTGTCTTTCCTCGGGGCGGTCACGGGGCAGGGCATTGGCTCAATGATATTCGGTTCACTTGATCGGCTCGCGAGCAAGCTCATTGAGCAAATGCTGGCTTCCGGGGTCGACAAGTTCTGCGGCAACCCGCCTTAGTGCCAACGACCGGATGACCTGACCCTCGGACTGTCGGGTGATGGAGCGGACCAGCCATTCCACCACCGCCACCAACAGTGCCGCGATCCGCCCAAATGATTGCGGGTGCCACCACTTGAGCGCAAAGCGCGTTCGGCTCACCCGTAGCGCGATGAAGGCGCGTCCATCAGAGGCCTTGAACGAGTGGCCCCCGACGTGGCCTCCCCATGGGGTGTTGGCCAGCAGGCAGCGCCCCGTCTGGCGCACCCGGAAACACAGGTCCACATCCTCGTAGTAGAGCTCGAACCGTTCGTCGAAGCCGCCCAGGCGTCGCCAGGTCACAGCGCTCAGCAGGAGGAGGGCCCCGTCCAGTTGATCGACCTGGTGCACGCGGCCGTCGGGCACGACCAGCTCGGGCTGTGAGTAGATCCGTGAACCGAACAAGGCCTTGCCAAACTCCCGGGCAATGCTCACCCTGGGCCGGGCGTTGAGCGACCGAGCAGAACCCGGGGACCGCAACCTCCCGGCGATGACGTCGGCCGGCTCGAACTCGGGGATCGCCGCAAGTTCGGAGAGGCTGCGATCGAGAGCGACGTCGGGGTTGACCACAGCCACCAGCTCGAAGGGTTCGAGTGCGGCCAGACCCCGGTTCGAGGCCTTGGCGTAGCCAAGGTTGACGCCCGGGTCGTCATAGATGAGCCGACCGGGATGAGTCTTGGCGACCAAAGCGCACAGTCTACGGGTGTCGGGATCGCTGGAGTTGTCCACGACGATCACCCGGGTGTTAGCGTCGGCGAGGATCGATGCCAGACAGAGCTCCAGAGTCGCGGCAGACCGGTAGGCGACGACCACAACGGCGATGTCGGGCATTCGGGTCCTCACGGGTAGTTCGGGATGGCACGGCCGAGCCGACAGGAGCGGATCGTCTGCGACCAGAAGTCTCTCACGAGTGGCGGGCTGCGATGGTGCCCGCGACGACGGGTGCGCCCTTTGACCTATGCTTTCGTCGAGTGAGAGCGATCCTGGGGCAGCTGGAGAGAATCGACATGAGCGACCGGATCTGCGCGCTGGCTATCATCGCGACGGCCGCGGTGCCCTTCCGGTTTCCCCTGCTTGATCATTCGGCGTCCGTCTTCGACGTTGCCCTGCTCCTGGTCTTCGTGCCCTGGATTCTGACGGTTCGCCGGGTTGGACCGCCACGCATTCCCCTTCCCTACCTCTGGCTGGGCCTAGGCATGGTGGTGTTGGGAGCACTCTCCCTCCTTTGGACTGCTAGCCCGGCCGAGACTCTCCTCTACATAGTGGCGTGCGTCGAAGGCCTGCTGGCCTTTGCCATGATGGCGACCTTCCTTCGCGATGTCCGACCGGCGAGTTTCATGCCCTTTCTCCAGGTCTGGGTCATCCTCCTGGTGATTCCGGGCATGCTCCTGTGGTTTCACGTCCCCGGCTTCCTGCCGCCGGCCACCCTCGACCCCAATACCGGGGATTACGTCTCCTACTTCGTCCGGTTCAGCCACCCTTTCATCGGCAGGTCGAACAACCTCGCGGCCCTGCTCCTGCTTCTCGTTCCACCGACGGTCGCCTGGGCACTTCGGACGCGCCGGTGGCCGGACATCGCCGTGGCCGTGGTGGGGGAGCTCGCGTTCATGCTGAGCATCAGTCGCGGCGCCTTCGTCGCCGTGCTTGCGGGCCTTGGGCTCTACTTCCTGCTGGAGAAGCGCGGCCGGCGCCGGGCCCTGCTGGCCCTCGCGTGGTCCCTGCCCGTGGCTGCGCTCGCTGTCGTCCTTGGGTCGCTCAACCCTCCGACCCGGATGTATTTTGCGAGCCGCTTCAGTGGCGCCAATATTGATGCGCGGATCGACCTTCTCCAAGACGCCTGGAACGGTGATCCCGGCGCGAGTGGTGGAGGCGGACTCCGGCTGCCCACCTGGTTGACGGGTCAGGGTGGCGGGATCGGCCGCGACGTCCACAACACCTATATACAGCAGGTGCTTTCCTTCGGGCCGATACTTGGCGTGCTGATAGCGGCCACCCTGCTGATCACCGGCATCTGGTGGTATCGACGTAGCCACCTCCACTTGCGCGCGACGGCGCGGATCCACGGCATCGGTGTGATCGCCGTTCTTGCGTCGTTTGTGGTCGAGTCGAGTTTCGAGGGCAGCCTGCTGCGTCCGCTGATCTGGCTCGGCTGGGGGATGCTGGTTGTCGGAGCCCTCCGTCCGTCTGTCCGGACGTTGCCGTGGTCATCGGTCTCCTTCCGGCGACGGGCGTCGAAACCGCTCGAAGGAGCGCCCCGCTAGTCTTAGCGACCGTGAATGCAGTACTGGATGAACTGACCTGGCG
>JADGPA010000009.1 GCA_017882685.1 Propionibacteriaceae bacterium | reverse complement strand
GACCGTGGGTTGGATCCTTGGGTTCGCGCTGAACCCGTGGCAGCGCATTGCTCTGCGGCCGACTCCAGCAGATGCCGGGCGGCGTTGGCGAACTTTCTCGGTCAACGTGATCCCACTTCGCAGCGCACAGCCGACTGCACAACAGCGGCGATCCGACGGATGAGTTGGGCGACGTCTCGGACTTGCGTGAGCACGTCGGTTGGTTCCTGCGACACGTCAATGGTGCGCAAATGTACCCGCTTGTTGGCGTGGCGGACGGTGGCCGTGCGCGCCTCGTCTTCGCCGGCCGCGTATACCAGCACACCATCGTCGAGCTGCAACGCGGTCAGGTAGGCGAGCATCTGGTAGACGTCGGCGTTTGGCGCTGTTCCGCCGGTCTGCTTGTACTTGCAGTCTCCAGCGAAGATGCACTGCCCCGCAGCCCACCAGGAGAGGTCCGGCTTGAGCTTGATCGACTGCTCAATGTCGAGATGCAGCGCGCTGCCGCCGCCGGCGGCGGGGAACGCTCGGGCGTCCAGCCCGAGCTGCTCGCGCAGCGCGACCCGAATGAAGTGTTCGAACACGGTGTTCATGTCCACGAGGAACACGCTGGCGTCGGCACCTCCCGCTCGCGCCTCCAACCCGGCGGTGGTGATGATCAGCCGCGCTAGCGACACCGCCGCGCGGTAGCGCTCGTTCAGCCGGGTCCAGTGCGGCTCGGGCACGCCTCGCTGGTCTCCGATGATGGTGCTGATGCCGTTCAGCTGCTGCCGCAGCCTGGCCAGCTCTAGCCGCGAGGCGACGTGCCGTAGGTGCAGGCGCCCCAGCACGTCGACCGCGGCGTGCAATAGCTGGTTCTCCAGGATGTCCGGGGTGAAGTCGTCGTAGACGACTTCCATGGGAAGGGGCAGCCCGGTGCGGGTACGGATCTGCTCTGCCACGCGAATCCGGCCGCGCACTGTCGTCAAGGTGTCCTCACAGCGTCGGTAGCCGTGGAGCAACCCCAGCCGCAGCGCCTGCTGGGTGGTACGCGCGAACAGCGGGATGATCGCTTCGGCGAGGTTGGCGTCGTGGGCCAGCTGGGCGTCTTCCGGCTTCCACGCCCGGGGATCAAGGGTGTAGGACACCAGAAAGAGCACCGCGGCGGTGCCTACCTTCGGGCGGAGCTCGACGGTCAGGTCACCGACCCGGGCGACACCTACCATCGACCCACCGATCAACGTGTACGTGTCGGTGCTCCCTGGGATGGGCTCCACCGTCAGCCCGGGTACGAGCCGGCGCAGCGAGTCCCGGTCAGCGACCGCCAGCCGGATCGGGTCGCTCGGGGTGTACTCGGTGAGGACCAGGGTGCGGGTCACGGCTCGCCGGCTGACCCCGCCACCTCGCCCAGCATTCCGGTGTCAGCGGCCGGCTCCGGCAGGGAGCCGCTGCGCAGACGGTCGAGGTCGAAGCGCTTGAGCTGGTCGGGGTCGCCGAAGAAGTGCTCCTCCAGGAAGGGCAGCACCGAGTTCTCCCAGGCGAGCCGCACCAGGTCCTCGCTCAGCCGCTTCCGCAGGAAGTGGCTGGGGCCGATGGCGACGTTGCGGTCCGCCAGCGCCGAGTTCGCGCGGTCCACCAGGTCGGCCACCCAACCCAGCTCCGGCGCGTTGTCGGCGAGCCAGCGCCGCAGCAGCGAGTCGATGGGCGGGGTGTCCGGGAAGAAAGGCACGAAGTGGAACCGACGCCGCAGCGCCGTGTCGACCAGGGCGATCGAGCGGTCCGCGGTGTTCATCGTGGCAATGATGCGCAAGTTCGCCGGCAGAGAGAACGGCACGTCGGAGTACTGCAGCCGGATCTCCTCGTCGCGGTACTCGAGCAGGAACAGCAACTCCCCGAGCACCTTCGGCACGTTCGCTCGGTTCAACTCGTCGACCACCAGCACGTGGGTGACATCCGGCCGCTCTTCAGCGGTGGCAGCGATGCGCTTGAGCGGGCCGTCGACCACCTCGTAGGTGACCTGTCCGTTCACCAGCCGCGGCCGGTAGCCCTCAACGAAGTCCTCATAGGCGTACGACGGGTGAAACTGCACCTTCTCCACCGTGCCGCCGCCCCGGGCAATATGCCCAGCGAACTCACGCGCGACGAATGTCTTTCCGGTCCCCGGTGGGCCGTAGAAGACCACCTGGCCCCTATCGTCGAGCAACCGCAGAATCCGGGACAGGAACTCCTCCGACAGGTACAGCCGGTCTGCGAGGTCCCGCAGCGGTGCCTCGGGCGGCCGTTGGTGCAACAGCCACCAGCTGAACTCCTGCATCCCCCACGGGTCGTCCGGCAGGTACGGCTCCAGCCTCCGCCTGATCAGGTCGTTGCTCTCCGCCGCGGCGAAACCGGGCTCCAGTCCGGTCGGCAGCTCGTCACCGAGCAGGTCCAACGTGGCAAGCTTGCCCACCTTGCCGGTTGTCACGTAACCGGGAAACCACCGGGCCGGGTCGTGCACGGCGAGGGCCTTGACCATCATCGCCTCACCGACGCCGGGCAGCTTGTGCTCGCCACGGATGCAGTCGTCCAGCCGGACCTCCACCTCACCCGCCCCGTACAGCAGGTACCGCAACGTCGCGATCATCCGCACCAGACCGTCGGCCGACTGCAGGAGCCGGTAGAACCCCGGCTGGGGGCCCGGTGAGCCGTACGCCGGGCCGGCCAGGCGGCGCAGCAGGCGGCGCAGCAGCCGGACGTCCGGCTCGTCCAAAGCGTCGGGGGCCAGCGCGATCGCCAGCTCATCACGTTCGCGGTCGCTCTCCGCCCGCCCCTCGTCGGGGTAGTCCACTTCGGTTCGGAACTGCTCGACCAACTCCCCTAGCTGGTCAGCCAGCTGGGTGGGTTCGGCCATCGCATGCCCCCTTCAGGAACCGCTGGTATGCCTCGACCTCGTCACTGCTCCACTGCCGGCGGACCTTGTAGCTGTCGGCCCCCCAGACGATCGCTGGGTCACCGGTGTGGAATCGCGGCAGCGTGCCGATACCGTGCGTGACGACGTAGTCGACCGAACCGCCCACCTGCCGCGGCATCAGCGTTACCAGGCCGAGCGCGGGCACGCTGAGGCCGAGCCACTGGGGCAGTCGCGATCGAACCCGCACAACTTCCTCCTCGGCACCATCCGGGCCGGCCATGACCCCGGCCACCTGACCACGCCCGGATGTTTCTGACACGCCGGTGGACAGCGGCCCGGGAGACTCAGACCGGTGCCTGCCGTTCAATTCCCGACCCAACCCGACAGCCGGGATCGGATCATCGGTGAGGTCCAGGGTGCTCTCGCTTCCGCACCCGCTCCCCCTTGGCGACCCGATTTGTTTGCGCTGGAAAGCTACGACGGACGCCAACAGGGCGGGCGTCGAGGACACCGCGGAGGCCCGCCAGCCAGCCCCTACCCAGCCAGGCGCACCCGTTTGACACCGGCAGGTGACCGCGGTCGGATGAGCCGACCCGAGGGTCTGCTCGAGACCCGCCACCGGGTGCTCCAGTCCGACCTCGCGCTGCTCCGCCGGGAGACCACACTGGTGCTCGACAGCGGCGCGACGTTCCTGGGCCCAGGGGCGGCCAGGCTCCTGCTCGACCTGTGCGGCCAGGCGGCGGCTTCCGGTCGACAGCTCATCCTCTGGCGGCGATCCCACGGCCAGCCGCTCCGCACGCTGCGGATCGTCCGTTTCGACCGCGTCGTCGATCTCTGCCCGCCGTCGTGGCG
>JADGPA010000084.1 GCA_017882685.1 Propionibacteriaceae bacterium | reverse complement strand
TGCGGGGCCGACGAATCCGATGACCGGTATCCGCGAGAGTCCGGATTTTGACTCCCGGCGTACCGACTCTCCGTATGCTGGCTCCTACGCACGAGCAGCGAGGGAACCTGTTCTGATGACCGAAGCTCGGACGACGACGCCCGCAGGCCATGCGGTCGGTCCCGTCGGGGAGACCGATCTGGAGATCTCGGTGACGTTGGGGCCGGTGTGCCCTGTCGCGCCAGTGTTCAGTGTTGTCATTCCGACGTACAACCGCCGCGAGGTGGTTCTGAAGTCCTTGCGGAAGCTCGAGGAGCTCTCCGGCGACTTCAGCTTCGAGGTTGTCGTCGTCGTCGATGGTTCCCGTGACGGGACTGTCGAGGCCATCCGCCAGGCCGACTGGCCTTTTCCGCTGCGCTTGATCAGCCAGGCGAACGCCGGCGCGGCCGCTGCGCGCAATGCCGGCGCGCGGCGCGCGCGGGGGGAGTATCTGCTCTTCCTCGACGACGATATGGAGGCCGATTCTCGGCTACTCCTGGCGCATCATGAGGGATTGACGCAGGGGGCCGATGCGGTGATCGGCCATATTCCGGTCCACCCGGAGTCGCCGTCCACCGCCCTCAGCCGCGGGCTGCATCTGTGGACCGAGCGAAGGTTGGTGCGGCTGCGAGATTCCGATGACGAGCTGACGATCGCTGATCTGCTCAGTGGGCAGTTGTCGGTGGGTGCCGACACCTTTCGGGCATTGGGTGGTTTCGACGTCGGGCTCACTGCCGACGGACGTTTCGGCGGAGAGGACACCGACTTCCTGTACCGGTTGCAGGCTCGCGGCAGGGTGGTGTTCGTCCCCGAAGCGGTGTCGTGGCAACGCTTCGTCGTCACCGCTACACAACAGTTGCGGCAGTGGCGGGAGGCCGGAGCCTCGGATGCGCAGCTGACGCGCAAGCATCCCGGGCTGGGCTACCAACTGCGCGCCGGACGCGGCGCGGGCCTGCTGTGCTGGTGGCTGTGGCGCCCCCTCGGCTCAGCGGACATCGCCGTCGTACGCAGGCTGGGTGATCTCGTCGCCGGCCGGATCGATCGGGGCGCGACGAACCCGCTGCTGGCCAAAGCGTTCTTCCTCCTGCGTGAACTGCAGTACTGGGCGGGCGTCGGTCGGGGCGGGGGCTACCGAGTGATCACACCAGGCCTTCGCGTGCTCTGCTTCCACGCCGTGCAGGACATTCAGGATCCCGTGATCGGCTCGTACTGCGTCACGCCGGAGCAGTTCGAGCAGCAGTTGAGGCAGGTGGTCGCCGCCGGATTCGTTCCGGCGACGATCGACGACCTGCTGGCGACGCTCGACGGGCGACCGGTGACCGAACCCCGGGTGCTCATCACCTTCGACGACGCGTACGCCAGCGTCCTAACCAACGCCGAACCGGTCATGCGAGAACTCGGAATGACTGGGTGCGTGCTCGTGGTGAGTGACTCGATCGGCTTGGCCAATCAGTGGGACATAGATCTCGGGGCCGCCCGGCTACCTATGATGGACGGTGCGGGCCTGCGGCAGCTGGCGGCAGCAGGATGGGAGATCGGAGCCCATTCGCGGTCCCACGATCATCTTCCTCAGCTGCGGGGAGAGCAGCTGCGCGCAGAGCTGACGCAGTGCGCGACGGCATTGACCGCATTGGGGCTGGCTCCTCCTCGGCTGTTCGCATACCCCTACGGGGAGCACGATTACAAAGTGCGGCGGCAGGTGCGTCGGGCGGGCTATTCCGCCGGGTTGGCCCTGGACGGCGCACGGTCCGTCTTGCGCGCGAACGGTCGCAACACTCGAGCCCGTTCCGCGGTACCCAGGATCCTGGTTCGCCGTGAACACACGCCCACGCAGCTGGTCGATGAGGTGATCTCACCGCGTCGTTCTGTCTGGGCAGCGCTGTCGCGCGAGCTGCGGGCCTTGGCTCGGCCGATCGCCGTCCTTTTCCCGATGTTCCGACCGCCGGCCCGCCGCCGCTGAACGCGCAAGAACTGCCGACACGGTGGTGGCCGGCCGGGAGCGGACGCTTTATGCAGTGGAGGTGGAGCACGCCGCGACCGTGCAGGATCGTCGAATGGTGCTGCGCCTGCATGTGATGACAGACGCACGACCATGTTTCGACAAAGCTCACTCGACACAGCCGCCCCACTGCAACGATGCGATCATCGTGGGTTTGGCGCGAGGTGACTGGATGGTCGGACAGTTCAGCGGACATCGCAGTCCGCACGTGTGTGCGTGATGGAGGCTGGATCATCATCTCGGAATCGATCGAGACCTATAGCAGGCCGCGGTGGCGGCCTGCTCGCAGGGGACGCGGGAAAGCCGTCCTGAGCGCGCGGACATTCGGCGTCGAGTCGGTGACGACCTCCGCCGTCGCTTTGATGGCCGCTTCGATCGTGGGTTCGGGCCTTGGCCTGATCTTCTGGATGGTGGCTGCCCGGCTCTACCCGCCGGAGACGGTCGGCCGCGCGGCCGCCATGGTGTCCGCCGCGATTCTGGTGGGCACCCTGGCGCAGCTCAATCTCGCCGCGGTGTATGTGAGGTTCCTTGGGCTCGCGGGCAGGCGTGCGGTCCGGTTCGTCGCGACGGGTTATGTTCTGACCATCACGCTCGCCGTGGTCGGCGCGCTCGGCTTTGCCGTCTCGGGGCTCGGCGACGCGTATATCGGGGCGTCATGGCCCGAGCGGCTGCTGTTCGTCGCGCTGGCGGTGATGACCATGGTGTTCGGCATCCAGGACTCGGTCCTCACCGCCCTGCGACGTGCGACCACAGTCATGGTCAGCAACATCCTCCTTGCTGTTTCCAAGCTTTCGCTGCTGGTCTCCTTCGTGTTGTTCGCACTCCCCGTCGACATCGTGCTGGCATGGCTGGTGCCGATGACGGTCATCCTCGCGGTGGTCAGTTTCAGGATCTTCTTCAGATATCTCCCGGCTACCGCAGAACAGGGCGATGACGGTTTGTGGCCCGGGGTGCGCAAGCTCGGTTCCTTCGTCGGGGCGGAGTACCTCAAGGGCCTGTTGGGCATGCTCCCTCCGACGCTCATCCCGCTGGTGGTCGTCCAAGTCCTGGGTGTCGGTGCCAACGCGTACTTCACCGTCCCGTGGACGATCAACGGTGCGATCATGGCGCTGTTCTGGAGTACCTCGGGGGCCTTTGTCGCCGAGGGGGTGGCGAAGCGTGGATTGTCCTACCCGTCGCTCTCGCTCCTGCTGAAGATCAACGGTGTGATCGTGACCATAGGCTTCGCCGCGGAACTGGTCACGGCCAACGTGGTCCTGGACCTGATGGGTGCCCGGTACGCCGATCACGGTGCCGAACTGCTGCGCTGGCTCGCCGTGGGCCTGCCGTTCGAGGCGATCACCGGAATCCTCATCACCTTCGTCTGGCTCGAGGGGCGCCTGTGGTTCCTCGTCGGGCTCCAGGTGCTCGACAACATCGTCTTCCTCGGGCTGGGCCTGGGGTTGCTGAGGTCGCAGGGGATCGCCGCCATCGGGATCGCCTTCTTCGTCTCTCAGGCCCTGCTCGGTCTGAGCTCGCTCGGACCGGTCATCCGGCGGGTGAAGGCAGCCCGACGAAGCGGGACCCACACCTCTGATGGACTCACGCCGCCTCCGGGGCCTGCGGCGCGGCCCACCCAGCCGGTCATGGCCGGCGTCGCGACGGGGGCGGGCGGCCCATCGGTCGCCCGGACGTCGACACCGGAGTCGGAGGCACGCGGCCCGCTGGCTGCGCCGATCCAGGACAGCGCGTCGATCCTGGTCGATGGAACGTGTCCACCGTTCGTGCCGGCCGGGGCAACCGGCCGGGGTTTCCCCCGAGGACGCCACGCCGCCCTCGCCCCCCGCAAGGCAAGCGGGGAACGGTGATGACCATGGTGGACACTCGGCACCCCGTCCGGCACGCCGCGGACCTTCGCCCCGACCTCGTCGGCTTGGCGCCCGAAAATCTGGTCACGAGGGCAACGCCAGAACGCAGGCGGCCGACCCTGCGTCGGGCGGTCGAGGAACTGCCCTGGCTGGTTTTCGCCGGCGTCCTTCCTGCCTTGCTGGCCAGCAACGCTGAGGTTCCCGGACGGGGCATCCTCGCCCTGCTGCTCGTCACCCTGCTGCCCGGGATCCCCGTGGCACGGCTGCTGCGGCTTCCGTCTCTGCTCGCGTCGGTCGTCGTGGTCACCGGCATCTCCATCGCCACCCATCTGGTCGTGGCGCAAATGCTCCTGGCCACGGGTCTGGCGGGCAGCGGGCCGTGGCTGCTGTGTGTGGGGGTCCTGAGCGTCGTCCTGGCCGCCATCGCCATCCTGCGCAGCCGCCCCGAGCAGGTGCCGATTCGGTGGCGGGAGCCCTCACCTCGCCACGCCAGTCACCCCGCCTCCCCGCGGTCAATCCTGGCCGCCGTCGGACTGCTGCTCGCCCTGGCGTTCTTCGCCTGGGCGGTGGTCACCACCGACACCTCTCCCGGATCCGTGACCGGCACCGGGCTGATCTCTGCGATGCCACCGCCCATGGCTCTGGCCCTGGGTGTCCTGGCGATCGTCGCGGTCAGCGAGCTGACCAGGCCGAGGCTGCGGGAGCGCTGGCTGGCCGCGGTGACGATGGTCGTCGCTGTCGTCCTGCTGGGCTATCAGAGTCTGGTAGAGCAGGCTGCTTCGCTCCCGGTGGCCTGGTACCACGTGGGTTTCGTCTCCTACATCCAGACGCACGGCGAGGTTCTGAAGCAATTCGACGCTCGGTTCAGCTGGCCGGGCTTCTTCGCGGCCGCCGCCAATCTGGTGCAGGCCGCGCACTATTCTGACGCCAGCCCGTTCCTGCGCTTCGCTCCGCTGGCCTACAACCTCCTGATGGCGCCGCCGTTGCTGCTGCTCGGCCGGACGCTGCTCAGCAGCCGGCGGGTGGCCTGGCTGGGAGTGATCCTCTACTACTTCGGCAACTGGTACCAGCAGGACTACTTCTCGCCCCAGGCGACCGCGATGGTCTTGTTCATCTCCATCCTTGCGGTCTTGCTGTGGCTGACCTCGGGAGAGCGGGGCGACGCGGAAGGTGCCTTGGGTGCCTTCTCCCCGTTACGTCTGCCGGCCGCGTGGAGACTGAAGGCGCAGCTGGTCCCGGGGATCGGGGTCGGCTCGGTCGCGGCGCTGGCCGGCATCTGCTGGGCTCTCGTGGTCGCGATCCTGGTCAGCCATCAGCTGACACCGGTGATGCTGATCGTCGCCCTGGTCGTCTTGAGGGCCTTCGGGCGGCTGAGGTACCGCAACCTGTGGTTCGCGGTCGCTGTCGGCTTCATCGGGTGGATCGCCTATGGCGCGACGGACTTCTGGGCCGGGCATCTGCATCAGATCCTCGGGGACGTGGGGCAGGTCAGCTCGACGCTCGACTCGGGAGTTGCAGCGCGGATCAAGGGCGACCCGGCCCACCTGCGGATGCAGTACGTCCGGATCGGGATGTGCGTGATGTTTGCCGGCCTGGGGTTCCTCGGCCTGCTGCTGCGCCGCAAGAGCTGGAACCACTGGCTGCTCGCCTGCCTCGCCTACTCGCCTTTCGTGATGATCGCACTGCAGAGCTACGGCGGTGAGGTGCTCCTTCGGGTGTTCCTGTTCGCGATGCCGGGACTGGCGCTGCTGGCCGCCGAACTTCTCGGCGCCATGCTGGCAAGGGGTAAAGCGGCAACGGCGGTTCTCGCCCTCGGACTGACGGTCCTGGGGGTGTGGTTCGTGGGTGCGCGAGGTGCCAACGAGGCCTTCGAACGGATCACGCCAGGGCAGGTCCAGGCTGCGCGATGGGTCAGCGCGACCGCCCCGCCCGGCACCGAGATCGACCAGTTCAACAACTTCACGCCCCTCAACTCGTTATGGCCCAGCGGTGTGCAGGGCGGCGAGACCCGACACGTCGTGCTGGTCCGGGACGTCATCTCCGTCCGGTACGACACCAACTGCTCGCCGACCGCCGCTCCCTCAGCGTGCATTCTCGCCACGCATCCGGCATGGCTGTTTCTGACGTCCAGCCAGGGTGCCTACGAGACTCAGGTCAACGGGCTCCCCGCGGATTGGCTGCAGCGAACTATCACCGAGCTCGTCAGCTCCAAGAACTACAGGCTGGTCTATTCCATGTCGGACGCCTGGGTCCTCAAACGCGTCGACCGGCCGGTGCGCAAGTGATCGGGGCGCTGAGCGGGTGGCTCGGTTTGCTGAGCCTGATCTGGGGTTTGGGCCTGCTCATCGAGACAAACATCCTGCGCGAGACGATGGAGGCCAGATACACGCGTCGTCTCGTGAACATCGTCACTCTTGTCGCGGGCTCGTTGCTCACCCTTGGCGCCAGCGGAATCGTCCTGCGGTTCATGGCCCACTACTGACCCGGCGCCGTTCTGCTGTCCGCGATCATTGCGCCGAATACACAGCGACCCAGTCGATCTCGAAGTCGACGGTCTTGGGCGTCGAGCTGTTCGGGCACGCACCCCAGGTCTCGCCGCAGGCCACGCTCTCGGTTTGGATCGCAAGATTCATGACGCCGTCGGGAACGTGGGGGTCGCTGATGGTTGCCCAGATTCGGCCGTCCACGACGAAGCTCAGCAGACCCTTGCTCCACTCGACTCCCACGGTGTGCCAGGCACTGAAGTCCCCGCTCACCTGCCGCTGGATCTTCTGGTCCCCGGCACCGAAGTGCAGCGTCGCGGTGGTCCCGGTGCGTTTGCCGCCGCCGTCCTCGGCGATGTCGATCTCGCCGTCGACCGGCCAGTTGTCCGACTGAGGCCACAGCAGGATGGCGTACTTGATGCCGGTGGCTTTCCCGGCTCTGAATCGGACCAGGTAGCTGCCGTACCGCTTGGACGCGGAGGTGTAGTTCATCACCCCGCCGGTGACCCAGGTCTTGCCTTGCGGCACCGCTCGCAGGACGAGCCGGCCGTTCTTCACGAACACCTGACTTGGCCGCCACAGGCCTTGAGGTGAACTACGCGGGATCGCGTTGTACTTGCTCCACTGCGATGACAGTGCCGGCGCGGTGAAGTCGTCCCAGTAGGCAAGGGGGTGTCCGTTGGGGCTGTAGCGAGGTATCGCCGCGCCTGAGGCCGCACCCGTGGCGGGAAGCAGCGGCGACCCCACCTCGCCGACGGTGCGCATCAGCCGGCTGGCCGGAGCAGGTTCCGCACCGGTCGCCTCGCGGGGGGGCTGTGACGGCGAAGGCGTGGCACCGGGACCAGATGGTGAGGGGTCACTCGCGGACCGCGAGGGTTCGGGCTGAAGTGTCGCAGTGCCGGGCGAGCAGCCAGCCGCTGCCCCGACCACCGCCATCAGGAGAACAGCGGCGGCGATCGGGACGTTGCGTCGGGGCACGTTCGACTCCTTCGAGCTGGCGGATCCGGCGGCGTGCTCACATGACGCCTCGGCGTCCTGACCTGCCGGGCACCTCAAGGCTGCGTTCTGAGGATACGCGAGGACCTCATTACGACTTCGAGACTCGCACGGGAGCGGACACCGAGTACGTTGTGGCGAGAGCCACTCACCACCGTTCGGGGTCACCCTCAGTGCCGGACAACCGCATGGCTGGGCCGGGAATCGCCTGGTGCCATACTGCAACAAAAGCCGACTGCGCGCCTCCATGCCTGGGCGCCGTCCTTGTTCCCTGCCCGTCGTCATCCCTGACGACACTGGGGCATTTCCGGCGCGTCATAGACAATTGCCGAACTGCACAGCAAAACTGCCGCAGGCGTGGTTCAGATCAGCGATGCACATTTAGTCAGATTAGACAGAAAAGGGATGGATCCGGACTACAGTTCGCGCTGCAGAGTGAAAGGCGTCGCTAAGTCCACGTCAATTCTGGACCGCTGCGGCGCTTCACGCGATGACAGCTTCGGTAGTCACTTACGCTCGGAGCGTGACCAAGCCACTCGTTTTCACGTCGCCCGGCATTACGGCCTCTCGTCGGCGGGACCGTGCGCGTCTGCGGACCATGCGACGCCGTCGGACCTTGGTCGTTACCGTCGTGCCGGTGGCCTGTCTGGCGCTGATCTCGGGAGCTCCGCTCAGTTCCGCCTTCGGCGCCCGGAACGCGGGCGGCCACACGTCCCCGGGCGCACTACCCGCCGTCCCGAGCGTGGCTGCCGTCGATACGACGGCGCCCCAGGATCAGCGTGTCGGTACCTCGAGCACCTTGGTCCGCCTGAGGAAGCCTTCGGCGGCGCTGCAGACGACGTCGGCCAAGAAGACTCCCCGCGCAGCATCCTCTCCCCCAGCGGTGCCTGCCGCTGCGGTGAATGCCGCCCTGGCGGCGAAGGTGCCTGCGGGCAACGGCACCACCGGGTCGACCCTCATTTCTGGCAGCGGGGTGGCTGCCCCGCATGGGGATCTGCCGGGCTGGCGGCAGGTGTTCGTCGACGACTTTTCCGGCTCGACGCTGAAGGACGCGTGGGGTTGGCCGTACGACGACGGCCGACGGAAGGCGTCGCACGTCCAGGTCAAGAACGGGCTGATCTCTCTCCAGGCCTATCAGGAAAACGGTCAGTGGGCGGGGGCCGGAGTGTCGGCCTGGTCGCAGGCGCGGACCTACGGCAAGTTCGAGGTCCGGTTCCGGATCGACAAGAGCGACGACCTCACGTACGCCATTCTGTTGTGGCCGACCAAGGGATG
>JADGPA010000083.1 GCA_017882685.1 Propionibacteriaceae bacterium | reverse complement strand
GCTTGTCGTGGATGGTTGCGACCTTCTTGATGCCCTTGTCCAGCAGGTACTGCGCGGCGAACGGACCCTGAACGGCGTCCGTGGTGCACGTGCGGAAGTAGTTGGCGTTGGGCCGCTTCGGGTTGGCCACGTCCTGACCCTTGGTCAGGGTCGGGTTCGTGTTGGCCGGCGAAACCTGCGTGATCTTGGCTGCATCAAGCACCGGGATCACGCTCTGCGCGACCGAGGAGTTCAACGTGCCGACCACACCGACCACGGCGGCGTCGGAGGCGAGCTTGGTGGCGGCATTCTTGCCGACATCGGGCGTGGCCTGGTCATCCTCGGGGGCGAGCTCGAGCTTCCAGCCGGGGATGGCCTTGGACTCGTTGGCCTGGCGGATGGCGAGGTCAACGGAGTTGCGGATGCCGAGGCCAAGGGCCGACAGGTCACCCGAAAGCGGTGCAATGACGCCGATCTTGGCAACCTTCTCGGTGCCTGCGCTGCCGCCGGTCGTGGCTTCGGTGCGGGAGCCGCACCCTGTGAAGGCCAGCGAAGCGGCCACCAGGGCGACTCCAGCGAGCTTGAACGAACGCTTGAACACATTTCCTCCTTGTAAGCGTCTGGTACCCGGACCCCCAGGTTGGGCAAAGGGTAAGGGCGCAGGGGTATTCGAGCACCTACATGTCTCAACTCTGTTACAAAACCGTTGTGTCCTTCGGCGTTACCGAATCGTTGTACTCCGTCTGGCGCGATCAATCCAGCAGGTCGCGGATCACGGCGTCGGCCAGGAGCCGTCCCCGCAGCGTGAGCCGCAGCCGCTCGCCGCTCGCGACGGCGAGACCTGAGGCCACAAGGGCAGGGATCCGGCGCCGCTCGGAGTCGGTGAGCACGTCCAGCGGCAACCCGGGCGCGAGTCGCAGCTCCAGCAGCACCCGCTCGACCCGGCGGTCGGACGCATCGAGTACCTCGCGGGCCTGGGCCGGGCTGCTACCGGCAGCGAGGGCAGCGCTGTAGGTGCGCGGGTGGCGGACGTTCCACCAGCGCACGCCGTTGACGTGGGAGTGGGCGCCAGGCCCGATGCCCCACCAGTCCTGGCCGAGCCAGTAGGCCAGGTTGTGCAGCGACTCGTGGCCGTGGCGGGCCCAGTTGCTCACCTCGTAGGCGCTGTAGCCGGCCGCGACCAGCCGCTCCTCGGCGAGGGTGTAGCAGTCGGCCTGGACGTCGTCGTCGATGCCGGGTAGCTCTCCGCGCCCGATCCGGGCCGCGAGCCGGGTGCCGGGCTCGACGATGAGCGAGTACGCGGAGACGTGGTCGGGCTCGAGGCCGATGGCCGCGTCGAGGCTGGCCTCCCAGTCAGCGAGGGTCTCTGTGGGGCTGCCATAGATGAGGTCGA
This sequence comes from Propionibacteriaceae bacterium, assembly GCA_017882685.1. Taxonomy (GTDB): domain Bacteria; phylum Actinomycetota; class Actinomycetes; order Propionibacteriales; family Propionibacteriaceae; genus Propionicimonas. Next base: position 25,424 of record JADGPA010000083.1, on the reverse strand, counting down.
GGCTCACCGAATTGAAGCCGGCCTCCCTTGCCCAGTGCACGACCTGTGGCACCCGTCCGGGAGTGTGGCGGCGGTCCAGGACGGCAAGGACGCCGGGACGGGCCGACTGCATGCCCAGTGACAGCCGGGTGAAGCCGGCGGCAACAAGGGTGTCGAGGTAGGCGCGATCGACCGACTCGGGGTTGGCCTCCGTCGTGACCTCCGCGTCCGGGGTAAGCCCGAAGCGGTCGCGGACGGTGGTGAGCAGGCCGGCCAGTTCTGTCGCCGGCAGCATCGTGGGGGTACCGCCCCCGAAGAAGATGCTGTGCAGGGGCGGCGCGTCCGGGAGCGCCCGCGAGGCAAGGTCGAGCTCTGCCCGCGCTGCGGCGAGGTAGGCGTCCTGGCTGGAGCCGGGCGCCGCCCCCAGTTCTGCGGCGGTGTAGGTGTTGAAGTCGCAGTAGCCACAGCGCACTGCGCAGAACGGCACGTGCACGTAGACGCTCAACCGGCGTCCGGCATGGCCGGCCAGCGCTGCGTCCGGCAGCGAACCGTCAGTGGGAGCCGGCTGCCCTTCTGGTGGCGTGGACGGCACCGGTCAGGGCAGCACGAACGGCAGCGACTGGCCGTCGAGCGCGCGCCGGCACTCACAGGTGGCGGTCGAGTCGGGTTCGTTGGCCGGCATCGCTGCGATGGCCCGGGTGAGCAGGGCCTTCATCCGTTCGATGTTGGCAGAGAACTGCGCGAGCACCTCGGTGTGGGTGACCGCCGCTCCGCCGTCGACGCCGGCGTCATGATCGGTCACCAGGCAGACCGTTGTGAAGCACATGGCCAGTTCGCGGGCAACCGACGCCTCCGGCATGCCCGTCATCCCGACGATCGTGCCACCGGCGGCGGCATGCCACCGGGACTCGGCCTTGGTGGAGAAGCGCGGCCCGTTGATCACGACCAGCGTCCCGCCGTCGAGCGGCCGGACATCCGCGTCCGACGCGCCGAGGACGGCAGCCCGTCCGCGCGCGCAGTACGGGTCGGCGAACGCGACGTGCACCACCTTGCCCTTGGCGTGGTAGACGGTGTGCTTGCGTCCCCAGGTGCGGTCGATGACCTGGTCGGGCACGACGAAGGTTCCGGGGCCGAGGTCCGCACGCAGCGACCCGACGGCTGCCGGGGCCAGCACCTGGCGGACGCCGACGCTGCGCAGTGCCCACAGGTTCGCCCGGTAGTTCACCCGGTGCGGCGGGAACTGGTGGTGCTGGCCGTGGCGGGGCACGAAGGCCACCCGGCGCCCGGCGACCTCGCCGATCGAGATCGGTGCGCTGGGCACGCCGAACGGGGTGGAGGGAAGGACAGTGGTGGCGTTGTTCAGGAATTGGTAGAAGCCCGAGCCACCGATGATGCCGATCTCTGCGTCCATGGGCGGCAGCCTATGCCGTCCACCCGCGACGGTGACGGGGACGACTCGACGCCGCCGGATTTCTGCAGGCTCGGAACTATTTCTTGTCCTTGGAGGTCTCGCCGGTGGACAGCGCGGCGACGAAGGCCTCCTGCGGCACCTCGACCCGGCCGACCATCTTCATGCGCTTCTTGCCCTCCTTCTGCTTCTCAAGGAGCTTGCGCTTGCGGGTGATGTCACCGCCGTAGCACTTGGCGAGGACGTCCTTGCGCAGCGCGCGGATGCTCTCGCGCGCGATCACCCGGGAGCCGATCGCCGCCTGGATGGGCACCTCGAACTGCTGGCGCGGGATGAGCTCCTTGAGCTTCTTGGCCATCGCGACGCCGTAGGTGTAGGCAGCATCGGTGTGCACGATGGAGGAGAACGCGTCCACCGGTTCGCCCTGCAGCAGGATGTCGACCTTGACCAGCTTGCTGACCTGTTCGCCGGCCTGGTCGTAGTCGAGCGAGGCGAAGCCCTTGGTGCGTGACTTCAGGGCGTCGAAGAAGTCGAAGACGATCTCGGCAAGGGGCAGCAGGTAGCGGATCTCCACCCGGTCCTCGGACAGGTAGTCCATGCCCTGCTGGTCGCCGCGGCGGGCCTGGCAGAGCTCCATCACTGTGCCGATGTAGTCGGTCGGGGTGAGGATCGTGGCCCGGACCACCGGTTCGTGGACCTCGGCGATCTTGCCTTCGGGGTATTCGGAGGGATTGGTGACGATGTGCTCTGTACCGTCCTCCATGACCACCCGGTAGACGACGTTCGGCACGGTCGAGATCAGGTCGAGATTGGACTCCCGCTCGAGCCGCTCCCGCACGATCTCCATGTGGAGCAGACCGAGGAAGCCGACCCGGAACCCGAAACCGAGGGCACCGGAGGTCTCCGGCTCGTAGACGAGGGCTGCGTCGTTGAGCTGCAGCTTGTCCAGCGCCTCGCGGAGCTCGGGGAAGTCGGCGCCGTCGATCGGGTAGAGCCCCGCGTAGACCATGGGGTGCGGCGGCCGGTAGCCGCCGAGGTCGTGTTTGGCGGGGTTGGCCGCAGAGGTGACGGTGTCGCCGACCCGCGACTGGCGGACCTCCTTGACGCCGGTGATCAGGTAGCCGACCTCGCCGACCCCGAGCGACCCGGCCTTCACCGGGTCGGGCGAGATGACGCCGACCTCGAGGGTCTCGTGGGCAGCCTTGGTGGACATCATCAGCACCTTCTCGCGGTGGCTGAGTTCTCCGTCGAAGACGCGGACGTAGGTGACAACGCCGCGGTAGGTGTCGTAGACCGAGTCGAAGATCAGTGCCCGCGGCGGCGCCTTGGGGTCGCCGACGGGGTGCGGGATGTCGGCGACGATGTGGTCGAGCAGTTCACGGACGCCCGCACCGGTCTTCGCGGAGACGCGGAAGATATCGGAGGGCTCGCACCCGACCAGGTGGGCGATCTCGAGGGCGTACTTGTCGGGTTGCGCACCGGGCAGGTCGATCTTGTTCAGCACCGGCACGATGTGCAGGTCGGCCTCGAGCGCAAGGTAGAGGTTGGCCAGGGTCTGGGCCTCGATGCCCTGGGCGGCGTCGATCAGGAGGATCGCGCCTTCGCAGGCGGCAAGCGACCGCGACACCTCGTAGGTGAAGTCGACGTGGCCGGGGGTGTCGATCATGTTCAGCACGTAGTCGGCGCCGTCGACCTGCCACGGCATCCGGACGGCCTGGGACTTGATGGTGATGCCGCGCTCGCGCTCGATGTCCATCTTGTCCAGGTACTGCGCCCGCATCGAGCGCCCGTCGACGACCCCGGTGAGCTGCAGCATGCGGTCGGCCAGCGTGGACTTGCCGTGGTCGATGTGCGCGATGATGCAGAAGTTCCGGATGATCTCCGGTGGGGTCTTGCCTGGTGCGGGTGTGGGCATTCACTTTCCTGGTCAGCTGGACAGCCACCACACGATACCGGACGCCGGCTCGCCCCCGATCCCGGGGCCGGCCCCCCGACTTGTCAGAATCTCATGCGGCTATAGGCGAACCAGACTCTGACAAGTCGGCGGGTGGGGCGGATTTTGGCGCCTCGGCGGGTCGCTGATAGAGTTTGAAACCGCGTCTGCGCGGCGCGTGAATCACCCAATACCTGTAAAGAGGGCAAGCCCTGTGGCGAACATCAAGTCTCAGAAGAAGCGGATCCTGACCAACGAGAAGGCCAGGCTGCGGAACAAGGCCGTCAAGTCCGGCCTGCGTACGCACGTCCGCAAGTTCAGCGAGGCCCTCGAGGCTGGCGACCCCGCCAAGGCCCAGGAGCTGGCCCGTACCGCCACCAAGGCGCTCGACAAGGCCGCCAGCAAGGGCGTCATCCACAAGAACCAGGCTGCCAACCGCAAGTCGGCCATCGCTGCCAAGGCCGCCGCGCTCTGATCTTCCTCAACCGACGCCGCCCGGGAACCGGGCGGCGTTTGTTGTTCCTGAACCGGATCAGCGGCGGCCGCGGTAGCCGATCACGTTCAGCACCACCTGCTCGAGGGCGAAGCCGGGATCGCTGGCAGCGCCCTTGATCTGCGCGTCGGCAACGGCGACGGCCTGGATGGCGCGGGCGACGGCGACGGGCTTCCAGTCGCGGGACAGCCGCGACAGGTCCTTCAGCTTCCACGGTGGAACACCGATCACGCGGGCGAGGTCGACGTCGCGCAGCCGGGCATCCCTCCCGTCGAGGTACTTGCCGAGGCTGCGCAGGTTGTTCGACAGTGCGCTGGTGATCAGCACCGGCGCGACCCCCGTTGACAGTGCCCACCGCAGCTTGCCGAGGGCGCCGTCGAGGCGTCCGCTGAGCACGTCGTCAGCGACGGCGAAGCTGGTCACCTCCGCCCGACCACCGAAGTAACGCCGCACGGCCGTCTCCGTGATTACGCGTTCGGAGGCGTCGTCGAGGAGTTGGCGGATCGCCGCAACGAGCGAACGCGGGTCGCTTCCGACCGCGTCCACGAGGACGGCAGCTGTCGCTGCATCGATCCTGCCCTGCTGGCGGCGGGTCTCCGTCGAGACGAACTGCGGCAGGTCCCACGGCTTGATCGAAGGGCAATCGACGAGTTCGGTGCGCAGCTTGCGGAGTCGGTCGAGCACGGCCTTGCCCTTGTTGCCGCCTGGATGGACCAGTGCCAACGCCAGGTCGGACCCGGGTTCTGAGGCCATGCCCACCACCTGGTCGGCGAGTTCTGGTGCCAGTTCGCTGAGGTCGGTGACCACCAGCACTGTGGCGGACGCAAACAGCGAGCCCCCGGCGGCTTCGGCCAGTGAGCCGCCGTCCACCTGACCGGCCTCGACGCGCACGACGGCTGCGTCCGGGCGTTCGGCGGTGGCGCGGGCGACGAACCCGGTGACGGCCCGTTCGGCGAACAACGACTCCGGGCCGGTCACCAGCAGGGTGTGCCCGAACGGACTGGTTTCCTCCACGGGCCAAGCATGCCAGTCCCCACCGTCAACGCGTTCCCCGACCCTGTCGAAGGGTCCCCAACACGGTCGAAGGACCGCTAACCGCTGCGCTGGGTGGTTACTTCGAGCCGGTCCCCGATGCGAGCCACGGCGATCGAGCCGTTCAGGTCGGTGCGGTAGACCTGTGCGCCGGTGCTCGCGACCGTCGTGATGGTGCGTGCTGCGGGGTGCCCGTAGTCGTTGTTGGCACCGACGCTGACCAGGGCCACGCTGGCGCGAGTCGCGGCGAGGAAAGCCGGCGCCTGGTGCGCCGAGCCGTGGTGCGGCACCAGCATCACCTGCGCGGTTAGGTCGCTGACGGTGGCAACGGCGTTGCCTTGCCCGGCCTCCTCCACGTCACCGGCAAGGAGGATCCGCAGGTTCCCCGAGGTCACCCGCAGCACCTGGGAGCTGTCGTTGGCGTCGGCGGAGTCCGCCCCCGTCACCCCGCCGCTCGTGAACGGACGGATCGCCAGCACGGCCACCTGCACCGGCCCGGCGCCCACGACCATGCCGGGACTCGCCACCGTCCGCGGGACGCCTGCAGTGAGCGCGAGCACCTCGCGCCAACCGGACGCCGGTTCGGTGACCCCAGAGACCAGCAGGTTGTCGACCCGGCGTCCGGACAGGACCCCGGCGATGCCGCCGATGTGGTCTGCATGCAGGTGGGACAGGATCAGCCACGGCACGTCAGTGATGCCCAGCTGGTCGAGGCAGCGGTCCACCGCCGGCGGCTCCGGACCGGTGTCGACAACGATCGCCTGCCCCGGCCCGACCGCGATCATGGTGGCGTCGCCCTGCCCGACATCGCAGCTGACCACCTGCCAGGCCGACGGTGGCCAGCCGGGAGCAGCCGCCGGCCGGAACAGCACCGCCACCATCGCCAGCGCCAACAGCACCACGAGCCACGGCCGCCGCCACAGCAACGGCATCCCGGCCAGGAGCGCGACACAGGTGAGGGCCAACACGCCAAGCGCCACAGGACTGGCCGGCCAGCTCACGCTCGCCCCCGGCAGCGCACTCCCCGCAGCGGCGACCCAGCACAGCGCCTGGGCGAACCCGCCGGCCAGCCACCCGACCGCCGTGGCCAGCGGTGGGCTCACCACCGACAGCCCGGCAGCGAGGAACCCGAGCACCGTGCCCGGCCCGACCAGTGGCGCAGCGGCCAGGTTCGCCAGCAGCCCGACCAGGCTCACCTGCCCGGAGATGGCCGTGACGATCGGCTGGGTGGCGAGCTGCGCTGCGACCGGCACCGTCACCGCCTCAGCCAGCCACTCCGGCATCCAGGCGGCCAGCACGCGCGCCCAACGGCTCGCCCACACGATGATCCCGCCGCTCGCGCATACCGACAGCACGAACCCTGTCGATCGTCCCAGCCACGGGTCGGCCAGCAACAACGCGATCACAGCCCACGACAACAGTCGCAAACCCTGTCTCGTGCCGCCCCACCCCAACGCAGCCAAGCCCACCAGGCCCATCGCCGCCGCCCGCAACACGCTCGGCTCGGCGCGGCACAGCAGCACGAACGCCACCACCCCGGCCACAGCAACACCCCGACGCCACCAGCCGACCACCCCGGCTCGCGCGACCGCCCACAGAATCGCGGCCAGGAGCAGCGTCAGGTTCGCCCCCGACACGGCTGTCAGGTGGGTGAGTCCCGTGGTCCGGAACTGGGCCCGCAGGGAGTCGGACATGCCTTCGGTGTCACCCACGACAAGGGCGGGCACCAGGGCTGCCGGCTCGGGCGGAAGGCCGGCGACCGCAGCCCTTAGCCCGGCACGGACGCGCGTCACCCCAGCGTCCACGGGCCCCGGCGGCGCCAGTACGGTCGGGGAAGCCCGTGCCCGCGCCCACGCGCTCATGGGTTCCTGCGGTTCGGCCGGGCCGAGTCGCACCACCGTGACTACGGTCGCCCCCGCTGGCACCGTCGACCACGCCCGCACGATGTCGCCGGACGCGGTCAGCCGGACGGTCGCCCCCGACGTCCAGGTGACCCCGCGACCCTCTGCCCGGACCAATTCGGCGTCGACGATCCACACCGGGCCCCCACGACCGCCATCGCTGAGGTGGCCACCACCAAGCCTGGCCTCAATGCTGACCACGGCACCCTGGTCGGCCCACTCCCCCACCGGTCCGGCACCCTTCGCCCAGCCACGGGCGCCCCCGATCGCCACGGCCAGCAGGAGAACCAGGCCGGCGCCGGCCACCAGCCACCGTCGCCGCCACCACCCAAACCCCCCGACCAACAGGGCGAGCGCCGCCGCACCACCGGCGATCACCGGCATCCCGGCGGTGCCCGCCCAGACGCCGGCCCATGCGGCTCCCGCCAGCACCGGGGCACGCCAGTCCGGCCGCTCGTCGACCGGCCGTCCATCTGAGCCCTCAGACCCGGACATTCGGGGCGATGTCGGCATAGGTCTTCGGCCCGATCCCGTCCACCTCCTGCAGTTCGGTGACCGCAGAGAAGCGGCCGTGAAGCTTGCGCCAGTCGAGGATCTTCTGGGCCGTGACAGGCCCGACACCCGGCAGCGTGTCGAGCTGTTCCAGCGTCGCCGTGTTGAGCGAGACGGTCGCCGCCCGCCCCGGTGACTCCGCACCGGCGGTGCTGCCCTCACCGCGCACCTCGCCGCGGGGCTTCCCCTTGGTGCCGATCACCACCTGCGACCCGTCGGCCACCACTGCAGCCAGGTTCAGCTCGCCCGGATCGGCCGCCGCGGTCAGGCCACCGGCCTTCTCGATCGCGTCAGCCACCCGCGCACCCTGCGGCAGCTCCACAACGCCGGGGTTCTTGATCGCCCCGAGCACATGCACCAGCACGGTCGGCGCCGGTGTCGGTATCGGGGTGGCACTAGCCATAACGGTGGGCACAGCGGCCAGAGCCACCGGCGTCGACTTCGCCTGCAGCAGGCTGTACGCCGTCCAGCCGCACCCGACGAGGAGTACGACCAATACGGCAGCAAGGTGCTCCTTGGTGAACTCCACCGCTCGTCGGCCCAGCGTTGTCACGAGCGCTGCAGGACTGGACGCGGGGGCTCCCCGCGCAGGAGGATGCCCTGTCGCGGGCTGATCCCGGGCCACGCCGCCCGCCCCGCGGATGGGCGGGTCATCCGGCGGTGTCGTCGGCGTTCCCGGATCGATGTCCGTGGGCAGTGCGTGCCGCGGCCGTACCTCGGCCAGGAGCGCCTCCAGCCTCTCCCTGACCACCCCGCTCATCACCGGATCTGGTGCGACCTTCATGCCCGGCACTATCGGCCGCCGGGGCCCAGGACGATCACCCGATCGGCGCCCTGTGGACAAAAGGCACGGTTACCCACAGGACGGATGCCGGTGTCATCCCGACGGCGGGTTACCCTTGAGCGCCATCACAGCCGCCAGCGGTGACGACAACGACCTCTCCCCCCGAACGACCCCGCCGACCCTGAACAGGAGCCCAATGGCCACCCAGATCGACCTCGCCACCACCCCCGAGAAGCACGGCGGGTGCGACTGTGGCTCCGGGAGCAGTGGCGCCACCCCTGAACTCGACGTCTCGACGCTGCCGAAGATCATCCGGCACGGCGCGATCATCGGCGGCCTCACCAGCATGAAGCCTGGCCAGCAGCTCGTCCTTGTCGTCAACCACGACCCGCTGCCCCTGCTCGCACAGCTCAACCGCGTCGCCCCGGAGGCCTTCGACCTCACCTACCTCGAGCGCGGCCCAGAGAACTTCCGGCTGCAGTACACCCGGCTCTGAGCCGTCCCGGCCCGTTTGCCTCGACAGGGACGCTGGAGGAATGAAGGAACCAGCAGGTAACCGGCCCCGACCGCGAGTCAGCGGCCGGCGCCGGACCGGGCGCAGGACGCCCGGGCGCGCCAGCCGGGTCGGGATCGTGGTGAGCACCCTCTTCGCGCTGGCCGGCCTGGCACTCCTGCTGCTCGTCCTCGCCCCAGATCTGCAGGCCCGCCACCAGTTGCTCACGATGGCGGCCTCTTTCGCCCCGTACGGCTGGGTGTGCTGGCTTGTCGCCGTCCTCGTCGGGCTGGCCTCGACCAGGAGACGACTGGTCGTACTGCCGCTGGCTGTCGGGTTGGCCGCCCACAGCTTCCTCCTCCTGCCGTACCTGCCGGATGCACCGTCGGCAGTGGCGGGACAGCGCGCCACGCTGGGGGTGCTGGAACTGAACCTCCGCTTCGGGCTGGCCGACACCAACCAGCTCGCCGCCGAGATCGACCGGCGCCGTCCCGACGTTGTTGTCCTCGCCGAGGTCACCGATTCGACCCTGAAGGCACTCAACACCAGGGCCTGGCGTGTGCGTCTGCCGTACCGCCTCGGCACGGCCGACGCCGACGCTGACCCGGCCACGGGCTACGGGGGCGCCGCCGGGACGATGGTCCTTTCCCGGTTCGCGCTCACCGACCTGGGTCGGGCTGAGGACACGGCGTTCACCAACCTCGCCGCGAGGGTGGCAATGCCACAGCACCCGTTCGTCATCGTCGGTGCCCATCCGGCCAATCCCGAGAACGGGCTCAGCCGGTGGTTGCAGGACGGGCAGTCGATCGCCCAACTGGCCTCCGCCCACACCGGCGAGCCGTTGGTTGTGGCCGGCGACCTGAACGCGACAGCCGAGCACCTCACCCTGCGGGAGCTGGAGGCTCGGACGGGCCTCACCGACACAGCGACGGGACGCGGCTGGCTCCCGACCTTCCCTGCCGACGCCTGGTACCCGCCGCTGATCCAGATCGACCACGTGCTGGTCTCGTCGGCGTTCACGACCACGGGCCTCGACACCTTTGGGGTCGCGGGCACCGACCACCGCGGGCTGATGGTTCAGCTCGCGGTCTCCTGAGATTCAGGCCGGGACGATGCTGACGAGCTTGGGAGCCCGCACGATCACCTGATGCACCTCGCGTCCGGCCAACGCCCGCTGCACCCCGGGGTCGGCCAGCGCAACAGCCGTCAGCTCGTCGGTGCCGATGGACGGGGAGACCTCGAGCTTGGCCCGCACCTTGCCCTGCACCTGCACCACGCACGTGACCGAGTCGGTGACCAGCAGCGCCGGATCGACCTGCGGCCATGAGGCGCGGGCGACCGATGGGGCGTGCCCCAGCGTCTCCCACATCTCCTCTGCCACATAGGGCGCCACCGTGCTGAGCGCGACTGCGATCGCCTCGACGGTCTCGCGGACACCCGCGTCGGCCGGGCCAGCACCGCTGTCGATCACCTTACGGGCTGCGTTGACCAGCTCCATGATCCGGGCGACAGCGACGTTGAAGCGGTGCGTGTCCAGCGCCTCGGTCAGCTCGGCGACTCCTCTGTGGGTGGCTCGCCGGAGGCCGAGATCGCCGGACGCCGGGTCGGTGCCGACAGGGCTGGCGACGTCCTGGGCAAGACGGTAGGCGCGCTGCAGGAACTTCAGCGAAGAACCCGGGGACATGTCCGCCCAGTCGATGTCGTCCTCCGGGGGGCCGGCGAACACGACCGTGGTGCGGATGGCGTCCACGCCGAAGGCGTCGATCTGCTTGCCCAGGTCGACGCCGTTGCCCAGTGACTTGCTCATCGCCTTGCCCTGATTGATCACCTGTCCCTGGTTCATCAGGCGGGTGAAGGGCTCGCTGAAGTCCACCAGCCCAAGGTCCTGCAGCACCTTGGTGAAGAATCGCGAGTACAGCAGGTGCAGGATGGCGTGCTCCACGCCACCGACGTACTGGGCCACCGGCATCCACTTGGCCACCTCGGCCGGATCGAACGGGCCTTCGGTGTAGTTGGGCGAGCAGTACCGGAAGAAGTACCAGGACGAGTCGACGAAGGTGTCCATGGTGTCGGTGTCGCGCTTGGCGGGCCCATCGCATTTAGGGCATTCGATGTTGACCCAGTCGGTGGCAGAGGCCAGCGGGCTGGTGCCCTTCGGCTGCAGGCTCGAGCCGCGCAGGTCGGGCAGGGTGACCGGCAGTTGGTCATCGGGCACCTGCACCTCACCGCAGGACGGGCAGTGCACGATCGGGATCGGGCAGCCCCAGAACCGCTGGCGGCTGAGCAGCCAGTCGCGCAGGCGGAAGGTGATCGCGGGCTCACCGCGTTCCTGCGCAGCCAGCTGCGCGGTGATGGCGGCGATACCGGCCTTCTTGTCGGCCAGCCCTGCCAGGCTTGGGGAGTTCACGTAGGCGCCGTCGCCGGGCGTGGCGATCCAGGTCTGGCCCGGGTCGGGCAGGCCGGTCTCCACAACCACCCGTACGGGCAGGCCGAACGCGCGGGCGAAGTCCAGGTCGCGCTGGTCGTGGGCGGGCACGGCCATGACCGCACCGGTGCCGTACTCCGCCAGCACGTAGTCGGCGGCGTAGACGGGCAGCTGCTCGCCGTTCACCGGGTTGATCGCGTGGACGCCGAGGAAGACGCCGCTCTTGGGGCGGTCGGAGGACTGCCGCTCAATCTCGGTGACCCGCTTGGTTGCCTCCAGGTAATCCTCGAACGCCGGACGTTGCGCGTCGGTGACGATCTCGGCTGCCAGGGGTGCCTCGGGGGCGACGACGAAGAAGGTGGCGCCGAACAGGGTGTCAGGACGGGTGGTGAACACCCGCACCGGCTCGTCGCGTTCCTCGATCGAGAAGTCAACCCAGGCGCCTTCGGAGCGGCCGATCCAGTTGCGCTGCATGGCCAGCACCCGGTCGGGCCAGCTGCCTTCGATGTCAGCCATGTCGTCCAGCAGGCGCTGGGCGTAGTCGGTGATCTTGAAGTACCACTGGGTGAGCTTGCGCTTGGTAACCACGGCGCTGCAGCGCTCGCACAGGCCCTGGACGACCTGCTCGTTGGCCAGCACGGTCTGGTCGTTGGGGCACCAGTTGACGAAGCTGTCCTTGCGGTAGGCAAGGCCCTTCTCGTAGAAGCGCAGGAACAGCCACTGGGTCCAGCGGTAGTACTCCGGGTCGGACGTGTGCAGTCGCCGCGACCAGTCCAGGCTCAGGCCGTACCGCTTGAGCGAGCGCGCCTGAGTCTCGATGTTGGCGTAGGTCCAGTCCGCCGGGTGGGCGTCGCGGGCGATGGCCGCGTTCTCTGCGGGCAGGCCGAAGGAGTCCCAGCCGATCGGGTGCATGACGTCGTAGCCCCGGAGGCGCCAGTAGCGGGCGACGACGTCACCCATCACGAACGCCTCGGCGTGACCCATGTGCAGGTCGCCGGAGGGGTAGGGGAACATGTCGAGCATGTAGCGGCGTTCCTTCGACCCGTCGTCGACGGGGGTGAAGGTGCCGTCCTCCTCCCAGAAGCGTTGCCACTTCTCCTGCGCCGCGGCGGCGTCGTAGCTCTTCCGTTCCCGTTCGGTGGTCACTTCTCGATCTCCTTACTTCTTGCACGCTCCCCGCCAACCGGCATGAAAAAACCCCCGCGGGCCATCAGGCTCGCCAGGGGCCGCCGCGACTTCGAAGAAGTCGCGGCTAGGGAAGCAGCAGGGATGCGCCATGCACGTCCAAATGATAACCGAATCGTCGCCGACGCCGCTCCGGCGGAATTACGGTGATCTGGCGGCCGCCAGCGGTACGAACAATTGACTAGAAATGGCGGCCCCTGCGCCTCCCGCGGAGCGCTTAGGCAAGCCTCACCTTGCTTGCGACAAGGGGAAACACCCTCGAACCTTGAAACATGGCGATCACCATCAGCATCAACGAATCGGCAGCCACGCAGTCGCTGTCCCAGCGGCTCAACTGGTTGCGCGCCGGCGTCCTCGGTGCGAATGACGGCATCGTTTCCACCGCCGGACTGGTGTTCGGCGTCGCAGGTGCCACCACCGATTCGGTGGCATTGCTGATCGCCGGCCTTGCCGGAATGGTGGCCGGCGCCCTGTCGATGGCCGGTGGCGAGTACGTCTCGGTCAGCAGCCAGAGGGACAGCGAACTGGCGGCCATCAGCCAGCAGCAGGCCGAACTGCACGCCGACCCTGAGGGCAAGTTGCAGCAACTCGCTGGCCATTACGCCGAGCGGGGTCTCTCTCCCGAGCTGTCGCTGCGGGTGGCGAAGGAACTCAGCCAGCACGCGGCCCTCGACGCCCACGCCCACGTGTTCCTCAACCTCGACGCTGACGAGCAGGTCTCCCCTTGGGCCGCGGCTCGCGCCTCCCTGATCGCCTTCATCGCTGGCTCAGTGATCCCCCTGGTGGCGATCATCACCACCCCGCTCACCTTCCGGCTCCCGTTGACGGTTGTGGCCGTTCTGGCAGAGCTCATCGTCACCGGCGTGGTCAGTTCGCGGCTGGGCGGCGCCCGTCCCCTGCGCGCCGTGATCCGCAACGTCGTCGTCGGCAGCCTGGCCATGAGCCTCACCTACCTGGTCGGCTGGCTCGTCGGCCAGCAACTGAACTGATCCGTCAGCGCTGCAAGGAGCGGCTCGCGGACGTGCGGCCAGGCCTGCGGCGGCACCACCTCCTCGTTGAGCCAGTCGAGTAGGGCTGCGATCGGCTCCAGCGGATCGATCCGGTCCAGCTGCTCAAGACACACCATCGCCAGCGCGCCATCCCCGTTCTGCCAGGCCGCCATGCCCAGCAGGCCCAGCACCGCCGGCCGGTGGGCTGGCAGCGTGTGCCGGACAATTCGCGTCCACAGCGCGAGTTGCGCCTCCGCGTTCTCGACCGACAGCAGCCGCAGCACCCGCACCTGCGCCTCCTCGTGCTGCACCAGCAGCGCCAGCCGCACGCTGTCGTCAAGTTCCGGCAGTCCGGACGCGACCAGCAATCGGCGCAGGATGCGACGCCGCCCGCGTGCCCCGAGCCGGTCGAGGTCGATCTCTGCGGCATCGAAGCGGGCCACCAGGTCGTCGACCTCGTCGTCCGGAGGACCGGCGATCCCTGCGGCGAGGGCCCTCCTCGACGGACGCACCGCGAGCCCCAGCACGGCCGCCTCCGCCGCCACCGGTGCGACCCGGCTGCTGATCGGACCGGTCGGCCCATCGGGCTCGTCGGAACGCCACGCCTCGGGGCCCACCTGCAGCAGCCGTTGTACCCGCACCAGCCCGCCGAGCGCCGCGCACGAGCCCAGCACGTCCCAGGCGAGGTCGTCGTCGCCGGTGTAGGCGATGAACCACGCTCCGGCTGCCGGGTAGCGGTCGAACAACCGGCTCACCAGTGCTCCCGGGGAGCCGCGACCGGAGACGGCGGTGAGGTCGACCCGTGCCGTCACCTCGACGCGGCCTTCCTCGATCACGATCACCACAAGGGACTCCTCGGGATGGAACCCGATCAGGTACGGCACAAGGCCGACCAGGTCGTCGATGTTGTGCACGGCCAGACGGGCCTGCGGCTCTGAGATGCTCACGTCCTTCGACCATCGGCAGCGGCGGGCGTGCAGCCCCAGCCGTCCACAGGCCCGCCCGCCCGCGGGGAGTTGTCCACAGCTTCCAAGGGCGGCGGCAGCGGGTAGCCTTGTCGCCGATGAGCCAGCAGCCACCAGCACACCCCTTCGGCGACCCGCCGCAGGGTCCGTCCGCGCCCCGATCAGCTCCCCAGCCCGGATGGACGCCGGCCCCGCTCTCCGATGGATCCCGGCCGTCGGTCGGGGTACACCCGCCCGACTCCGTCCAACCCGGATTGCCCTTGGGTGCACCTGCGCTGCAGTCGGTGAACATCGACGAGTTCGCCCCGCCGCCCTCGCGCCTGCCGTTGCTGGTCACCCTTGTCGTGCTCATCGTCGCTGCGCTGATCTGGGGCGCGACGCTGCTTCGGCCCGCCTCCCCCACAGCCGCCGCCAGCCCGAGCGCGAGCTCGTCGCCGGCTGCGACGCCGAGCGCGTCCGGCCTGCCGTTCCTGAGCCCGGATCAGCGCTTCGCCGGCCGCTGGGAGATTGTCGACCATCGCTGGACCGACTCCGGCCTCGAGGTGGAGATCACACTCTCTGCCGACCGCGGCCCGGTGAACTACTCCTTCGTCGCGTTCAACAACGCCGGGGTGGACGCCACCGAATCCACCACCGGCTCGGAGCAGCCGCAGTTCTCCGGCCAGCCCATCCCGACCGGGCAGAAGGAATCGGGCTGGCTCTTCTTCCCCATCGAACGCGGTCCGGCGACGATCATCCTCGCCACCTCCGGCGGCAACCAGATGTCCGCCCTGCCGGTCAGCGGCTGACCCTCCGGGCGCCCTCTGGGTCCGTGGTGTCGGGTGGCCCAGCCGCTAAGGTGAAGCGGTGACGCCGCCGGAGACTGTGCTCGACATCGGCATCTTCACCGACGACTTCTACCCCGAGTCCGGAGGGGTTTCGCGCTCGATCCAGCTCCAGCTGCAGCAGCTCAGCGCCGCCGGGCACAGGGTGACACTCTTCGCCCCCGATGTGCACCTGAGCCCTCCTCCCGAGTGCAGATGGGAGGGCGTGCCGTCCTGGCGAATGCCCGGCGCGCCGAGCTTCCTGTGCTCGCTGCAGGTGGGCCGCAGGTTGGCTGGCCGCATCGCAGCCGATCATCCCCTCGACATCGTCCACTCCCAGAACGAGCGGGGCTCGATCTTCCTCGCCGCCCAGGTCGCAAGATCGCTGGGCACGCCGCACGTGCATACGTTCCACTCCAACTACGTCGGCACCCACCGCACCACACCGCTGGTCTCCGGCCTCAACTCGGTCACCTACCTCGACTGGTCCGGACGGTGGCTGCGCCGCCTTGCTGGCACCACCGGGGGGGAGGCGATCCTCCCGAGCGGCCCGGACGCGGCCGCCGACTCGGTGTTCGCTCGCCGCGATTGGCGCAGCCTCGCCCGCCTCGCCTCCGCGGTGGATGCCTTCACCTCACCGGCGGGCTACGTTATCGACTCCGTTGTCGAGGCCTCCGCGGGGACCTTGGCCGGGCGCGGCCACGTGGTTCCCTCCGGGGTGGCGGAGGCGTTCGTCCGGGCTGAGCGGAAGCGCCAGCGGGGACCGGTGACCCGGTTCCTCAGTTGCGGCCGGCTGGGCCCGGAGAAGCGGGTGGACGTCATCCTCGACGCGTTCGGACGTCTCGGCCGCGATGATGCCGAGCTGCACATCGTGGGCACCGGCTCCGCCGAGGGTGCGCTGCGGCAGCAGGCCGCCCGTATCCGGCACGGCAAGGTGCGATTCCTCGGCCACTTCGACGACGCCGACCTGATCGCACAGGAGATCGCCGACGCCGACGTGTTCGTGCTCGCGTCCTACCGGTTCGACACGCAGGGCATGGTGCTGGCGGAGGCAGCAGCAACCGGCACGCCGATCCTGTACTGCGACGACCGGCTGAGCGTCGGCGTCGGGCCGGAGAACTCGCTGCTCGCCGGGCATGAGCCGGCCGAGCTCGCAACTGGCATGCGAGAGCTGCTGGACGCCCCCGAACGGCTCGAGACGATGTCGGCAGCCTCGAAGGAACTCGGCCGCCGACTGACCGCCGGCTCGATGCGGGACAACTACCTCGCCGTCTACCGGCAGGCCATCGCCGCCCGGTAGCGAGCGGGCGCTACTGGCGCTCGAGTTCCTCGATGACCGCGACACGCTCGGCAGGCTCTGTGGCCGGGGCGGGCGTTGCCGGTGGATCCACCTGTGCGTCCGGGTGGTACTTGGAGAGGATGAAGACGCCGGTGACGGCCACCGCGCCGCTGATGGCCATCCCGATCGAGTCGATGACCCCCAGTCGCACACCCTCGCCGAGGACGGCCATGCCGAAGGTGACCGCGACGATCGGATCGGTGGTTGTCATGGAGCCGACGACGATCTCCGCCGGGCCGTTGGCGTAGCCCTGCTGCACCATCCAGCCACCCAGGAGGTAGCAGACCAGAAGGAATGCTGCCGCCGTCCAGAACAGCGGCCGACCGAGGAAGTCGTTTCCGCGCACGAGAGCTGTGATGGTCTTGATCAGCGCAGACGACAGGCCGTAGAAGAACGATCCGCCTGACGCCCACATCAGGCAGCGGCGCGACGGCGAGCCGAAACGGCCCAGCGATCCGAGCAGCCCACCGACGGCGAAGACGATCAGGCAGGCGATGACGATGCGGGTGGGCGGCAGCTCGGTGTCAGGCGCAGCGGTGGACGCAGAGATCAGCGTGAACGACACGATGCCGACGATCGTGAGCGCAACCGCGGACCAGATGATCTTCGTGGGACGGAAGTGGTGGATCTTGGCCGCGAGCAGCACTGCCCACGGCACGGCGAGGATGCCGACCGGCTGCACGACAGTCACCGGTGCCATCATCAGCCCGACGATGTGCATCGACGCTCCGGTGGCAACCGTGCCGAGTCCGAGCAGCCACCGCTTGTTGCGCACCAGGTCCCAGACTTGACCGAGGTCCATCGAGCGGTTCGCAGACGCCTTGTCCACCGACCGGCTCACGGCGAGGTGCTGGATGGTGGATCCACCGGCGAACAGGAACGAGGCGAACACGACGATCGTGATGGCGAGCGGGATGTTCTGATCGAAGATCGAGAACCCCGGACCCAGCAGTGGAATCGGGTTGGTCATCTGGACCTGTCTGTGAGGATCGGCAGAGGGCCAAGCCTACCGGAGGGTCCCGGAACCGGAATCCGCCCTTGGGACCGAACCGCTCATCCCTTGGCCGTCCGCCGGTTCTCGAAGGTCGCCAGGCCAAGGGCGATCGCCGCGGCCAGCAAGGCACCGGCGAGGGTGGCGATGGCCCGTTCGGAGGCGATGAGGAGTGGGTGGCCGGCAGACCCGAGCAGCACAACAGCCGGTGTCATGAAGAGCACCTGGCGCGTGTAGTCCGGCTTCAGGGCGTACGCCGCGCTGAGCACGGTACTGAGCACCAGGAGCACCAACAGCGCCCACACTGGAAGGAAGACTGCCGCGATCAGTGCGAACAGCGCGCCGGCGACGGTGCCGAGCACGCGCTGGGTGGACTTCTTCATCGTCTGGTCGTCGAAGGGGCGCAGCACGACTGTCAGGGTGAGGGCGACCCAGTAGCCGTGGGGCAGGTCCCACAACCCGACCAGATAGACGACCGCGCCGACGGACACCGCCATCACCGCCGCGTGCCGCCAGGCCCGCCGCTCCTCCACGCCTGCGACGGGTTTCGTGCGGGGCAGCCGGGTCGCCACTGCGACGACGAGCGCGCCACCGATCAGCATCCAGATGGCGGTCCTCCCGGGCTGGAAGTCGCCGGGAACCAGCACGAGGACGGCGACAACGGTTGGCACCATGGCCAGCAGCCCGTCCTGCAGCATCCCGGCCGGTGCGACCAGCAAACAGCACAGCGCGACGAAGAACGCGGCGGCGAGGGGCTGCCCGCGCAGGGCCACGGCCACCGCGCCAGCCATCGCGGTGGGCGCCGCAAGGGCGAACGAATGCAGCGGCCGCAGGCTGATCGCCGGACGCAGCGAGGCCATGGCCCCCATGCCCAGAGCGAGGGCGCCCTGCGTCCCGCCGGCGAGGTAGGCGACGACGATCGCCGCGACGAGGACCACGGTGGCCACGGCGCTCAGCAGCAGGGTCCGTGCGGGCAGAGCCCATGCGCCCAGCCGTCCGGTCATGACCAAGGAGCGTAGCGGCAACCGCTACTCAGCTGGTCACCAGCCGCCGCCACCGCCGCCGCCGAACCCGCCGCCACCGGAGAAGCCGGATCCGCCGCTGGTGGCAGCAGTGGCGTGCTGCATCGAGCTGGACATGGTGCTGGCCAGATGGTCCATCGAGCTGGCGAACCCGTGCGCACCGAACCCGTAGCCGTAGCCATAGCCGACGTACCAGGGGGTGTCGAAGGTGTAGCGGCCCTGCGCGGCGAGCTGCTCGAACACCTTCGTCCACCGCTCTGCGACGCCGAACATGATCGCGTACGGGAGGTAGCGGGAGAACACGTCGATGCCCTCCTCGAACTTGATCTGGTCGGCCTCCGCGGTGCGCAGGTAGAGTTCGAAGCCGCGCGCCTGGGCGAGCATGGCCGAACCTTCGGCGGTGCGCGCGCCGAAGTGGTTGTTCATCAGCAGGACGCCGAGGCCGACGATGACCCCAGCGAGACCCACCAGCCCCCAGCCGAAGAGCCCGAACAGGAGTCCCACGCCGACGCCGGCCGCGACGATCACGATGCCGGCGAGGAACGCGAGGCCGCGCACCGTCGCCGGGTTGCGGGTGAACCAGCCGAGCTCCTTCGTGACGCGGGTGTGCAGGTCCTCCCGCGCCTTCGTCAGCAGGCCGGCGTAGTGCGGTTGCTTCAGGTCGTCGGTGGTGACGCGGTTGCCCTCCGAGAAGAGCTTGCTGAGCATCCGGCGTTCGTAGTCAGCGAGTTGGTCGCCACCGTGTTGCTTGGTGAAGGCCCACTCGTCGCCGTCCAGCTGCTCGATGCTGAGGTGCCCGCGGACGGCGAGGTCGAGGATGCCCGCGGTGACGTCCTTGTTGTCGGCGGTGGCGTCGACCAGCGTCCCGATCTCGCCGGGACGGGCACCGGCCGGCGGCTGGAACTGCACGGCAACCGGGGCCTTGCCGGTGTCGTGACCGACCGGGACCTGCTGGTTGGGGGCGGGCACCACGCCGGGCGTGAGGCCGAGGTACACCTGGTCGCGGGCGCCGCGGCGGGTGCGCCGGAACAGGAAGGCCAGGCCGAGCGCGCAGAGCGCAGCCGTCACCCCACCAGTGAGCGGGGTGACCGGGAACATGTTCCCGATGGTGTAGCGGCGCTCGAGCCGGGCGTCGGCGCCGGTGAAGGTGCCGGCGGGGAATCCCGCGGTCACCTGGACGCCGCTGCCGTTGCCCACATCGCCGGTCGAGAAGCTCGCCGCCGACCCGGATGGGGTGGCCTGGCAAGGTTCGGTGAACGAGTCACCCCGGAAGCAGGCGACCTTACTGACCGCCGCTGGTCCTGCGACCGTGACCCCCACAGCGGTGATCGGAACCTCCCAGCCGGTGCCTACGGCGTTCCAGTTGAACTCGTCCAGCCCGGACTGCGCCTGCTTCGGGGCGATCAGGCCCCGGATCGTGTAGCTGACCTGATAGGTCTGCACACCGGTGAAGGTGCGGTTCTGGTTGCCGACGCGCACCAGCAGGTTGCCGTCCTTCTCCTCGGTCTGCACCTCTGCATTGGCGCCGCTGGGGCTGCTCACGTCGCCGATGGTCATGTCGAGCATGCGCCAGTGGTCGGGATCGTTGGCGATCTCCTGCCGCAGCGGGAAGGTGAGGTAGGGCCCGTGGCCGGCGTCCGTGCCGAAGTCGAACGCGAGGTTGAGCAGCACAGCCGTGGTCCCGGTGGCATCAACCGTAGCCGCCACCCGGTAGTCGGTGATCTTCCAGTCCTCACCGGCCGCCATCGCCGGGGTCTGGACCACGAGCACCGGTCCGAGAAGGATGAGGAAAGCCAGCAAGCCCTGCCAGTACCGCTTCATGTTCCGAGCCTAACAACCACGCCAGCCCCCCGTCGGCAAGACCGGGATGGCTATCCTGACCGCAGCGAGCCAGGGGGTGTGATGTCGGGTCAGGCGGTGACCGCTGAGCTCCTCGCTGTCGTGGTGGCCATGGTCGATGGACACCCGTCGGTACTCACCCTCGGGGAGCCGCCCCGGCTACCCGCCGGCCCCCTGCTGCCCAGCCACCGTTCGCTCCAGGCGGCCACCCGCACCTGGGTCGAGGAGCAGACCGGACGCCGGCTGGGCTACCTCGAACAGCTCTACACCTTCGCCGACCTCGACCGTGAGGGGGCGGGCGAGCTCCGCCCGATCTCTGTCTCCTACCTCGGCCTCACCACGCCCGGCGAGGAACCGGGCATCGGCGGCTGGCACGACTGGTACGCCCTGCTGCCGTGGGAGGACACCCGCACCGACACCAGCCTGCTCGACGCTCTCGCATCACACCTGTGGCGCTGGGCGGACTCGGATACCGGGTTCGAGGTGGAACGGCGGCAGCGGGTGGGCATCACGTTCGGCCTCGACGGCCACGCCTGGCAGCCCGATCTGGTTCTCCAGCGCTACGAGTTGCTCTACGAGAGCGGGCTCGTGCCCGAATCACCGGCCGAGTCGCGCCGCCCGGCCGCGGAACTGGCACCCGGGGACCGCATGCTCGGGGACCACCGCCGCGTGCTGGCCACAGGACTGGCCCGGTTGCGCGCCAAGATCGGCTACCGCCCTGTCGTGTTCGAGCTGCTCAGCCCCACCTTCACCCTGCGCCAGCTGCAGGACTGCGTGGAGGCGCTCGCCGGGCGCGCCGTCCACACCCAGAACTTCCGTCGCCTGATCGAGCAGCAGGCGCTGGTCGAGGAGACCGGAGAGGTCGACGCCGACACCGGCGGACGCCCGGCCCGTCGCTACCGCTTCCGCCGCCAGGTGCTGCAGGAGCGCAGCGTCGCCGGCACCAAGCTGCCGACCACCCGCTCCCGCTGATCCCTTCCTCTGCAAGGGGGACACTCTCCCGGCGAACTCGCCAGAAACTGTCCACCTTGCGGAGATCGGAACTCGAGGGCCACCGTTCGTCCCACGGATCGGGAATAACCGCCCAGCGGCTTTTGCTCAGATGTAGCATAAGGCCGTACCTGGAAGGGAATCCGATGACAACGCTGACCGCAGCTGACCTGTACCCGAAGGTGGCGCACGTCGTGCCGGCCGTCGAGTGGGCCACCATGGCCGACGACGTGGACGCGATCATGCGGCTGAAGCAGGAACGCAACGCCGTGATCCTCGCCCACAACTACATGACGCCGGAGATCTTCCACGGCGTTTCCGACATCGTCGGCGACTCCCTTGCGCTGGCCCGTGAGGCTGTCGACGTGCAGGCCGATGTCATCGTGCTGGCCGGCGTGCACTTCATGGCGGAGACGGCGAAGCTGCTGAACCCGTCCAGGACCGTGCTCATCCCCGACCTCCGCTCGGGCTGTTCCCTTGCCGAATCGATCACGCCCGAGGACGTCCGGGCCTTGCGCGCCGCCCACCCCGGCGTGCCCGTGGTCACCTACGTCAACACCTCCGCAGCGGTGAAGGCCGAATCCGACATCTGCTGCACCTCCGGCAACGCCGTGAAGGTGATCGAGAGCCTCGGCGCACCGAAGGTGATCATGATCCCCGACCGGTTCCTCGCCGCCAACGTCGCGCGGCAGACCGGCGTCGAGGTGATCGTTCACCCCGGCGCCTGCGAGGTGCACGAGCGGTTCACGCCCGACGACATCCGCCAGGTCCGCGCAGAGAACCCCGGCATCACCGTGCTCGCCCACCCCGAATGCCCCCCCGAGGTGGTGGACGAGGCCGACTCCGCCGGCTCCACCGCCCAGATGGTCAAGTTCGTCGACGCCAAGCGCCCGCTGAAGGTGGCCCTGATCACCGAGTGCTCGATGAGCGACAACGTCGCCCAGGCCTACCCCGACCTCGAGTTCATCCGGCCGTGCAACCTGTGCCCGCACATGAAGCGGAACACCCTCGGCACCATCCGACACGCCCTGGAAACCATGACCAACGAGGTCACTGTCCCTGCCGATGTGGCCGACCGCGCCCGGCTGGCCGTCGAGCGGATGCTGGCGGTGGGCAAGTGACCACTTCGACAAGCTCAGCACGACGCCTTCAACAAGCTCAGGGAACGGCCATCGTCGAGGCCGGCTGCCCGGTCATCATCGGGGCGGGTCTCGCCGGCCTCACCGCGGCCATCGAGCTCAGCCCGTTGCCCTGCATCGTGCTCAGCGCCGGCGCCGTGAGCACCGGCACGTCCACCGGGTGGGCCCAGGGCGGCGTCGCGGCAGCCGTCGGCCCGGACGACGACCCCGCGCTGCACGCCGCCGACACCATCGCCGCAGGGGCTGGCCTCTGCGATCCCGACGTGGTGCGCGCCATCACCGCAGCCGCGCCGGAAGCCATCGCCTGGCTGTCGGGCCAGGGGTCCGAGTTCGACCGGGCAGCCGATGGCACCCTGCGCCTCGGCCTCGAAGGGGCGCACAGCCGGCGCCGAATCGTCCACGCCCACGGTGACCGCACGGGCGCGGAACTGCTCGAGACCGTGGTGCAGGCTGCACGCTCGCTGGGTTCGGTCTCCCCGTGGGACCACTCCCCCGCCCGCGAGATCCTCACCGAGGGCGGACGCGTGTCCGGTGTGCTGGTCGACACCCCCGACGGCGAGGTCGAACTGCGCACCGAGATCGTGCTGCTGGCCACCGGCGGCATCGGCGGCCTTTTCGACCACACCACCAACCCACTGTCATCGCGCGGCCAGGGCCTCGCCCTTGCGCATCGCGCCGGAGCCACGCTCCGGGACGTCGAGATGGTTCAGTTCCACCCGACGGCCCTCGACGTCGGCGTCGACCCGATGCCGCTGGTCAGCGAAGCCGTCCGCGGCGAGGGCGCCATCCTTGTCAACGAGCTGGGCCAGTGGGTGCTGAAGAACCCGCTGTCCGCGCGCGACGTGGTCTCCCGGGCCGAATGGGCGCAGCTCCAATCGGGCCACCGGGTCTTCCTCGACGCCACCTTGGATCCCGGCGAACGCTTCGCCGAGCTGTTCGGCTCGATCTACGCCACTGCCCGCCAGGCCGGCCTGGATCCGGCGAAGGACCTTCTTCCGGTCCGGCCGGCCGCGCACTACCACATGGGTGGGGTGCTGGTTGATCTCACCGGCGCGGCCACCGTGCCCGGGCTGTACGCCGCCGGCGAGGTTGCGTCCACGGGACTGCACGGCGCCAACCGGCTCGCCAGCAACTCCCTGCTGGAGGCCGTCGTGTGCGGACGGTGGGTGGCCCAGCACTGGCACACCCTCGGCCTCGCCGGTGGCGCACCGCCGGCAGCCCGCACGTTCGCCGACCCGGTCTGGACGACTCGACCGTCGGACGCGGTGGTCGCAGACGTGCGCTCAATCGTCAGCAACGGAGCCGGTGTGCTCCGTGACGCGGAAGGCCTGCGAACGGCGCTCGCTGGGCTCGAAGGCCTGCTCCACAACGATGCCGGCCTGGTCGGCCACCTGCTGCTCGATGCGGCCCTGCGCCGCGAGGAGTCCCGCGGTGGCCACACCCGCCTCGATTTCCCCGCGACAGCCGAGGTCGGCGAGCACATCCTCACCCTCGCCGCTACCGACTTGTCAGAATCTGACGGCGCTATGGCACCGTCAGATTCTGACAAGTCGGAGGTGGGGGTGCAGGAGGGGGTGGCCGCGAGATGAGGTCACTGCCGCGCATCGTGATCGAGCCGCTCGTCCGCGCGGCCCTGCTGGAGGACCTCGGCCGCGCCGGTGACCTCACCAGCGACGCCACCATCGGCCCCGACCAGACTGCGCGTGTGGCGCTGGTTTCGAGAGAGCAAGGTGTGGTCGCCGGCACCGACTGCGCCCGGCTGGCCTGGGAGCTGGTCGACCCGCGGATCGTCGTGTCCGACCTACTGCCCGACGGCAGCCGCGTCCAACCGGGCACGGTGATAGGCACCATCTCCGGCCCCGCACGCGGGCTGCTGAGCGGCGAGCGTGTCGCCCTGAACTTCCTTGGCCACTTGTCCGGGGTGGCCACCGGCACCGCGACGATCGCCGACGCCATCGCCCACACCGGCGCGAAGGTGGCGGACACCCGCAAGACCATCCCCGGCCTGCGGGCGCTGCAGAAGCACGCCGTGAAGGCCGGCGGGGGCAGCAACCACCGCTTCGGTCTCGACGATGCGGTGCTGATCAAGGACAACCACATCGCTGTTGCCGGTGGCGTCGCAGAGGCCGTCCGCCGCGCAAAGGCGGGCGTCGGGCACCTGGTGAAGATCGAGGTGGAGGTGGATTCGCTGTCCCAGCTGGCCGAGCTCCTTCCCCTGGGGGTGGACGCGGTCCTGCTCGACAACATGGGTCCCGACCTGGTGCGCGAAGCGGTGGCTATGGTCGCGGGCCGGTTGATCACCGAGGCGTCCGGACGGATCACGCCCGCGACAGCGGTCCCGCTGGCCGAGGCGGGCGTCGACCTGATCTCGGTGGGCTGGCTGACCCACTCGGCCCACGTGCTCGACATTGGCCTGGACTACGCCGGCTGAGCCAGGATCGCTTCCGCCGACCGCCGACCCGAGACCCCCAGCCGACCCGAGAGCGTGCCAGATCCCTCCCGGAGGGGTTGCCGGGTGACGGACGGTTTTACCGTTGTAGCCGGATTTGGTTACGGTTGCCCAATGACTGTCGACATCGTTCCCGAGTCGCCGGCCGGAACCGACCCGATCCCGACCGACGAGAGCCCGATCACCGAGACGCACCGGGTGGGTCCGCTCTTCCAGCCCACACACCCTCTCGCGGTGGGTCCGGTGAGCGCTCCGCCCCACTCTGTGGACGGCTTCGTCCGCGAATTCCTGCGGGAGCTGAACACCGGTCAGGGCGTTGCGCTGTCGCGCTCCACCGTCAACGACCAGTACCTGGCGCTCGCCCGCACCGTCCGGCACTACCTGATGGCCCGCTGGCTCGAGACCCTCAAGCACAACCGGTTGTCCAAGGCCAAGACCGTCGGCTACCTGTCCGCCGAGTACCTGCTGGGACGCCAGTTGGGCAACGCCCTGCTGGCCACCGACCTCAACGACGTCGCGGCGAAGGCGCTGGAGGCGTGCGGGCTCGACCTTGCCACGCTGCGCGCCCAGGAGGTCGAGCCCGGCCTCGGCAATGGCGGCCTCGGTCGGCTCGCGGCCTGCTTCATCGACTCCCTTGCCACCATGAGCGTGCCCTGCATCGGCTACGGCATCCGCTACGAATACGGCATCTTCCGCCAGACCTTCGTCGACGG
>JADGPA010000082.1 GCA_017882685.1 Propionibacteriaceae bacterium | reverse complement strand
TGCAAGCCGACCGGGTACATCGAGCTCGGGCTGAGCGGCGACGGGTCGAACCGGGGGGCGGTCGACGTCACGCCCGCTACATCGTCGTCCGAGTGCTGATGGTGCTAGTGCGCTGGCTGCTGGACGTCAGGCAGTTCCCCAGGCTGGCGTCCACGCAATGTGCCCCGCCGCCATCGCTATATAGACGAAGTGAGGCTGCACGCAGCTACCGCGCCTTGCTCGCGGAGGCGTGCCAGAACCTTTGGTCTTGTGAAATCAGCGTCCATGCTCGGCGAGCTTCCTTGCCGGAGCATGGGGCGGGTGTAAAGAGGCGAAGGGCTTAAGGCTCTAAGCGCTGCACGAGAAGAGATGCGTAACGGCTGCATGGCGGGCTCTCCGGACCTGGCACGGCTGCCAGGCAGCCACCTGCTATTACCGGCGCTGGCAGTGCTGAAACGTGAGGCCTGTGCCTGGAACCTTACTAAGCAGTTCGTTGGTTAGTCGAGTTGATTATGCGGTGATGTAGCGGAGGTCAGGGTCGCCGAAGAATGCCCGGACAAGGTGGGGCATGTTCTGCTGGCGGCGCAGCGCCGCGATGACGTTGGCTGTGAAGTCGTCGCGGTCTTGACGCTGGTCCGCCCGACCCGGTCGTGTTTGACGTTCTTCCAGACCCATTCGTCGGGGTTGAGTGCGGGCTGTAGGCAGGCAGCACGAACAGCTTGAGCCGGCCCTCGGTGTCGGCGACAAACTTCTTGGCGATCTTGGCCTTGTGCGTGGGGTGGCCGTCGACGACGAGGTAGACCGGCCCGTCGGTGTCGTGCAGCAGCTGCTGGCAGAACTCGATGAAACGCTCCGCGGTGAAGCTGCCGGTGTAGGTGGAGAACCGCAGCATCCCTTGGGCGGTGACCGCGGAGACCAGGTTCAGGCTGTGCCGGGCGCCGGTGGCCTTGACCACCGGGGTACGCCCGACCGGCGCCCACGTGGTGCCGGCGTGGTAGTCCGAGCGGATCCCGGCCTCGTCGGCGAAGTAGATCGTCGCCCCGGCCTTCTTGGCCTGGGCGCGGATCGCCGGGAACTCCTCAGCCCTCCACTTCGCGACCGCGTCGGGGTCGGCCTGCCAGGCCCGCCACAGCGGCCGCTGCGGGGACAGCCCCAGCGTGCGGAGCAACTGCCCGACGCTGACCGGCGATAACGACACCGGAACTCCCGGCGGATCAGGGTGCGCACCAGGGCCCGGGTCCACAGCGCGAACTCGAACTCCAACTGCCGCGGATCGGTCCCGGCGATCAGCGTGTACAGCCGGCGCATCTGCTCGGCGGTCAGCTTCGGCGGCCGGCCCGGCACCGGCTTCGCCCTCAGCGCCTCCTTCCCGCCCTCGCGGAATCTCGCCACCCAGCCGTACACCGTGTTCTGGTGCATGCCCAGCGCCGCTGCCACGTCCTCGGGATGCTGACCGGCCTGCACCGCGTCCATCGCCCGGAGACGCATTTCCAGCGTCTTGTGATCGAGCTTGCGGCCGTCGTTCTCGCGCACAAGTCATTATCCCAGAAAGTAAGATCAACTCGACTTACTTACGGCCGTGTTGGTAGCTAGCGTGAGGCTCTTGAGCAGCGCTTGCAGTTCGTCGAAGCCCATGCCCAGCTCGGCGACCACGGCCGGCGGATCTGCTTGGCCTGATTCCTCAGCGCTCTGCCTTTGTCGCTCAGCGTGACGCGAGCACCCGCTCGTCGTTGGGGTCACGTCTGCGAAGCAGCAGCCCGGCTGTCTCCAGCCGCTTCAGCGGCGGCGACATGGTGCCAGTCGCCGTCGCCGCCGGCCTCGGCATCCACCGCAAGTCCATCCTGAGCTGGCGGCTCCTCCTCCGGCTGGATCCCAGCGCTCGTCGGCTCCTACCTCATGTTCGGGCGCTGACCATGGACTGGCGTGCTCGGCGACGCAATGTCGGACGCAGGTCGTGCCCAGTGCACGGTCGGTGTATCGCCGCCGGCATGGCGACATCACTCGGCCGATCACCCCAAGCGCCGAAGCCTGGCCGTACACATTCTTAGACGAGGTTGCAGGGCTTGCCCTTGTTGTTTTTGCCGCTGGAGATGCTGAAGCCTACTTGGCTACCCAGCGGGCGGACCGCGTCTGGGGCAGGGGTTTGCTCCGCGACGCGGCCGACCACCTCGAGGCACTGGTTGTTGACGCCCACTGTGCCTCGGATCAGCCCTGCGGCGTGAAGCTCCGCAGTGGCGTTTGCCTCGGTCAAACCGCGCAGGTCCGGCACGGATGTCAGAACTTGCCAGGTGAACGTCATGGTGCTGGACAGGTAGTTCGTGTCGGTCACCGTCGCAGCAACAACGGTTGTGCCCTTGGAGCTGGCCGCGGCGACGCCCGAGAGGTGGCCGGTGACGGGGTCGGCGATGACACCGGCGGGCAGCTGGTCGAACGACCAACGGTAGGGCGGGCTGCCGCCGAAGAAGTCGACATTGAGGTCGATGAGGTCGCCGACCATGTTTTGTTGATCACCGCGCCATAGGGCGATGGGTCGCGTCGCGGGCAGAACGCCGTCACGCAATTGGCCCGGGAGGTCCGTCCAGGGGCCGAAGGCGCCGGCATGGAGCAGGTTCTTGGAGCGCAGCAGCAGCTTTCCGTCGGCGTTCACGCCGAGCAGCAGGAGCGATCCGAGTCCCGTGGTCGCCGCGAGGTGGCGCACGGTGAAGTTGGCCCATGCGGCGTCGGCGTCCAGTTGCTCCCAGGGGGTCCATACGGCGCCGCCGGGCGTGCTCTGGTGAGTGTGGAACACCTGGCCGTCTTCTCCGGTAGCAAATAGATGCAGGGTGCCGTCGCTGTTGGTGGCCGCGATGCTCATCGCTGTCATGCCCAGGGGCCGCCACTGCGAGCCCACCCACTGTCCAGGCGTGGTCTGGACACGGTGGAAGACCTCGGCCCCCAGCCAGGTGACGCCGAACAGCTCGGCCCGTCCATCGAGGTTCGTGGTGGCCGCGAGCTGGCTGAATCCACCTTCGCCGCCAGCGAAGAGCTCCCAGTCGGTGAGCGTCGTCGCGTTCGGAGCGGTCTGGGTGGCGCGCCAGATCTCCCCGGGCTGCACGTCGACGCCGGTGACGTTGAGGGTGTTGCTGCCGAAGACTTCCAGCCGGCCGTCCGCGCCGCGCGTCACGGTGACCGAGGTCAGTGTTCCCGGCAGGCGCGTCCACGCCGACCATTCGGCGTCGGCAGACGCGCCTGGGGCGAGCTCCCAACGATGCCAGGGGCTGCCGTCCGGGTCGACGCCGAAGAGCTCCACGCGTCCGTCGGTGTTGGTAGCCGCGGCGACTGCTCGAAGTCGAGCGCCAGATGGGGCGAGTTGGAGGTCACCGCCAGCGATCACGCCCTGCCATCCGTTGTCGGCGTCGTCCGTGCCGACGACGATCATCTGATGCGGGAATCCATCCGCTGGGCGGGCCAGTGCGACGGGGGAGCCGAAGAGCGGCGGGTCGGGCAGAGCGAATGGCGCCGGCAGCAGCAGCTGGGTGTTACGGTCCACCGGATCGCCCCGCCGGTGGACGACGCCGGAGGCGCGCTGCTGCAGGTCGTGGGCGGCCACCTCGCGGGCCAGCGACGCCAGGACCGGCGGCGTATGGATGTCCCCGGTACGCCAGTCAAGCGGCGCGTCCAGGTTGACCAGGGTGGTGAACACCGACACCATCCCGCCGCCGGAGGTGATCTCGAAGAGCCGGCTCTGGATGGGCCAGTCGATGTGG
>JADGPA010000081.1 GCA_017882685.1 Propionibacteriaceae bacterium | reverse complement strand
GGGCGTACTTCAACACGACCCCGCTCGGCCGCGCCGTCACCGGCACCATGCTGGTCCGGGCGATGCACGAGGACCACGTGGACATCTGGGGCGACGGGTCGACCTTCAAGGGCAACGACATCGAACGGTTCTACCGGTACGGTCTGCTCGCCAATCCCGCGCTGCGCATCTACAAGCCGTGGCTGGATGCCGACTTCGTGCGCGAACTCGGCGGCCGCGCCGAGATGTCCCAGTGGCTGGCCGAACGCGCCCTGCCGTACCGCGATTCCAAGGAGAAGGCCTACTCCACCGACGCCAACATCTGGGGCGCCACCCATGAGGCCAAGGAGCTGGAGAACCTCAACGTCGGCATCGAGATCGTCGAACCGATCATGGGCGTCCGGTTCTGGGAGCCGTCTGTGGAGATCGCCACCGAGGACGTGACGATCACCTTCGAGCAGGGCCGCCCGGTCGCCATCAACTCCCAGACGTTCGCGACCCCCGTCGACCTGGTCATGGAGGCCAACGCCATCGGCGGACGCCACGGGCTCGGTATGAGCGACCAGATCGAGAACCGCATCATCGAGGCCAAGAGTCGCGGCATCTACGAGGCGCCGGGCATGGCGCTGCTGCACATCTGCTACGAGCGCCTGCTCAGCGCGATCCACAACGAGGACACCCTCGCCAACTATCAGCAGGAGGGCCGCAAGCTCGGCCGGCTGATGTACGAGGGCCGCTGGCTCGATCCGCAGTCGCTGATGCTGCGCGAGTCGTTGCAGCGCTGGGTCGGCTCCGCAGTGACGGGTTCGGTGACCCTTCGACTGCGTCGAGGCGACGACTACTCGATCCTCGACACCGAAGGCCCGTCGTTCTCCTACGACCCCGAGAAGCTCTCCATGGAGCGGGTCGGGGACGCCGCTTTCGGCCCTCTGGACCGGATCGGCCAGCTGACCATGCGAAACCTCGACATCGCCGACTCGCGCACCCGGCTGGAGCAGTACGCCCAGCTCGGGCTCGTCGGCGGCGAAGTGTCCGCGCTGGTCGGCTCGCTCGAGTCGGGCAATGCCGACGCGATCACCACCGGCGTGGAGACCGACTCGGCGATCGAGGCGGCCCAGGAGCGTTCTGGCATGGAGGCCGGCGCCGACTGAGCACAGCAGTCACCTCCGGATGACCTTCATTCGCGCCGATTGGCATCGGGCTCGTCCTCCGAGGTGCTCTGGCGATCTGTAGCCGGCCAGGTGAGGCTCATCTTCTCGCCGCCGTCTGCTCCGACCAGGAGGCAGGCCCAGCCTTCCGCCTCGGCCAGGGCCAACGCCTCCACCGGCGGCAGGACGCGAAGGACCGTGGAAAGGGCGTCCGCCGTCATCGCGTCGGGGGCAACCACCGATGCCGACGTTGTGTTGGTCACCGGCCAGCCGGTCCTCGGGTCGATGACTCGCGCGTACGACTGACCCGCGACCGCGAATCCCTGCTTCGCCCCCCCGGACGTTGACAGGCCGGCTCGGGCCAGCTGGACCCGCCATCGAGGAGCAGTTCCCCCGAAAGGCGCTGCCGGATCCTCGATTCCCACCAGGACGGAACCTTCCCCCAGATGGCGGAGGTCTCCGCCGGCGTTGATCATCACCGCGTCCACAGAAGGGACGGCGGAGGCGGTCAGCGCCGCCCGATCCACCATGTAGCCCTTGGCTATGGCGTTCAGGTCGACCCCGGAGCAGTCGGCGATCCGCTCCGTCCGGCCATCGGCGACCGTGAAAGGCAGGGTGGCGCAGGCGGCAGCCAGCTCGGCAAGCTCGGCCGGGTCGGGCAGAACGTCCTCGGCGGCAGCACGCTGCCAGCGTCGCTGCAACTGCTGGATCGCGGGGTGGAAGGCGCCCCCGCTGGCCGCATGCCAGGCTTGTGCGGCCGCCAGCACCTCGGTCAATTCGGAGGAGCAGCCATCGACGTCGCCGCGACGCCAGCGCGACAGTTCACTGGACTCGTCATAGATCGAGAAGACCGCTGTCAACCGCTCGAACTCAGCCACCACAGCAGCGTCGGCTGCGAGCGCGGCCTCCGGATCTGCGTCTACCCGGATCTCCACATCCGTCCCCAGAATCGGGGAATGGATCGCGACGAACGGCATCAGCCGACAACGTTCGGTTGGGCGCCGCCGTAACGACGGTCGCGCTGTGCGTAGTCCTCCACCGCTCGCCACAGGTCCCTGCGGTCGAAGTCGGGCCACAGCCGGTCCATGAACACCATCTCGGCGTAGGCAGACTGCCACAACAGGAAGTTGGACGTGCGCTGCTCGCCGGAGGAGCGGATGAACAGGTCGACGTCGGGGATCTCCGGCTCGTCGAGGAAGCGCCGGAACCTGGCCTCGGTGAGTCGGGACGGGTCGAGCTCCCCGCGCACGGCCGCCTCTGCGATGGCGCGGGCGGCGTCGACGATTTCGGCGCGTCCGCCGTAATTCACGCAGAACTGCAGGGTCAGCACGTTGTTGTCGGCGCTCTGCCGCTCCGCGTCCTGCAGCTCGCTGATCACGCTGCGCCACAGCTTCGGAGAGCGCCCGGCCCACCGGATGCGCACGCCCAGGGCGTCCAGCTGGTCGCGGCGACGATGGATGACGTCGCGGTTGAACCCCATTAGCCAGCGCACCTCGTCGGGAGAGCGGCGCCAGTTCTCGGTGGAGAAGGCGTAGGCGGAGAGGTTCTTGATGCCGAGCTCGACGGCGCCCTCGATCACGTCGAACAGCGCATCCTCGCCGCGGGCGTGGCCATCGGTGCGTGGCAGGTTCCGCGCTTTCGCCCAGCGGCCGTTGCCGTCCATCACGATCGCGACGTGGCGGGGAAGGGCCCGCGCGTCGATGACCGGAGGCCTGGCCCCGGAGGGGTGGGGTGCCGGTGGACGGATCTCCTTGCGCTTCGCCACCCCAGCAGCCTAAACGAGCAGGGACGGATGCCGGCGTCCGCCACCCCGCGAACAAGTTGAGTGTGTTCGGCTCAACTCTCTTGAAATCATCGCCAGACTGTCGCAGACTGGAGTTAGCACTCGGATAGTGAGAGTGCCAACCAAACGAGAGGAAGTGAGCCAGATGGCACGAGCATTCGATCCCTTCACCCAGGTGGACAGGTGGTTCTCCGACGTCGCCCGGACGCCTGCCAGCGCCGCCATGCCGATGGACCTGTACCGCGACGGTGACGTCTTCGTCGCCTGCGTCGACCTGCCCGGCGTCGACCCCGCATCGATCGACGTCGATGTGGACGACCGCACTCTGACCGTGCGTGCGCAGCGCATTGCTGAGACCACCGACGAGCAGAAGTGGCTGGTGCGCGAGCGCCCAACCGGCACGTTTGCGCGCCAGTTGACTCTTGGCTACGGCGTGGCCCTGGACAAGATCGGCGCGGAGTACCGTGACGGTGTGCTGAGCCTGCGGATCCCTGTCGCCGAGGGGGCCAAGCCCCGCAAGATTGCCGTTGCCCACAGCGGCGGGACGACCCAGATCGAGGGCAGTGTCGACAGCTGAGCCCGGGGGACCCGGCAAAGACGCCGTACGTGCCGCCGTCCGATCAGTCGGACGGCGGCACGTACGCGGTTGCTCAGCAGAAGGGCGCAGAGACCTTCGTCAGCCGGTTGACCTGCGAGCGCGACAGCTTCAGTTCGGCCGCTGCGAGGATCGCCGGCAGCTGGTCCGCGGAACTCACCGAGGCGATCGGCGCGACGACGCCGGGCTGCTGGCGCAACCAGGCAAGGGCGACCGTGGCCGGATCGACGCCTAGTTCGTCTGCGATCGCGACCACCTCGTCGACAACGGCGAAGCCCTCGTCGGTGGCGTAGGTCTTCACCCGTCCCGCCCGCGGCCCGTGGACGTGCTCGCCGCGCGCGTACTTGCCCGTGAGGAACCCGGAGGCGAGCCCGTAGTAGGGCACCAGCGCCAGCTTGTGCTCGACGCAGAAGGCGCCGAGACCGCTGGTCTCCACCTCGCCACGGTGTACAAGGTTGTAGCCCGGCTGCACCGCAACCGGCAGCGCCAGGCCCTCACGGGTGGCAACTTCGATGACCTCCTGCGTGCGGGCGAGGGTGAAGTTCGACAATCCCCAGTGCTTGATCGCGCCGTGCTGGATCATCTGGTCGAACGCGCCGACCCATTCGGCGATCGGCACATGTGCGTCGTCCTCGTGCGCGTAGTACAAGTCGATGACCTCGGTGCCGAGCCGTCGCCGTGAGCCGTCAAGGCAGATCTTGAGGTTCGCGGGACGCAACCCACGGTGGATGGGGTGCTTGGCCACCTTGGTGGCGATCACGACCTTGTCCCGGTTGGCACGGTGGCCCAGCCAACCGCCGATCAGGCTCTCGGACTCCCCGCCGCGGTGGCCCGGGACCCATGCCGAATAGACATCGGCGGTGTCGATGAAGTTACCGCCACCTTCGAGGAAGGCGTCGAGAATGGCCTGCGTATTCTCCGGATCCGCCGTCCACCCGAACACGTTCCCACCGAGGCAGATCGGAGACACTCTCAACGTCGAGATGCGATGCATGGCCCCAGCCTATGGTGACAACTCGAAATCCACGCTGAGGTGCGTAGACAGCTCCGTGGTTGTGTTGATTTCCACCCCGAGATCGAGTGGCGCCGAACTGGCGCGGGCGGCGTACGTCATCGGAGAATCGGCCAGCTGCACCTGAGCCTGCGGCATGGTCCAGGAGTCGCTCGCGGTGGCGATGCCGGTCACTTCAAGCCCTGCGGCCGCAGCGATCGCCTCGGCCTTGCGCCGTGCCTTGGTCATCGCCTCTGCCGCGGCGGTGATGCTGGCCTCGAACTCGTCGTAGACCCACTCCAGGTGCTCCACCGCAACGCCGGGACGGTCCGCGAGCGCGCCGAGCACGTCGGGCAACTGGTCGGTGTCGGCCGTGACCACCAGCTGGATGTCAACGCTCTGGCTGTGCAGGATGCGGTCATCGGAGGTGGTGAGCCGGATGCCGGCCACCTCGACGACGTCCTCGCGGATCCCGCTGGCGGCGAGCGCTGCGACTACGTCACGCACTTCCGCGGCCTTGCGACCGGCGATGCCGGTGGCGACCAGTGAGGAGCCGCGGACGCGGGCGTGCACGCGCGCTGAGGTTGCCGAGATGCGGACCAGGTGGTCGACGCTGACGCGAAGGAGACCCATCCCGGAAGCCTACGGCCACCCCGAAACGCCCGCCGCGAACGCAGGAGATTCGCCGATGCCTGCCGGGCGCGCCCGGCCGGCGAACGGCTCAGCTGTGGGCGACTGCAGCCTGTTCGATCGGCAGGCCAGTGGTGAACCGCTCCACATAGGCGGTGAAGCCGGCGACGTCGGCCGGGTCGGGGTCCACCGATTCCAGCGCCGCGCCGGCGAACACCACCTGACCGAGGTAGGACGCCAGGTCCTGGCCTTCGGCCTTGTCGCGCAGGTAGGCGGCCAGCAGCGCGATGCCCCAGGCACCGCCCTCGCCGGCGATGTCGCCGACCGAGACCTGCGTGTCGAGCGCTGCGGCGAGGAAGCGCTGGGCGACGCCCTTGGTCTTGAACAGCCCGCCGTGGGCGAACATCGAGTCCAGCTCGACCGCTTCGTCCTTGAGCAGGACGTTCATGCCGATCCGCAGCGTCGACAGCGAGGCGTACAGGTGGGTGCGCATGAAGTTGGCAAGGCTGAACTGGCTGTCCGGGGTGCGGGTGAACAGCGGACGCCCCTCGTGCAGGCCGGTGATGTGCTCACCGGAGAGGTAGTTGAAGGACAGCAGCCCACCGCAGTCGGCCTCGCCCTCGAGTGCGGCACGGAAGAGGGTCTCGAAGATCGCGTTCGCGTCGGAGCCGGCACCGAGCCGGGTGGCGAACTCGCCGAACAGGCCGACCCAGGCGTTGAGCTCGCTGGCCCCGTTGTTGCAGTGCACCATTGCCACCAGGTCGCCGGCCGGTGTGGTGACGAGGTCGAGCTCGGAGTGCCGGGCTGCCAACTCGTGCTCCAGCACCACCATCGCGAAGATCGAGGTGCCGGCGCTGACGTTGCCGGTGCGCCGGGCCACAGAGTTGGTCGCCACCATGCCGGTGCCGGCATCACCTTCGGGCGGGCACAGCGGGATGCCGGCCTGCAGCGTCCCGCTGGGGTCGAGGAGCCGGGCGCCGGCCTCGGTCAGCGTGCCGGCGGCGGCACCGGCCGGCAGCACGTCGGGCAGGATGGCGCCCAGCGTCCAGTCGAAGCCCTTCGCCGCCACCAAATCGTCGAATTGGGTCACCATCGCAGCGTTGTAGCCGCCGGTGGCGATGTCGATCGGGAACATGCCGCTGGCGTCCCCGACACCGAGCACCAGCTCCGAGGTGAGCTTCCAGTGCACATATCCGGCCAGCGTGTTCAGGTGGGCGATCGCGCCGACATGCTCCTCGCCGTTCAGGATCGCCTGGTACAGGTGGGCGATGCTCCAGCGCTGCGGGATGTTGTGCCCGAACAGCTCACTGAGCTGCTCGGCCGCCTCACCGGTGATCGTGTTGCGCCACGTCCGGAACGGCACCAACAGCTCGCCAGCCGCGTCGAAGGCCATGTAGCCGTGCATCATCGCCGACACGCCGAGAGCGCCGACTCCTGCCAGCGGCACGCCGTAGCGCTCCTGGACATCGCGGGCCAGGGAGGCGTAGCAGTCCTGCAGCCCGGCCCAGACCGCATCCACCGAATAGGTCCAGACCCGGTTCACGAACTGGTTCTCCCAGTCGTGGCTGCCGGTCGCGATCGGCTGGTTGTCGGGACCGACCAGGACGGCCTTGATCCTTGTCGAACCGAACTCGATGCCCAGGGCGGTCCGTCCGCCCTCGATCGCTTCGCGAATACTGGTGACTGCCAGGCCGTCGATCATCGTTGATCCTCCTTCTGGTGGCTCGGCGCGGCGGTCGCTTCCCGAGCAAGCCAGTGAACTGAGGCAATCATTGCAGCATGGTGTGCGCGCTAACAACGCCACGCCCACAGCCACCTTGGTCGCCAATGCGACACCGCGGGGGAGAATGGCCGGGTGCCGACCTACCGTGACGAGGCCGTCGTACTTCGCACCCACAAGCTGGGCGAGGCCGACCGGATCATCACCATGCTCTCGCGGCGTCACGGCAAGGTCAGGGCCGTAGCCCGCGGTGTCCGTCGGACGTCGTCGAAGTTCGGCGCGCGGCTGGAGCCGTTCAGCCATGTCGACCTGCAGTTCGCCACCGGCAGGACGCTGGACGTGATCACCCAGGCGGTGACCCTGCACCCCTACTCCGAGCCCCTCGCCCACGACTATGAGCGCTACACCACCGGTCAGGTGATGATCGAGACCGCCGACCGGCTGGTGACTGAGGAGGGCGAGCCCGCCCTGCAGCAATTCCAGTTGCTGGTCGGGGCGCTGCAGGCGCTCACCGCCGGCACCTCGGACGGCGTGCGTCCGGCCACCATGGTGATGGACGCCTACTTGCTGCGCGCGGTGGCCCTGGCGGGCTACGCGCCAACGCTGGGGGACTGCGCGCGCTGTGGCGCAGCGGGGCCGCACGAGGCCTTCTCACCCCAGCTCGGCGGCATGGTCTGTCGGCGGTGCCGCCCGCCCGGCTCCGCCCACCCGGCCCCGGCGACCGTGACCTACCTGGGTGCGCTGCTGGCCGGTGACTGGCGCTCAACCCGCGAGATTTCCGCTCCGACCCTGAGACAGGGAAGCGGCATGGTGGCTGCCTTCATCGGCTGGCACCTCGACCACGGGCTGCGTTCGCTCAGCCACGTTGACCGGCCGCACACAGCCGACTGACAGCAGTGTTACCGATATCAAACTGTTATCTCCAGATGTCACGAAC
Organism: Propionibacteriaceae bacterium; assembly: GCA_017882685.1. GTDB lineage: Bacteria > Actinomycetota > Actinomycetes > Propionibacteriales > Propionibacteriaceae > Propionicimonas. The sequence goes on along the minus strand of JADGPA010000081.1, from coordinate 32,980 downwards.
TGGGTTGTGGTACCGGTAACATCCTCGGTGGCGGGCAAAGAAGCCGTCAGTTACAGGGAGCACATCGAAGTGGTGGCGTATACCGCGAACAGCGTTGTCGGGGTGGGTTTCCACCGGACGGGTGAAACAGGGGTCCAGCAGTGACGTCCGTACCGGCAGATCTCCGCGAATTGGTCGACGGCCTCAAATCCGAGGTCGCTGCGCTGCACAACGAGCTGCCCCGCAACGGCTTGGTGGTCTGGACCGCCGGCAACGTTTCCGCCCGTGTTCCCGGCGCCGACCTGCTGGTCATCAAGCCCTCTGGTGTCTCCTACGACGACCTCAGCCCCGAGGCGATGGTGGTCTGCGACTTCGACGGCAACCTGGTGGAAGGTACGCGGAGCCCTTCGTCGGATACCGCAGCCCACGCTTACGTCTACAAGAACATGCCCGAGATCGGCGGCGTCGTGCACACGCACTCCGACTACGCCACGGCCTGGGCCGCGCGCAGGGAGCCGATCCCGTGTGTGCTCACCATGATGGCCGACGAGTTCGGCGGCGACATCCCGGTGGGCCCGTTCGCGCTGATCGGGGACGACTCGATCGGCCGCGGCATCGTCGAGACCCTCAGCCACAGCCGTTCGCGAGCGGTCCTGATGGCCAATCACGGCCCGTTCACCATCGGCAAGGACGCCAGGGACGCGGTCAAGGCCGCAGTCATGGTCGAGGACGTCGCCCGCACCGTCCACTTCTCCCGCCAGCTCGGCGAGCCGGTGCCCATCGCAGCGGCCGACATCGACCGGCTGTTCGACCGTTACCAGAACGTCTATGGACAAGGAAGCACAAGATGAGCAAGCAGATCTGGTTCCTGACCGGAAGTCAGGGACTCTACGGCGACGACGTCCTGCTGCAGGTGCGGGACCAGTCCGCCCAGATCTCCAACGCCCTCGCCGCCGCTGAGCAGATCCCGGCTGAGGTCGTCGCCAAGCCGACGCTCACCGACGCCGCCGCGATCCGTCGCGTGATGCTCGAGGCCAACGCCGACGACAACTGCGTCGGCGTGATCGCCTGGATGCACACCTTCTCGCCGGCGAAGATGTGGATCGGTGGCCTCGACGCGCTGCGCAAGCCGTTCCTGCACCTGCACACCCAGGTGAACCGGGACCTGCCCTGGGCGTCCATCGACATGGACTTCATGAACCTGAACCAGGCCGCCCACGGCGACCGTGAGTTCGCCTACATCGCTACCCGCCTAGGCGTGCCGCGCAAGACCGTCTCTGGTCACGTCAGCGACCCGGTGGTCATCAACCGGGTCGGCACCTGGTCCCGGGCTGCGCTCGCCTGGTCAGAACTGCGCACCATGAAGCTGGTGCGCTTCGGCGACAACATGCGCAACGTCGCAGTCACCGAGGGCGACAAGGTCGAGGCCGAGCGACGCCTCGGCGTCTCGGTGAACACCTACGGCGTCAACGACCTCGTGGCCGTCGTCGACGAGGTGGCCGAGGCGGAGATCGACGCCCTGATCACCGAGTACCTCGACCTCTACGATGTCGCGCCGGAGCTCCACCCGGGCGCCGACCGTGCCGACTCGCTGCGCTACGGCGCCCGCATCGAGGTGGCCCTGCGCCGCTTCGTCATCGACGGCGGCTACGGCGCCTTCACCACAAACTTCGAGGACCTCGGCGGCCTGCGCCAGCTCCCCGGCCTCGCCGTCCAGCGGCTGATGGCAGAGGGCATCGGCTTCGGCGGCGAGGGCGACTGGAAGACCGCCGTGCTCGGACGGACCCTGAAGACGATGGCTGCCGGCCTGCCCGGCGGCACCTCGTTCATGGAGGACTACACCTACCACCTGGAGCCGGGACGCCACCTGATCCTCGGCGCCCACATGCTCGAGGTGTGCCCGACGATCGCCGTCGACACCCCGCGCATCGAGGTGCACCCGCTGGGCATCGGCGGCCGTGAGGACCCCGTCCGCATGGTGTTCGACGCGGCCCCCGGCGACGCCATCACCCTCGGGCTGTCCGACCTCGGCGACCGTTTCCGTATGGTCGCCAACGAGATCACCGTCGTGCCGCCGCTGGCCGAGATGCCCAACCTGCCCGTTGCACGGGCCGTCTGGGCGCCGAAGCCCGACTTCGCCACCTCCACCGAATGCTGGCTGAGCGCCGGCGGGCCCCACCACACGGTCATGTCGACGGCGCTCAACTCCGAGCACCTCACCGACCTCGCCGAGATGCTGGGCGTCGAACTGGCGCTCATCGGTGCGGAAACCAAGACCTCGCAGTTCCTCAAGGAACTGCGCTGGAACAACGCCTACCACCGGCTGGCCATGGGCTTCTGAGCCCGACCTGCCGGACCACACAACTGAATACCGCTCGACCGCGGGGGCTTCCCGGGGCGGGCATCACATCAAGAAACAGATCCTCATCGCTTGGGGCGGGGGATCGAGAAAGTGAGCAGCAATGCGCAAATTGGTTGCATTCGCAGCCACCGCAGCACTGGCGCTGACGGTCACCGCGTGCGGCCAGGCGGCAGCGCCGTCGGCCTCGGGTAGTGCATCCGGTGGAGCCGCTGCGAAGGGCACGATCGGCATCGCAATGCCGACCAAGACCTCCGAGCGTTGGATCAAGGACGGCGACTACGTCAAGCAGACGCTCGAGGCGGCCGGCTACACCGTCAACCTGCAGTACGCCAACGACGACATCCCGACCCAGGTGACCCAGGTCTCCGACATGATCACCAAGAAGAACCAGCTGCTGGTCATCGCGGCCATCGACGGCGTTGCCCTCAAGGGTGCGCTGAAGGACGCCAAGGACTCCAACATCCCGGTCATCGCCTACGACCGGCTCCTGCGCGAGACCGACGCGGTCAGCTACTACGCCACCTTCGACAACTTCAAGGTCGGCGTGCTCCAGGGCACCTCGCTGCTGGACGGCCTGAAGGCCTCCGGCGCCAAGTCCCCGTGGAACGTCGAGCTGTTCGCCGGGTCTGCCGACGACAACAACGCGAAGTTCTTCTTCGACGGCGCCATGAGCATCCTTCAGCCGAAGATCGACGACGGCACCGTCAAGATCGTCTCCGGTGAGACCGACTTCAACAAGGTCACCACCCTGCGTTGGGACGCCGGCGTTGCGAAGAAGCGCATGGAGAACCTGCTCACCAAGTCGTACTCGAGCGCCGACGTTTCCGGTGTGCTGGCTCCTTACGACGGCATCTCCCGTGGCATCATCGCGGCCCTGAAGGCCAACGGCTACGGCACCGGCGGCAAGGCCATGCCGATCGTCACCGGCCAGGACGCCGAGCTGGAGTCCGTGAAGATGATCCTGTCGGGCGAGCAGTACTCGACCATCTTCAAGGACACCCGCGAGCTGGCCAAGACCACCGCATCGATGGTTCAGGAAGTCCTGAGCGGCGGCAAGGTCACGGTCAACGACACCAAGTCGTACAACAACGGCGTCATGGTCGTCCCGACCATGCTGCTGCAGCCCGTTTCGGTCGACAAGAGCAACGCTGTCGACATCCTGACCAAGGCGAACTACTACACCGCGGATCAGCTCAAGTGATCTGAAATGCTGCCATTCTGGTGGCGGGCGCTCGCGTCCGCCACCAGGACCAGCACCCCCGGGGGCGGGGGACCGTCTTCTCAGGAACTGACAAAGGGGGAACAACGCATGGTCGACATGATCCTGTCGATGCGCAACATCACCAAGGAATTCCCGGGGGTAAAAGCCCTGTCGGATGTGAACCTCGAAGTGAAGCGTGGCGAAATCCACAGCATCTGCGGGGAGAACGGCGCCGGCAAGTCCACCCTGATGATGGTGCTGTCGGGGGTGTACCCGCACGGCACCTATGAGGGCGACATCTTCTTCGACGACCAAGAGGTCAAGTTCAAGAACATCCCGGAGAGCGAAGCAGCCGGCATCGCGATCATCCACCAGGAACTTGCGCTGATCCCTGAGCTGACCATCACCGAGAACATGTTCCTCGGCAACGAGCAGGCCAGGGGTGGCGTCATCGACTGGCACGCGGCCAACGCCCGCGCCCGTGCGCTGCTGGAGCACGTCGGCCTGGACGAGAACCCGGACGCGCAGATCAAGAGCATCGGTATCGGCAAGCAGCAGCTGGTCGAGATCGCCAAGGCTTTGGGCAAGGAGGTCAAGCTCCTCATCCTCGACGAGCCGACCGCTGCCCTCAACGACGGCGACTCCCGGCACCTGCTCGGATTGCTGAAGGAGCTCAAGGCCAAGGGCATCACCTCGATCATGATCAGCCACAAGCTGAACGAGATCGAGGCCATCTCCGACTCGATCACGATCCTCCGTGACGGCAAGACCATCGAGACCCTCGACATCAAGGACGACGGGGTCAACGAGGACCGGATCATCCGGAGCATGGTCGGCCGCGACCTGGAGCACCGCTTCCCCGAACACACCCCGCACATCGGCGAGGTGCTGATGGACGTCCGCAACTGGACGGTGGCGCACCCGGAGGACGGCGAGCGGATGGTCGTGAAGAACGCCAGCCTGAGCGTCCGCCGCGGCGAGATCGTTGGCCTGGCGGGGCTGATGGGCGCCGGGCGCACCGAGTTCGCCCGCAGCGTGTTCGGTCAGACCTACGGCCAGAAGCTGTCCGGCCAACTGTTCCTGCATGGCAAGGAGGTGAACATCCGCACCGTCCAGCAGGCCATCAACGCCGGCCTCGCTTACGTCACAGAGGACCGCAAGAGCCTCGGGCTGAACCTTCTCGACACCATCCGGCAATCGATCACGTCCGCCGGGCTGCACAAGCTCCAGCACTTCGGCGTCATCAACGACAACGAGGAGGTCGTCGCCGCCGAGAAGTACCGGAAGAGCATGCGGATCAAGGCGCCGTCCATCGAGGAGGGCGTCAACAAGCTCTCCGGAGGCAACCAGCAGAAGGTCGTGCTCGGCAAGTGGCTGTTCACCGACCCGGATGTGCTGATCCTCGACGAGCCGACCCGCGGCATCGACGTGGGCGCGAAGTACGAGATCTACGAACTGATCAACAAGATGGCCGACGCAGGCAAGGGGGTTCTGATGATCTCCTCCGAGCTGCCCGAACTGCTCGGTATCTGCGACCGGATCTACACCCTGAGCGCCGGGGTGATCACGGCCGACCTTCCTAAGTCGGAGGCCGACCAGGAAATTCTCATGCGCTACATGACTCAACGAAAGGCAGACTGACACCATGGCCGAACCGACGGTGATTGCACCTGTTGAGGCCCCCGCGATCAAGCGACGCGGCCCGAAGCTCTCCGGCAACCTGCGCCAGTACGGCATGATGATCGCCCTGCTGCTGCTGATGGTCCTGTTCACGTTCATGACCGACGGACTGTTCGTCCAGCCCCGCAACATCACCCTGCTGCTGGTCCAGAACGGCTACGTGCTGATCCTGGCCATCGGCATGGTGATGGTGATCATCGCCGGCCACATCGACCTGTCCGTCGGCTCGGTCTGTGCCTTCGTCGGCGCAACGGTGGCCCTGGCGATGGCGCAATGGCACTTCCCCTGGTACGCGGCGATCCTGCTCGGCATCCTGCTAGGCATCCTCGTCGGCATGTGGCAAGGCTTCTGGGTGGCCTACGTCGGCATACCGGCCTTCATCGTCACCCTCGCCGGCATGCTCCTGTTCCGCGGCCTTGACCTGATGATCCTGGGCGCCCAGTCGATCCCGGTGCCCGACGCATTCCAGGCGATCGCGAACGGCTACCTCCCGGCCGTCGGTCCCGTGACGAACTACCACAACCTGACCGTGCTGCTGGCCCTGATCGGGGTCGGCGCGGTCATCTGGATGGAACTGCGTCACCGTGCCGGCTTGAAGAAGCACAGCATGAAGCCGGCTTCCATGGTGGGCTCGGTCACGAAGGTCGTCCTCATCAGCGCCCTCATCATCGCGTTCTCGATGCTGCTGGCCTCCTACAAGGGTGTCCCCGTTGTCGGCCTGATCCTGCTGGCCCTGATCATCATCTACAGCTTCATCACCCAGAAGACGGTCTTCGGCCGCCACATCTACGCCGTCGGTGGCAACCGCAACGCCGCTCGCTTGACCGGTGTGAACACCAAGCGGATCGACTTCCTGGTCATGGTGAACATGGGCATGCTCGCCGGTATCGCCGGCATGGTCTACACCGCCTACCTGAACGCTGCCAACCCGAAGGACGGCACCGGCTTCGAGCTGGACGCGATCGCGGCCGTCTTCATCGGTGGCGCTGCGGTGACCGGCGGCATCGGCACCGTGATCGGTTCCATGATCGGTGGTCTCGTGATGGGCGTGCTGAACCTCGGCCTTGCCAACATGAGCGTTGACCAGAACCTGATCCAGGTGATCAAGGGCCTGGTGCTCCTGGGCGCCGTTGCGTTCGACGTGCTCAGCAAGATGCAGGGCAAGCCCAGCATCATCGGCATGATCCAGCGCGGCATGCGGCGCGGGGACGGCAACGCATCTATCGACCAGACCCCGCAGCGGGCCCAAATGGCAGCACAGAAGACCGGGGTATCGGACGCCTCGGCAAGCACAAGGACCGACCTCGACGCCGGCCTGAACCGCCAGAACGACGTGCAGTAGCAGGAGCAAGGAAAGCCCCGTCACTCCGGTGCCGGGGCTTCTTCGCGTCCACTCACTCGCTGGTCGAGGAGCGCCTGCACTGAGCCTGTCGAAGGGTCGAGACCACGACCCGCTAGAACGTGACGGTGACGTCCAGTTCTTCGACGCCGCGGACGACGCCCAGCACCACCTGGTCGCCGGTGCTGATACCGCCCAGCACGGCGAACAGGTCATCGGTTGTCCGCAACTCCCGGCCACCGGCCCGCACCAGCAGGTCGCCCTGGGCGATGCCCGCCTGGGCTGCCGGGCTGCCGTCGGCCACCTCCCGCACCAGAAGCCCGTCGCGTCCGGTGAGGCCGACAGCCGCGCGGAGCCGTGCCGCGACGTTCGGCGGGGCCACAGCCACACCGAGGTGGGCAGGCTCGAACGTGCGGCCGCCTGCCATGCCGTCCACGACCTCGCGCAGCGCCGCGTCCACCGACCGGGCCAGGTAGAAGCCGTACTCGAGGCGGTGGGTGTTGATGCCGACAACATGGCCTTCGCGGTCGAGCACGGGCGCCCCGGATGAGCCCGGTGCGCACGGCGCCGAGTGCTCAAGCGCGCCGGTGATCGGTCGGCCGCGGGGGCCCTCGAAACCGGCCTCAGTTGCGGTCACCTGCCCCCAGGTCACGCGACGGCGATGCCGTCCGGCTGTCACGGTGACGACCACGTCGCCGGTGGTCGGCGCTTCGGCCGCCCAGGTGAGCGGGGCGATGTCGGCGGTGTCGACGTCGAGGACAACGAGGTCGCCGTCCAGGTCGCTGCCGGTGACGGTGGCCTGCACCGAGCGGCCGTCGGCGAAGCTCACCTGGGTCGTGCGGTCCCGCAGGTTGTGGGCGTTGGTGAGCACCTTGCCCGGCGCGACCACGAAGCCGGAGCCGCGGCCCCTGCTCCCGATCGTGACGACCGCTGCCGCGGAGCTGTCGTTCGCTGTGCGGACGAGGTCGGTCAGTTCTTCGATGACTGTCATATCGCCATCTCCTCCTAGTTACTATCGAATCGCTAGTGACGATATGCTCTCGCCATGGTCTCTGGCAATAGCCCATCGATCGGCAATCTGGACGGTCTCGACGTCGCCGCCCGCCTGGTCGGTGACCGGTGGAGCCTGCGGCTGGTCGGCGCCCTGCTGGACGGGGACCGCACCTTCGGCGAACTGGCCGGCGAGGTTAACGGCATCGCCCCGACGATCCTCACCGCCCGTCTCCGCACGCTGCAGCGGGTCGGCCTGCTGACCGCGACCCCGTACGAACACCGGCCGGTACGCATGCGGTACTCCCTGACCGCTCCCGGGCGCCGGCTCGCTGCGGCCATCGCGACGCTCGCCGAGTGGGGCGGTGCCCGCGAGGGTGCGTCCGGCGCGCCGGTGCACCGCCGCTGCGGGACGCCCGTCGTGACCCGTCCCTGGTGCCCGACCTGTGACGAGCCGGTCGACCAGCGTGAGGACGCGCCCGGCGAGGGCCTCCAGTGGTTCTAGGTGCGGCCCTGCCCGAGCGGGCGTTGGCGAGTACCGCGGGCCTGCCGAGCCCGAGGTTCCGGGCTGGATGATCCGGCCAGCGCTGTGGCAACGGGCGATCGACCTGCGGGCTGCGGGGCGCCGCCGACGCCGTTCGGGCTGCTGCACCGCGAGTTCCACCTCGGCAACATCCGGTGGCAGGGCGAGGTCGTCGGCGGGCTCATCGACTGGGCCGAGACGTCCTGGGGACCGGCCGAATTCGACGTCGCGCGCCGCTCCGACTTCGCCATGCTGCACACGACTGCTGGCGCGGACGCCTTCCGCGCGGCCTACCTGCGCCAGGGAGGCCAGCTCAACCCCGAGGAGTTCCGCTACTGGCAGGTCAGCGACATCCTCGGCTTCCTGCCCGACCCCGCCCACATCCTGCCCGCGGCGGCGCCCGCCCGTCCGGACCTGACCGCAGGGAGGATCCGGGCAGGTCTGGAGGAACTCCTCGCACTGACCCTGGCCCGAGGCGTCGGCTGTAGCCGGATGGCTACCATGAGCCCGTGTTGGCGATCAGCAGGTTCCGCGTACCCGGCGACCCGTCGGGGTTCAGGATGCAGGCCGGTGCGGTGGTGCGGCAGTTCGCGTCCTCGCAGGGCAGCGAGGGCGCCGAGCTCGTGCAGAACCTCGACGATCCGGAACTGTGGGCGATCGTGAGCCGCTGGGCAGACGTCGGCAGCTACCGCAGGGCGTTCAACGGCACCCCGGCAAGGATGGTGCTGGTGCCCTTGCTGTCGCTGGCCATCGATGAGCCCAGTGCGTACGCCAAGCCGTCCGACGTCGGAGAGAACCGGCCGCGTGGAACGGTAGGCTGAGCGGGCTGTCAGCCGGGCAGCACGTCGCGCCGACGAGGGAGTACATGGTGGCCAGCCGCCTGGAGAATGTGATCAGCCTGACCAAGCGCCGCGGGTTCGTGTACCCCTGTGGGGAGATCTACGGCGGCACCAGGGCCGCCTGGGACTACGGACCCTTCGGCGTCGAACTCAAGGAGAACATCAAGCGCCAGTGGTGGCGTTCGGTCGTGCAGGGACGCGACGACGTCGTCGGCCTCGACTCCTCGATCATCCTTCCCCGTCAGGTGTGGGTCGCCTCCGGCCACGTCGGTGTCTTCTCCGACCCGCTCACCGAGTGCCTTTCGTGCCACAAGCGGTTCCGCGCCGACGTGCTCGAGGAGAACTTCGAGCACAAGAAGGGACGCAAGGCCTCCGGCCTCGAGGAGATCAACTGCCCCGAGTGCGGCACCCTCGGCCGGTTCACCGAGCCGCGCGACTTCAACATGATGCTGAAGACCTACCTCGGCGTCATCGAGGACGAGTCGGGCCTGCACTACCTGCGTCCGGAGACGGCGCAGGGCATCTTCATCAACTTCAAGAACGTCGAGGGCACCGCCCGCATGAAGGTGCCCTTCGGCATCGGCCAGGTGGGCAAGAGCTTCCGCAACGAGATCACGCCGGGCAACTTCATCTTCCGGACGCGCGAGTTCGAGCAGATGGAGATGGAGTTCTTCGTCAAGCCCGGCACCGACGAGGAATGGCACCAGCACTGGATCGACACCCGCACCTCCTGGTACACCGACCTGGGCATCTCCGAGGGCAACCTGCGGCACTACGAGCACCCCAAGGAGAAGCTGTCGCACTACTCCAAGCGCACGGTCGACATCGAGTACAACTTCGGCTTCGCCGGTGGCGACGGCTGGGGTGAGCTGGAAGGCATCGCCAACCGCACCGACTTCGACCTGGGCACGCACTCCACGCACTCCGGCACCGATCTGTCGTACTTCGAGCAGGCGTCCGGCGAGCGCTACCTGCCGTACGTGATCGAGCCTGCGGCCGGCCTCACCCGCTCGCTGATGGCCTTCCTCGTCGAGGCCTACACCGAGGACGAGGCGCCCAACGCCAAGGGCGGGGTCGACACCCGGACGGTGCTGAAGCTCGACCCGCGGCTCTCTCCGGTGAAGGCTGCCGTGCTCCCGCTGTCGCGCAACGCCGACCTGTCGCCGAAGGCCCGGGACCTGGCCGCGCAGCTGCGCAAGATCTGGAACGTGGAGTTCGACGACGCCCAGGCGATCGGACGCCGCTACCGCCGCCAGGACGAGATCGGCAGCCCGTACTGCATCACGATCGACTTCGACACCCTCGAGGACGACGCGGTCACCATCCGCGAGCGGGACACGATGAGCCAGGAGCGCGTGGCACTCGACCAGGTGCAGGCCTACCTGGGCGCCCGCCTACTGGGCTGCTGAACAGAAACGGGGACGGTTCTGTTCAGACCAGTGGGACGAAGCTGAAGCGGTAGCCCGTCACAGGCTCGCGGTGCCAGCCTTCGTGGTCGCGGTCGACCACCCACATCACCCCGGACGCCGGCAGCACCATGCGTCCGCCGACGGCCAGCTGGGATTCCAGCTCTTCTGGGATGTCGCCGGGTTCGGCCGAGACGAGGATCCGGTCGAACGGCGCATCATCGGGCAGTCCGAGCCGCTTCGGCACTGCCAGCTGGATCCGGGCCCAGGGCAGGTTCAGTCCGGCCATATTCCGCTGGCCCATCGCAACGAGCTCAGGCACCACGTCGACGCCGGTCACCGTGCCCTTCGGCCCGGTGAGGTGCGCCAGCAGCGCCGTCGTCCAGCCCGAGCCGCTGCCCACGTCCAGCACTGTCGCGCCATCTGGGACGCGGAGGAGTTCGAGCATGAACTGCACCGTCCACGGCTGGGAGTTCGTGGCGCCGTGCCCGATCGGCAGCGGCTGGTCGAGGGTGGCGAGGTCCTGCATGTCCTCGGGCAGGAACCGGCGCCGCGGCACGTCGGCCATCGCTGCCACGACTCGGGCGTGCTCAGTGCTCACCCCACCAGAGCATACGCATAAGGCGTGCTGCGCAGGGTGGTAGGTAGGCTGACCCCCCTGCCGACTTGTCAGAATCTCCTTCGCCTGGAGCCGAAGGAGATTCTGACAAGTCGGAGAGCGAGGAGGTGGAGGACGGATGGTCGAGGCACTTCGCCTGGTCGCACCCGGCGGCGGCACCGTCGAGGTCGTGCCGCCGGTGGTGCTCGCGCCGATGGCCGGCATCACCAACGCCGCGTACCGGCAGCTGTGCCGCGAGCAGGGCGCGGGCCTCTACGTCTGCGAGATGATCACCAGTCGCGGGATCGTCGAACGTATCCCCAAGACCTTCGACATGCTGCGGTTCGACCCGGGCGAGACCGTCCGTTCGGTGCAGCTCTATGGGGTGGATCCGGACGTGATGGCGCGGGCCACCGAGATCCTCTGCGCGGAGTTCGGCGTGAACCACGTCGACCTGAACTTCGGCTGCCCTGTACCCAAGGTGACCAGGCGTGGCGGCGGGGGAGTGCTGCCGTGGAAGCGTGACCGGCTGGCGGCAATCCTGCGTGCCACGGTCGCCGCGGCGGACTGCTACGGCGTGCCGGTGACCATGAAGACCCGCCTGGGCATCGATGCCGACCACCCCACCTACCTCGACGCCGGTCGCATCGCCCAGGACGCCGGCTGCGCAGCGATCGCACTGCACGCACGCACCGTCCAGCAGGCCTACTCGGGGGTGGCAGCCTGGGAGGCGATCGCGACCCTCGTTGACGCCGTGGACATCCCGGTGCTGGGCAACGGCGACATCTGGGAGGCAGCGGATGCGCTGGCCATGATCGAGGCAACGGGCTGCGCGGGCGTGGTGGTCGGACGCGGCTGCCTCGGCCGTCCCTGGCTGTTCCGAGACCTCGCCGACGCCTTTGCCGGACACGAGCGCCGCGCGCTGCCGACCCTCGGCGAGGTGGCGGCGATGGTGCACCGGCACGCGGAACTCCTCGCCGAAATCCACGGGGAGAAGCACGGTCTCACCGATCTGCGCAAGCACATGGCGTGGTACTTCAAGGGCTTCCCCGTAGGCGGCGACCTGCGCCGGGCGCTGGCGATGGTGAGCTCGCTTGCCGAGCTGGACGCTCTCCTCGCGCAGCTGGACGCCGACGTCGAGTTCCCTGCCGGCGAGCTCGGTGCGCCCCGCGGACGCCAGGGCACGCCGCGGGACAAGGTGGTCATGCCCTACGGGTGGCTGGACTCCGCAGAACTCGGCGACGCCGACATCGCCGACGCCGAATCCGACGCCTCTGGCGGCTGATCAGCCGATCGGCGCCAGCTGCTTTGCCCGCGTGCGCCGGAGCCCGACCAGTGCCGCTCCGATCGCAGCCACCGGGTAGTCGGCCGGAATCACCGTGATCCGTTCAGCCAGGCGCAGCGAGGCGAGGAACTCCGATTCCTCTGCTCGCGCGATCAGGACCTCCTGCACGCGCGGCACCAGCCCCGGCGCGGTGTGGATGACGCCACCGCCCAGGACCACCAGCTCCGATCCCTGGGTTAGCACGACGAGCTGGACGGCGAGCGCGATCCCGGTGCACAGTCGGTCGGCCTCGGCTTCCGCCCCTGGCTCACCGGCCGCGGCGGCCTGTACGAGGGTGCCGAGGGTGAGTCCCGTTCCGAGGGCTGCCAGGCGGGCGGCGATCCGTCCGCCGCCGGCGAGCACCTCAAGGCAGCCACGCTGGCCGCATTGGCAGCGTTCGCCCTGCGGGTCGACCGGGATGTGCCCGATCTCGCCGGCCAGGTTGCCATGCCCGCGCACGAGGCGTCCGTGCACGACTGCCGCCGCGGCGACGCCGGTGCCGAAGTTGAGGTAGGCCAGGTCGCCGTCAGCGACACCAAGGTGGTTCGCCGCTCCGAGCGCCGCTGCCTTCACGTCGTTGTCGATCGTGACCGGCACGCCGAGAGCGGCGGTCAGGCGCTGTCCCAGGTCGAGTTCGCTGATGCCGAGGTTCACGGCTGTCCGCACCAGACCGGTCGCCGGGTCGACCTGGCCGGGGATCCCGATGCCGATCGAGACCGCTGCGTCCGGCGCAGTGGCCTGGCCGAGGCACTCGATGACGACGGCGACAGCTGTGTTCACCACGCCTTCGGGCCCAGTCAGGGTGGGGCGGACGGTCTCGGCGAGGCGCGAACCGTCCGCGTCCAGCAGGATGCCGTGGGTCTTGGAGGCGCCGATGTCGATGCCGAGGCTCAGTCCTGAGGCCGGCGGCTTGGTCATCTGGCCCCTTCCGAGAGCAATGTGATCAGGCAGATCGCAGCACCTCGGCCGGCCCCGTAGGTCGCGATATCGACAGGCGGGACGCCGGTGAGCTGCGGCCAGCCCAGTTCCACCAGTACCGAGTCGGGTCGTTGGTCCTTGACCACGGTCGCTGCGCGGGCAAGGAAGTCGACCCGTGCGAGGTCGCGTCCCTGCACCACCAATGGACGGTCGGGGTACGCGGCAAGGACGGCCGCCACGTCGGCGAGGGTCGCAGCAGTGACGCAGGTCGCTCCCCTGAGGTGGTGTTCCAGCTCGCCGGCCAGGTGTTCCCCGATGCCCCAGACGGTGTCCTCCCCGGCGGCGATGTTGGCCGGCGACTCCAGGCGGAGCAGCACCGGGGCGGTCAGCGGGGCGATCGGCCCGCGCAGCCAGAAGCCGGCGGGGGAGTGGGGCGGCGGCCCTTCGTGAGGCTTCGTTCGTTCCTCACGAAGCTCCTCAGGGAGCGTTCCGGTGTTGGTGTGTTCCTCACGAAGCTCCGCGACAGCCGCAGATAGGGCCGCCACCCGCCCCGCTGCGTCCCGGAGGCGCTCCTCGCTGAGCCGTCCGCCCCGCACGGCGTCGAACACGTGGCCGATGATTTCGGCGAGCTGGTCGGCGGTGTTGTCCGTGCCGATGCAGAGCAGGTCGACCCCTGCGGCGAGCGCGAGCACGGCCGCCTCCGGGATACCGCGACCCAAGCTGGCGCCGGCCATGTCGAGGGCGTCGCTGACGATCGCGCCGGTGAAGCCGAGGTCGTCGCGCAACAGCTGCAGGACGGACGCAGAGAGGGTGGCCGGCCACTCGGCGTCAATCACTGGCACAAGGATTTGCGAGGTCATCACGCCGAGGGAGCCCGCGGCGATCGCCGCCCGGAATGGCACCAGCTCACGGGACGCGAGCATGGCCGCGTCCACTGTGATGGTCGGCAGTTCACGGTGGGAGTCGGTCGCTGTGTCGCCGTGGCCCGGAAAGTGCTTCGCGACGGCGCCGACCCCTGCGGCCTGCAGTCCCCGGGTGTAGGCGGCGACGTGTCTCGCCGCGAGCTCCGGTTCCGCACCGAAGCTGCGCACCCCGATCACCGGGTTAAGCGGGTTGGAGTTCACGTCCGCGACCGGGGCGAGGTTCAGGTCCACCCCCGCAGCCACCAGTTGTGCGCCGATGTCGGCCGCGACGGCCTCGGTCATGTCCACGTCGTCCAGGGATCCCAGATACGCAGCAGATGGGTGCAGGGACCCCTCACGGTGGTGCAGGCGGGTGACGTCGCCGCCCTCCTCGTCGATCGCCACCAGCGCTGCCGGTCCGGCGGAGTGGATGGCAGCGGTCAGCTGGCGCAGTTGTTCTGCGGAGACCACATTGGTACCGAACAGGCACACCGAGCCAAGGCCGGCGGTGAGCTCTGCCGCCAGCCAGCCGGGCAGCACCGGCCCGTCGAAACCGGGCATCAGGGTCGCGCGGATGGCGCGGCGCAGCTCTGCTTCGGTCATCGCCGGTAACGCGGAGTTGGGGTCATCAGGCCACCCAGGTCAGGCCGGGCGTCCTCGGGACGCAACTTGCGGCGAATCGGTGCCTGCACGCTGGTTAGTAAACCTTACTGACTCAACGGGAGCAAAACTCTTGCGCTCTGGTTATCGGAGTGTTACCTGCCCGACTCCGGAGGGGTTGGGAGCCGGGCAGATGATCGAGGGGTGCGGTGCGTCAGGCGGCAGCTGCGAAACGCGAGCCGGGGCGCCAGCAAGACCTCAACAGAGTTTTGCGATCCGGGGTCGGGGAGGGTGTCGACCCCGGTTCGCGAGGGGCCCATGTCCGGTACTCATCCGTGTGTCATGGGTCGTATTGCCGCCCCAAGGTCCTTGGGGAATGACGAGAAGGGCGCCGGGGGGGTCGGGCAACCTTGCGGGGGACGGCTACTGCGTCTGTGAAGCTTGTTCGCCTTGCTTGTTTACGTTCCTAGATTTGCCCATGGAGCGAGCCGCGTCCAGATGAAGCCACCCTTTTGGTGCAGAGGTTGGTCAGGCCCATGGGTGCACGTCTGGTCAAATGTGAGCAATCTGCTGGTGAAAGGTGCAACGGGGATCGCGTCCTACCGCGTCGGGCCCGATCGCCCTGCCCGTCGTGAACGGTCCTCAATACCCCGCCATCAGGTTTCGACCACCGCCTGGTAGCCCCCCAACCCTTGGCGAGGGTGGCCCGAACCAGGAACGGCCGGGCGTTTGCCCGGCCGTTCCTGGAAGCGAGAGGTCAGCGGACAGCGCTGAGCGCCGGCAGCATGGCTGTAATCATCACGGCGAACATGATGATCGGGGCGAGGGTGCCAACGACGATCGCGAGCACGCCCCACAACCGGCCCCGACCGGCGACGGCGGCGACGATCCCGGTGATCCAGCCTGCGAAGCCGACCGTCGAGCCGATGTTCATCATCATGACCTGCATCGGCGCCTGCTCCATGAGCAGCTGGGTGAGCGTGGTCTGGTCGACACTGGTCGACCCGGTTGCCAGGATCAGGCTGGAGAAAATCTCCCCGATGGGCTGGGCGGCAAAGCAGACGAGCACGAGGCAGAGCAGCACGACGACGAAGGCGATCATCCCGAGGAGGGGGCTCTTCGCTGCCTTCTGGCCGGGCACTGGGTAGGGCGACTGCTGGTACTGCACCGGCTCCTCGGTCTGGTTGCCGTACTGCGCCGCCCAGTGGGTGATCTGGTAGGGGTTCTCCTGCTGGCTCGGCTGCGGCCGTGGCGGGTAACCCTGCTGAGGCTGCTGGCCGTAGGGCTGCGGGGGCTGTTGCGGCTGCCCGTACTGCTGGGGTTGCTGTGGCAGCTGTGGCGGCTGTGGCGGCTGGCCGTAGCCCTGCTGCGGGTACTGCTGGCCGTACTGCGGCTGCCCGTACTGCTGCGGCGGCTGGCCGTAGCCCTGCTGGGGATACTGCTGGCCGTACGGCTGGGGCTGCTGTCCGTAGCCCTGCTGCGGGTGCTGCTGGCCGTAGCCCGGCTCCGGCGACGGACCCGGGACACTCCCGGTGGAGTTGTCGGGGTTCTGCGGCGTGACCGGTTGCTCATTGGACATGCGCACAGGTTAGCGCCGAGGCGGGCACCGGCTCCGGATTGCCCGCCCGACACCGTGCGGGGTGTGCTGCCAAGATGGAGCCATGCCAGAGTTGCAACCGCGCGCCATCGCCTGGGCCGAGACGATGTCCGGGCACACCGGTGACCGGCTGGTCCGCGCGCACCGCGACCCGGGCGGACGTATCGAACTCGAAGTCCCCATCCTGCGGCAGCAGCGGGAGGCGTGGGAGGCCGAACACCTCCGTGCAGGCGCGGCGCTGGCCCTGGGGGCAGGGGCCCGCGCGCTCGCGGAGGAGCCCGACCCCGAACGCACCTGCTTCGAGCGTGACCGTGATCGCATCGTGCACTCCACGGCCTTCCGTCGGCTTGCCGGGAAGACCCAGGTGGTGGTGTTCCCCACCGACCACCAGCGGACGCGGCTCACCCACGCCCTCGAAGTGGCACAGGTGGCGACCTCGATCGCCCGCGGCGTGGGGGCGAACGTCACCCTCGCCGAGGCGATCGCTTTGGGCCACGACTGCGGCCACGGTCCCGGCGGACATGCCAGCGAGGACGCCTTCGACGCATTCCTCACCGATGGCTACAACCACGGCCCGTGGGGCGCAGACATCGTGCTCACGGGGCTCAACCTGTGCAGCCAGACCCTCGACGGCATCCGCAACCACTCCTGGTCCCGTCCCGTCCCGGCCACCGTCGAGGGCGAGATCGTCAGCTGGGCGGACCGGATCGCCTACTGCGCCCACGACCTGGAGGACGCCGCCAGCGCCGGCATCCTCAGCCTCGACGACCTGCCGGCCGAGGTCGTCGCTGCGTGCGGACGTACCCGTCGCCAGCAACTCGGAGCGTTCGTCAGGGCCGTGGTCGGAACGGTCGCCGCCACCGGTCAGGTCGGGATGGCCGACGAGCCGGCCGCGGCCCTTGCAGCGTTGCGGGCCTTCAACTACGAGCGCATCTACACCCGCCCTGACTCCCTCGCGCAGGCCGCTGCCGTCATCGAGGTGCTTCGCGCGCTCGTGACCTACTACTGCGAGCATCCCGGCTCGATGCCAGGCGATCTTGCCACGCGGGGGCTGGAAGGGGACGGGGTTGTGCAGGCCGCGGTCACCTACGTGGCAGGGATGACCGACCGGTTCGCCTTCGAGACAGCTGCCGACCTGCTGGGCTGGGATCCCGAACGCCTGCCCCGCGGGATCGGCCGCGGCGCCTAGCTAGCGGGAAGGGCGGGAGTACGCTTCCGGACATGTCTGGATGTCCCGGCGTGGGAGGCACGCGCTGACCGCAGACGCGTGCCGGCCCCGTTCCTGAAGTCGCGCTCCGCTGACGGTTCGCGCAGATCGCAACCCATCCACGTCCGATCTGTGGGAGCTCCCGGACATGTTCCTTGTCATCCTCGCCTATCTGGCGTTCTTCAGCATTGCCCTGCCCGACTCCACCCTCGGCGTCGCTTGGCCGTCGATGCGCCTCGACTTCGGCCTGACCGTGGCTGCCGCCGGCCTTGTGCCGCCCGTCGGCGTGCTCGCCACCCTGGTCTCGACAGCCTTCGCCAGCCGTCTGGCCCGCCGGTTCGGCGTGGGCCGACTGCTGGCAGCCAGCACCTGGCTGTCCGCCGGGGCACTGGTGGTCTCCGCCACCAGTCCCGGCTTCGTGCAGTTCCTGGCCAGCGTCGCGCTGGGCGGCTTCGCCGGCGGGGCGATCGACGCCACCCTCAACGCCCATGCCGCGCGCACCTTCGGACCACGCCGCATCAATCACCTGCACGCTTCCTTCGTCGCGGGAGCAGCGCTCTCCCCGTTGCTGGTGACCGCCTTCGTGCAGACCGGCCTCGGGTGGCGGTGGCCCTACGTGGTGATCGCTGTCGTCCAGTTGGCGCTCGGGCTGCTGTTCTGGTTCACCCACGCCCGGTGGATGGCGCCGGTGGCCGCGCCGGGTGGGGACGGCGAGGAACACGCACCGCGGACGCGCGCGCGGCGGGCCGACGTCGCGATCGGGCTGACGGCGGTGGCCGTGCAGACCGGGATCGAGTCCGGCGTCGCGCTGTGGGCGTTCACCTTCCTCACCGTTGGGATCGGGGTGGGTCCGGTGGCCGCCGGCCTGCTGGCGTCCGGCTACTGGCTGGTGATGTTCGCCGGACGCGTGGGACTGGGGTGGCTGGCCGAGCGGGTCGGGCCGTGGCCGGTGCTCGGCTGGGCCGCGACCGGCCTGGTCGCCGCCGGGCTGCTGGCCTGGCTGGGCGGCCCGCCGGGTGCCATGGGTGCGGTGTTGCTGTTCGGGTTCGCCGCGGCGCCGGTATATCCGCTGCTGATCCTGACCACGGCGGAGCGCACCTCTGCCGCCGGCGCCGATGCCGTGGTCGGCTACCAGGCGGGAGCCTCGTCGGTGGGGGCAGCGGTGTTCCCCTTGCTGATCGGGCTGGCGATGGACCGCTCGGTGCTGGCCTTCGCCCCGCCCGTCACCGGCCTCGCTGCCGTTGCTGCGCTGCTCGACCTCGCGATGCGGATGCGGGTCAGGTCAGGGCCCTAGGTGGGTCGCGTAGCGCCGGGCGCCGGCGAGGATGTGCCGGGTGCACCGCAGAGCGTTCAGGGTTACGCGGGACGCCCTAGACTTCGGCCGTGGCCGGGCTGATCAACGAAGAGGATCTGGCGACCGTCCGGGAACGCTCCCGCATCGATGAGGTCGTCGGGTCGTACCTGACCCTCCGCCGTGCCGGTGGTGGGTCACTCAGCGGTCTGTGCCCATTCCACGACGAGAAGACCCAGTCCTTCAACGTCAACCCCGCCCGTGGCTTCTACCACTGCTTCGGCTGCGGCGAGGGCGGTGACGTGATCGCCTTCGTCCAGAAGATCAACAACGTGAGCTTCAGCGAGGCTGTGGAGTTCCTCGCCGACCGCGTCGGCGTCCAGCTGCGCTACTCCGACGGTGGCGGGCAGCGGATGGAGCCGGGCCTGCGGCTGCGTGTCCTCGAGGCCAACCAGCAGGCCGCGGAGTACTTCGCAGGCCAGCTGACGGGTTCCGGTGCCCTGCCCGGACGCCAGTTCCTCGACTCCCGCGGCTTCGACAAGGTGGCGGCAGAACAGTTCGGGATCGGCTTCGCCCCGACCGGCGGCCATGAACTTGGCCAGCACCTGAAGGCACGCGGTTTCACCGACGCCGAGCTGGTCAAGGCCGGCCTGGTCCGGGAGAACGGCTGGGACTTCTTCCAGGGCCGGGTGCTGTGGCCGATTCGGGACGCAGGCCGCTCGGTGCTCGGCTTCGGCGCCCGCAAGATCTTCGACGACGACCGGATGCCCGCCAAGTACCTGAACACGCCGGAGACGATCGTCTACAAGAAGTCGAACGTGCTCTACGGCCTCGACCTTGCACGGCAGAACATCGCCAAGAAGAGCCAGGCCGTCGTCGTCGAGGGCTACACCGACGTGATGGCCTGCCACCTCTCCGGGGTGGACACCGCCGTCGCGTCCTGCGGCACGGCGTTCGGCGACGAACACGCCCGGCTGCTGCAGCGGATGCTGGGCACCGGCGACGTGGCCGGGGGCGAGGTGATCTTCACCTTCGACGGTGACGCCGCCGGCCAGGCCGCAGCCCTGAAGGTCTTCAAGGGCGACCAGAACTTCGGATCCCAGACCTACGTCGCCATCGAGCCCACCGGCCTAGACCCGTGCGACCTGCGCATCCAGCACGGGGATGCAGCCCTGCGCGAGCTCGTCGGACGGCGGGTGCCGCTGTACCAGTTCGTGATGCGAAACGTCATCGCCGGGTATGACCTCGACCGTGTCGACGGGCGCCTGGCAGCCTTGCGTGCAGCCGCGCCGCTGGTCAGCAGCATCCGCGACCAGAGCTTGCTCGAGCGCTATATCCGGGAGCTCTCCAAATGGCTGGGAGAACCGGACCCCAACGTCGTCCGGCAAGAGGTGAAGGTGACCGTGCAGCGCCGCGGACGTCCGGCCGAGCGCAGGCACGAGCACGACTCCGACGAGGCGCTGCCGGGCATGCCGGAGCCGAAGGAATCCCTGCCGGTGCCCGACCCGCGCGACCGTCGGCTCGAGGCGGAACGCGGCACGCTGAGGCTGCTCGTCCGCGCTCCGGAGACCTTCAGTGAGGGCTGGAACGGGCTCACAACCGACGATTTCGTCCACCCCACCTACCGGGCACTGTTCGAGTCGGTGCTCGCAGCCGGCGACGGCCCGAGCGAAGAGCACCAGCGCAACTGGACGCAGCGCATCCTGCACGCCAACCCCGATCCGGTGCTCGAGCAGTTGCTGGTGAGCCTTGCGGTCGAACCCGGGATGCGCGATGCCACTGAGGGCTACTCCCGGGAGTACAGCTCACAGCTACGGGTACTCACGGTGTCGCGCCAGATCGCGGACCTGAAGTCGAGGCTGCAGCGTACGAATCCGCTGGACGACCGGCCCGCCTATGACCGCATGTTCGCCAAGCTCGTGAACCTGGAAACGCGGCGCAAGGAACTGCTGACCCTCGCCACCGGTCCGGCCATCTAGCCGGTCGGGTTGTTCTTCAGGGGTGTTGGGGCCCCACAGGAACAAGTGTTGTCGATGTGTTGCTCCACAGGCGCCGGAATTCGTCGGCGCCAACTCCTGGGAACACCCCGCAGGGTGTGGCAATGAAGAAGCCGCAATCCGCCCCGTTGTTGACACCGGCACAGGAGCAACTGCTCGCCCGGCGCATCGAAGCCGGCGTCCTCGCCGCTGAGCTACTGGCCAGCGGCGACCGTCCGGTTGCCGCAACCGTCGAGGAACTCGTCCTCCTCGTCGATGCCGGACGCCAGGCCTGGCAGGACTTCCTGCTGGCCAACCTGCGGCTCGTGTGGAAGCTGGTGGGACGCGAGTCCGGCCGCGCGGGGCTGCCGATCGACGACCTGTTCCAGGAAGGCTTCGTCGCCCTCGCCGGCGCGCTGCAGCGGTTCGACCCGGGGCGAGGCCGGTTCTCCACCTTCGCAACCGTGCGCATCCGCCAGCGGCTGGCAGAGGCGACGGCAGGTCGGCTCGGTGCGCTTGCTCTGCCGGACAGCCGGGCGATGCGCCTGCGACAGGCCCGCGGCGTGGAGGGCGCGCTGGTGCAGGAGCACGGCCGCAGCGTCGAAGCCGTCGAACTGGCTGAAGCGCTCGGCCGTCCGGTCGACTGGACGCGGCAACTGCTCGGACACCGCGCCCCCGTCGCCCTCGACCCGGCCGAGGAAGGGCCGGCGCTGGCGATCGCGTCCGGCCCCGACCCCGATCGGGCCATCTATGCCCGCCAGGTGCGGCGGGTGTTGCGGCGCATCGACCCCGACCAGGCCAAGGTGGTCGCGCTGCGGTACGGCCTGGCCACCGGCGAACCCGTCGACGTCGCCGACATCGCTGCCCGGCTGGGCCTGAGCACCAGCACGGTGCGCCGGCTGGAATCCCGCGGGCTCGCAGCGCTGCGGACGCTGGCTGGGCCGATGGACCCCCTGGCGGACAGCCCCTTGGCGGGCTGAGCCCGGAGTTCACAGGGAACGCAAAGGCGGCAGCCACGGTTCTGCCAGTGGGGTTGGACAGTCTCTTGGTCGAACCAAGCCGATCAGGAGTCGACATGGCAACCATCACAGGGGCGCGCGAGACCCATACCGCGTCCCCGCACCGTCCCGCGCTGGCCATGCCGCAGCGTGTGCCCGCCCGCGTACCGGGCTGGTGGCGGGACGCCGTCGGCGTCGCCGCGTGGCTCAGCATGCTGGTCGTCGTAGCGCTGTGGATGGCCGGTGGTGGCATCCAGGCGATGGGCACCGTCCCCGGCGCGTTCACCAGCCTCGGCCGGCTGACCGGCCTGATCTCTGCCGACCTCCTCCTGATCCAGGTGCTGCTGATCTCCCGCATCCCGATGGTGGAGCGGGTCTACGGCCACGACGTTCTGGCCCGACGACACCGTCTGGTGGGCTTTTGGTCGTTAAACCTGATGCTGGCCCATCTTGTCGCCATCGTCATCGGCTACGCGCTGGCGGCGAACCTGAACCCGTTCGTGCAGTTCTGGGAGATGACCGTCGACTACCCGGGCATGCTGCTCGCCCTTGCAGGCACGCTGCTGCTGGTGCTGGTGACCGTCACCAGCATCCGCAAGGCGCGCAAGAAGCTGCGCTACGAGTCCTGGCACCTGCTGCACCTGTACGCCTACCTCGGCGTCGGCCTGGCCATCCCGCACCAGCTGTGGACCGGGCAGGAGTTCCTGACGAGTGCGTTCGCGACCATCTACTGGTGGGGGCTGTGGATCGCAGCCGTCGCAGCCATCGGAATCTGGCGGGTCGGCGTGCCGCTGTACCGCACCTTCGCCCACGACCTGCGGGTCACCGCCGTTGTGCGGGAGAGCCACGACGTGGTCTCGGTGTGGATGCGCGGCCGGAACCTTCTCGACATGCCGGTGGCTGCCGGCCAGTTCTTCAACTGGCGCTTCCTCTCCGGCCCCGGCTGGTCGCGGTCGCACCCGTACTCGCTGTCTGCGGCCCCCACCGACAATACCCTGCGGATCACGGTCAAGGACCTCGGCGACGGCAGCCATGCGCTGGCCAGCGTCAAGCCCGGCAGCCGGGTGGTGATCGAGGGTCCCTACGGACGGCTGCACACCGGCGTCCGCACCCGGGGCTTGGTCACCCTCATGGCCAGCGGCATCGGGATCAGCCCGCTGCGTGCCCTTCTCGAGGACCTGCCCGCCGAGCCCGGCGACGTGACCCTGCTCTATCGAGCCCGCAGCAGGGCCGACCTGGTGCTGCGCGGAGAACTCGAGGCGATCGCCGCCCGCACCGGCGCCCGCGTGTACTACCTCGTGGGACGCCGGCTGCCCGGACGCCCGTCCTGGCTGCCCGAATCGGCCGGCCTGCTATCCGACGCTGCCGCGCTTGCCCAGCTGGTGCCCGACATCGCCACGAACGACGTGTTCCTCTGCGGTGCCGACGCATGGATGGACGCCGCCCGCCATGCAGCCATCGAGTGCGGGGTGCCCGCAGCCAACATCCACGACGAACGCTTCAGCTGGTAACCAGCACCACCGAGAGGGGAGAAACCAACCATGAAGAAGATCGTCCTTGCGGTCATGACGACGATCAGCGGCCTGGTGATGCTGTTCAGTTATCGCACCAGCACCCAGAACGTCGCTAACACCACCCCAGAGGCGACCGACTCAGGCAGCACCCGGTCCGATGCGGGCACCACGACGACCGCACCGAGCGCGACGGCTTCGGCCGGTTCGACGGGATCGGCACCCAGTTCTGGCGGCGACGGCGCCTATACCGGCGGCGCCGTCGAAACCCGCTGGGGCACCGTGCAGGTCGAGATCACCGTCGAGAACGGCAAGATCACCAGCGCCGACGCCGTCCAGTTCCCGAACGACAACCCCAGGGACCAGCAGATCAATGCCTACGCCGTGCCGGCACTGAACGCCGAGGTCGTCAAGGCGCAGAGCGCCTCCATCGACGCGGTCTCCGGCGCCACGGTTACCAGCAACGGCTACCTGGAGTCGCTGCAGTCGGCGATCGACGCCGCCCACCTGGGATGAGCGCCATGCCGACCCAGGTCACCGTCGTCACCGACCGCCAGCAGGACGTGCCGCGCCGCGCGTTCGTCGCCCAGATCATGGGGCTCCCGGTGAGCATCCACGTCCGCGGTCCACAGGCTCTCCGGCCCGGCGTTGCCGCGGCTGTGGAGGCAGCCTTCTCAGAACTCCGCGCCGACGAGGCGATGTTCAGCACCTGGCTGCCCGACAGCCCGGTGCGCCGGATCTCCGACGGACGCGACCGGCTGGTCGACGCCCACCCCCGCATCCGCCACGTCGCGGCGCTGTGTGAGCTGGCCGGTCACCGCACCGGTGGGTCGTTCGCCGCCTGGCTGCCAGGACCCGACGGGCGGCAGTGCTTCGACCCGACGGGGCTGGTGAAAGGCTGGGCGGTCGAGCAGGCGTTCACCGCTCTGCTCGCCGACCTGTGCAAGCTCGGCCCCCACGACGCCCTTGTCTGTGCCGGCGGCGACATCGCCGTGGCGTGCAACCGCACTGACACCCCCGGCTGGGTGGTGGCGGTGGAGGACCCACGGAACCGGTCGCATACCTTGCGCTCCCTCGAGCTGCGCACCGGCACCGTCGCCACCTCCGGCACGGCTGCCCGGGGCACGCACATCGTCGACCCGGCCACCGGGACTGCGGCGGACGGGCTGCAGTCGGCCACGGTGATCGGGCCGAAGCTCACCTGGGCTGACGTCTACGCGACGGCGGCGTTCGTGAAGGGGGCTGCGGCGCTCCCGTGGATCGCCACCCTTCCCGACCACGCCGGCATCCTGGTGGGGACCGACGGCACGGTGAGCACGATCTCGGGAATCAAGCCGGGCGCTCACGCCACCCGCGGGTCGAGTTTGGCCAGCACCGGATAGGGATCGCGCTCGAGCCGGCGTCCGGCCCAGCGCAGGAGAAGGGCGCTGATGCCGATCGCTGCGGCGGTCATGACCGCCGCAGCGATGAACGGTCCGGCGAACCAGGCGACGAGCACCCAGATCAGCGCGCCGACGCCCGTGAACGCGAAGAACCCCATGAACCAGGCGAACACCTTGAGGAACGACCCTTGCCGTTGCCCCACGCGGGATTGGTCGCTGGGGTTGAACACGCTGGACAGCGACCCGACGCCGACGCCGAGGGCCACAACGGAGGTGCCTGCGAGGATGGCGGGCAAGACCGGCCCCTGGGTGCCGCGGATGAGGGCCTCGGTGAGGTTGAACACGACCACCATCGGCACCAGGTACAGCATCGGCGCCATCGCCTTGCCGACGAGGACGCGGGGAAGCGGGGCACCGCCGAGCAGCAGGTAGCTGAAGCCGGGACCGTCGTAGCCGAACAGGTTGAAGCTGCCGGCAACCACCGACATCGCCGCGAAGGCTGCCGACTGGGCTGCGAGCCCGTAGTCGGTGAAGCTGGCGTGGGCGACCACAACGCCCATCACCGGCGGGATGATCAGGGTCTGGATGGCGCGCGGGGAGCGGAAGAAGAAGTAGCGCAGCTGTTGGGCCGCCGCAGCCGATGTCGGGCCGGGTGGCAGGCGCCGCAAGAGCGCGGGGGAGAGCGGCAGGGCGGCGACGATGGGGTGCCGGCTGGGCGTGCGGTGGGACGAGGTGATGCCGTCCACACGTCGGCCGAGAGCCCAGACCCAGCCGCTCATGGCAAGGCCAACCGTGAGCAGGATCACGGCAAGCCGAAGCGCGAAAACCAGCCAGTTCCCGTCCCGGGCGCTGGTGATCGCCTCGCCGGCGGCCCCGGACGGCGTCCAGCTGAGGTAGGTGCCCAGCGGGCCGGACGCCCTCTCGCCACCGAAAGCGACGGAGGCCGAGCGTGCCTGCTGGGCGAACAGGTAGATGCCCAGCACCATCAGGCTGGCGGAGAACGCGGCGATGTCGGCGCCACGGCGTGAGCGCAGGGCACCGGCGAGCACGGCCTGCGCCGCCCGCGAGACGGCGACGCACATCACCGTGAAGGCCACAGCGACCACCAGCGAGGCGAGCCGCGCGGACAGCGACTGGCCGAGCGCGATCGTGCCACCGGCCGCGAAGAGGAACGTGAAGGTCGTGGTGGGGGAAACCATCGCCCCAGCCAGCAGGCCGCTGACCTGCTGCCAGCCGGTGAGCGGGAACTGCTCAAGCCGTTGCGGGTCGACCACGCCGTCGGCCAGTGTGGGTTCGACGATGGGGCCGACCACCCACGGGATGAAGATCGAGGCGAACATGGCCATCAGGAGCAGGTCGCCCACGCCGCCCCCGGAGACAAGGGTCGCGACGGACATGCACGCCAGCAACCCGCCGACACTGCCCACCACCCAGGTCGTGGCGAAGTACAACCGGGCACCGTTGCTCTGTCCGCGGGAGCGCCCGGCAATCACCAGTCTCAGCCGGAGGAGGATGAGAGCCACGCGAGCTCGCCTTCTTCGAGGTCCCGGCCACCGACGAGTTCCACGAAGGCGTCCTGCAGGTTCCTGCCGCCCGACACCTCCGCGACGGTGCCCTCAACGAGCACCCGACCGGCGCCGATGACGACCAGCCGGTCGCACAGCCGCTGAACCACGTCCATGACATGACTGGCGAATACCACCGTCCCGCCGCCTCGGCGGTACAGCTGCAGCATTTCCTCCATCACCTGGGTGTTCACCGGGTCGAGGGCGCCGAACGGCTCGTCGAGGATGAGCACCCGCGGGCTGTGCAGCAGCGCAACGCCCAGGCCGATGCGCTTGATCATCCCGAGGGAGAAGTCGGCGATCAGTTTCTCCGGCTGGTCTGCGAGATCGAGCACGCGCAGCAACTCCGCGGACCGCAACGCCACCACGGCGGGGTCCATCTTGCGCAGCATGCCGGCGTACTCCAGCATCTCCGCTGCGGTGAGTCGGTCGAACAGCACCGGGTTGTCGGGCACGAACCCGACCCGCGACTTGGCCTCGAGAGGGTTCGGCCAGACCGGCACGCCGTCGATGGTCGCCGTGCCCGCATCGGGACGCAGCAGGCCGCTGAGCATGCGCAGCGTCGTGGACTTGCCGGCACCGTTCGGGCCGGCGATGCCGTAGAACGTGCCCTTGGGGATGGTGAGGTCGACACCGTCGACAGCGTGCTTGTCGCCGAAGACCTTGACCAACCCGCGGGCCTCCAGGGCGACCGGCACTGTAATACCTCACTTCAGCTGCGTCGCGTCTGCGACGATTCGGGGTGGCTCGAAGCCTACCGCCCGACAACGGCTCAGCGGGTCGTGAACCAGCCGCGCAGGCTCTCGTTCCACACGTCGAAGCCGAGCCGCAGGATGAGGACGCCGACGACCGCCAGGAACGCGACGCGCACGAAGCCGGTGCCGTGGGCGATAGCCGTCCGGGAGCCCAGGTAGCCGCCGGCCATGTTGGCTGCTGCGAGGACGGCGCCGAGGCCCCACAGCACGGCACCGTGGGGGACGAACAGCAGAAGGGCTCCAAGATTTGTGGCGAAATTGACGATCTTCGCCTTCGCGCTGGCCTCGAGGAAGTTGTAGCCGAGGACGCTGACCAGCGAGATCACAAGGAACGTGCCGGTGCCCGGGCCGAGCATGCCGTCGTAGAACCCGATACCCGCGCCGATCAGGGCAGCGCTGCCGTGGTGGCGGCGACGGTCGGCGAACCGCAGCCGGGTTTCTGCTCCCATCGCCGGCCGCGTGGCGCTGAAGACCGCCACGCCGAGCAGGGCAATCACGATGATCGGCTTGAACACGGCAACCGGGAGCAGTGCGGCAACGCTGGCGCCGCCGAAACTGCCGGCGAGTGCGATCCCTGCCATCGGCAACGCTGTGCGCAGGTCGGGATGGGTGCGACGGTAGTAGGTGATGCTGCTGGTTGCCGTGCCGAAGATCGAGGCGAACTTGTTCGTTGCCAGCGCATGCACCGGCGTGATGCCCGGCACCAGCAGCAGTGCTGGCAGCTGCAGCAGCCCGCCGCCGCCGACGACAGCGTCCACCCAGCCGGCGGTGAAGGCCGCGAGGGCAACGAGCCCCAGCAGGCCCCAGGTGAGGCCTTCCGGGAACAGGGTGGTGGGCAGGTCGATGAGGATGGAGACGCCCCGATCTGGCTGGTGGCAACGGTCGAGGGGATTCTATGTTGGACTCCGACGAGAGGACGGGCAGGCAGATGAGCGCGACGCCCAAGGTTGCAGTACTGGGACTTGGCACGATGGGCGCGGCGATGGCGCGACGGATCAGCGGTGCAGGCATGGCGACAACGGTCTGGAACCGCTCCGCCGGCCGGGCAGCGTCTTTCGTGGACGGGCCCGCGCGCGTGGCCGGCAATGTGACAGGCGCGGTGGCAGGGGCCGACGTGGTGCTCACCATGCTGTTCGACGCCGACGCTGTGGAGGCGGTCTTCGCTGAGGCGCTGCCCGCAATCGAGAGCCACGCCATCTGGCTGCAGTGCTCCACCGTAGGTGTGGAGGCCGCCAACCGGTTCGCGACCGCTGCTGCGGCGGCCGGCATCGGCTTCGTCGACGCGCCCGTCCTCGGCACGAAGGCGCCGGCGGAGGCAGGGACGCTGACCGCCCTGCTCGCTGGCAGCGACGAGGATCTGGTCGCAGTGGAACCGGTTATCGCAGCGATCGCGACGAAGACCGTGCGGGCGGGGCAGGCAGCTCCGGCCGCGTCCGCGCTGAAGCTGGCCATGAATGCCTGGATCGCCACCATCACCGCAGGCATTGCACAGTCGCTGACGATCGCCGACCGACTCGGTCTCGATCCCGCCCTCGTGCTCGAGGCGCTGCATGGCGCCCCGGCCGACAGCCCCTACGCACAGCTCAAGGGCGGAGCGATGCTGAAGCACGGCTTCGAGGCCCAGTTCGAGGTGGTGGGGCTGCTCAAGGACGTCAGGCTCGCGAGGGAGGCGACGCCGGGCATGCCGCAGCAGCTGCTTGCCGCCCTGGACGAGTTGTACGCGACCGCCGCCGACGGCGGCGCCGCGCACGCCGACATCGCGGCGGTGTGGCGTGCGTTCCAGGACTGATCAGACACGACCGCCACAGCGCGTCAGCGCTGAGAAGGGACGAGGGACGAGGGACGAGGGACGCGTCAGCGGCCCGAGGATCAGTCGAGGACGGCGTCCCCGTCGTCTGCCACCTTCGGGTTGCGGTCGGCCGCCGTTGCCAGCGCTGTGACCACCAGCGCCGCACCGGTGAGGGCGAGCGAGAGCGTCTCCACGCCCGCCCAGCCGCCGGCCTGCCACTGCCAGGTCGCCAGCGCGCCGGCGACGGTGCTGCCCAGGTAGTAGGTGCTCAGGTAGGCGCTGGACGCCTGCGCCGTGCCGATGCCCGCGCGTCGCGCCCGATCGACCACCCAGCCACTCAGCAGGGAATGCGCGCCGAGGAAGGCGAAGGTCAGCATCCCGAGCCCGATCACCACGGCTACCAGCGATGGCAGCGAAACCACCACCACAGCGAGAGCGAGAAGCCCTATGGCCACGACGGTGGCCAGCCCACGCCCGATCTGGTCACTGAGCCTGCGGATGAGGCCCGGGGCTGCAATCCCAACCGGGTAGGCCAGGTACACCAGAGCCGCCGAAGCGCCGAGGAGCAGGGGCGGGGCAGCCAAGCGGAACCCGATCGCGTTGTAGATGCCGACGAAGGCACCCATGGCGGTGAAACCGGCAAGGCAGAGCAGGAGGACGACCCGGTCACGCGCTGCGCCGACGGTGCCGAGCAGAACGTGACGCAGCCCGACCGCGTGCGGGCGGAACCCCCGGGCCGGCGGCAGCAGGACGAACAGGGCTGCCCCGGCGGCAAGCGTCACGAGGCTCAGCGCGACCGCTGCAAGCTGCCAGCCGCCCAGCAGTGCCAGCGGACCGGGCAACAGCCGCCCGACGGCGCCGCCGACAGCCGTGCCTGCGATGTAGGTGGCGTTGGCCCGCGGGTGCGAGGCGGTGTCAACCTCCTCACGCAGGTAGGCCAGCGCGGCGACCGGCAGTCCGGCGAGCGAGAGTCCCAGCAACCCGCGGACGGTGACGAGGCTCGCCCAGTTCGGGGTGAACGCAGAGACCAACCCGAGCACCCCGGAAGCCAGCAGCGACCAGCGCATCACGGCGACCCGTCCCACCCGGTCGGCGAGCGGCCCGGCGACGGCGAGGCCGACGATGATCGCCAGCGTTGTCGCCGACAGCGCATGCGCAGATTCGGCGGCGCTGACGCCGTAGTGGGCGGCCAGCAGCGGCAGGAGCGGCTGCACGAAGTACATCAGCGAGAAGTTGGCCAGGCCGCCGGCCATGAGCGCGACAACGATGCGGCGGTAGGTGGCCGACCCGGCGACGTGGCCCGTCCACACGGTGCCCGTCCAGCCCGGGTTGGGGGAATCGGTCGCTGCAGGCACGTCTGTGATTGTGGTGCATCAGCGCGCGGCGGGGGACCGGGTCGGTGCACCAGAAGCCCAGGTGCGGATTCTGCCCCCAGCGCTGGACGGGTCTTGCGGCTACCCTCATGGTTATGAGGCGAGTTGTTGTCAGTGTCCTGGTGCTCCTGCTGGCCCTTGCCGGGTGTTCGCAAGCGCTCGGTACAGCGGACTGGGACAAGATCGAAGTGACCTACACGAGCCCGCAGGGCGCCACCGACCTTCCCGCGGGTGACTACACCCTCGTCGTGACGCCGACCGATGCCACCTACACCCTCAATGGCGACAAGAAGACCGACAAGCTCCCCGACGGCGCCTGGACGGCACTGTCCACCGGCGTCCGGGCTCTTGGCGACCGCAAGGGCACCGCCTGCAGCGGCAAGGGCTCGATCACCATCAAGGCGTCGGCCGCCGGGACAGCCAAGCAGAGCTTCGATGCGAACGGCTGTGACGCCGGCGACGTGTTCAAGCAGGCCACCGACCTGATGGCGCAGGTCATCGCACAGATCAAGTGATCTCGGAGCCCACGGTCCCGATCGCAGGGCTGGGGACTGAACCGTCCCCGAACGCTCCTCGATTCCTTTGTGGGCGGTCACCCGCAGGGGGGATGCCATTCGAGCGCGGGCGCGTCACTATGGTCATGCGGCATCTTGCAGCTAGCCTGTGCCGTGTCCGGGGTAGTCCGGGGTGCCCGCGAGGGCCTTCCGGAGGTACCTGACGAGTGTCGCGCCCTCGTCTTCCGGGCAGGAGGGCCGCCACCCTGGGGTTCGCCGCCGCATGTCCTGAGTCGTTTGGCGTCCCCATTTCGACGCGAAGCGGTTGCAACATCCACCGCCATGGATCATCCGCACCCCAACTCCGAGGCCCTCTTCGATGGTTAGTGTCACTGAACCTGATCCGATCACGGGTGGCGCGTTCCCCGCCGCCACCTCCTGGCCAGAGCTCTGTCGACGGGCCGGCGAGCTCCCGCACTGGGTGCCGCGCATCGCTCTCGCCGAGAGTGCCTGCCGCGAACTGCTGACCCTCGCTCAGGAGAGCACCGGATCCATCGGTGTGCCTGGGGGCTGCCGGGGACTCCTGGCCACCCTTGACCGGGTCGGCTTCTTCCTCGAACGCGATGCCGGCGCGGCCCCGGGACGGTACGTCCTGCACCCCGAGGTGCGGCGGACGATGCTGGCCGAACTCGAGCACGAGGATCCGGGCTTCGCCAACATCCGCGCGCAACTGGTGCACTCCGGCATCCGGATCGTCCCGGCGGGCATCGGCGCGCAGCTGGCCAACTGGGCCTTCGAGGGTCGCGACTGGCAGAGCCTCGAAGCTCTCTGGATCACCTACTCCCCCGCCGAACTGATGTCCAACCTGCGATCGCGTTCGGCATACGTCGAGGCCCCGGCAGAGGAGCGAGCCAAATGGCCCGGCCTGAGCTACGGGTCTGGGCTCTGCGCCGCCTTCGACCCGGCAACGGGGCAGTTGGACCTCGACGAGCTGATCACCGCGCTGATTCGGGACGGGCGCACGCTGCACGCCAAGTGGATCGACAAGGAGCCGGCCGACGCGAAGGTCGCCGCCGGAACGTTGTGGATGCTGGCCCAGACGACGATCCCCGAGTCGCTCGAAGACCCGATGCTCGACGGCGCCATGAAGACCTATCTCGAGCTGACCCACGTCATCCGCGAGTCCTCCCTCGCCGGCAGCGCAGTGGGCGCTCTGTCCCTGACCTTCTTCCATGCCACTGCGTCGCTGATGGCGTTCATGCGGGCCGACTGGGCGCGCGCGCGCCGCGAAGGCGAACTCGGCATGATCCTCACCGACAGTTGCGGATTCGCCGGATTCCTGGCCGCCATGGTCGTGGGCAGTTCGAGCAGCGCCTCCGGCAACACCCAGTACGCCACCATGGCCGAGAAATTCCTGGCCCGGCACGCCGCACACAACTGTCCGGTGATCAATTGGATCGAGCCTGGGATGCACCTGTGCTGGGCAGACGCAGCGACCCGAGTGTTGGACCACGAGCGAGCCCGGCACCACCTGGAGCTGCACGAACTGGAGGGTGCCGCCACGAGTTGGTTCAACATCCAGCCGATGAATGCCCGGATCCTGACTTCCGCAGCGATCATCTGGTCTGACCCGGAGCAGGCGCTGGCCCAATTCGACTCGATCGCCGACGCCGGGTTCGAAGCGAGCCTCGACACCCCCTGGGGGCCGTTGCTGATGCGTTCCCGGGCTGAACTCCTGGTCAACTTCGGCGCGCTCAACAAGGCCGAGCCGCTGGTGAACGAGTTGCTCGCCCACGGCGACGCCTCTGTGTCCGCCGTTCCGGCCACCCGGTTCGCCCTGTGCTCCTCGGACTTCGAGCGTGCTGTGGCCAAGGCGGACGAAGGCATCTTCTCCCTGCAACTCTCCCTGGCCGACCGCGCGCACCTGTACGCGCTGAAGGCTGCGGCCCTCCAGTTGGCGGGAGCCCCGTCCGACCAGGTCGGCCGCGCGGCCGCCGCGGCGTGCGTCGTCTGCGAGCAGGCCGACACCCTTGTGCCGTTCGCCATGCTGCCCTCGAGTGTGCGGTCGGTCCTTGTCGGGAACCATCATCACCACCACGCCTCCGATGAGTGCTTCCTTGCCGCCGCCCGCGCGCGTGGTGCCTTCACCGGGCTTCAGGAGTGCGGCATGACGGCACCGGTAGCGGTCAAGCTGACGCGGCGGGAAGAGGTGCTGCTGCCGCTGATGGCGACCTCAGCCACCGTGCAGGAGATCGCCGACCAGCAGTTCGTTTCGGTCAACACCGTGCGCAAGCAGGTGGTCACCCTGCGGGAGAAGTTCAACGCCGACACCCGGGTCGAGCTGGTCCGCAAGGCCAAGACCTACGGCGCCATCCCGTAGC
>JADGPA010000004.1 GCA_017882685.1 Propionibacteriaceae bacterium | reverse complement strand
CGTTTGGCTGCGTCGGCTGCCCAGGCGTGATCGGCGCGACCGTGGACGGCCACGTCACGCACCGTCGCTCCGGGCGCCAAGTCCTCGGTCTGGCCGAGGTGGCCGATGGAGGCTGAGCGGTTGCGCACCACCTGGCCACTGTCGGGACGGCGGGTGCCGACGAGCAGTTCCAGCAGGGTGGTCTTGCCGTCGCCGTTGCGTCCGACGACGCCGACGACGTCACCGTTGTCCAGGCCGAGGGACACCTCGTCGAGGATGGTCCGCGTGCCGAACGCGAGCGAGACCCGCTCGGCGTTGACCAGATTCGCCAAGCTCAGCGACCGCGCATGGCGCGGTTGGCGCCCTTCATGGACGGCAGCGGGCCGCGCGGGATCGGGACCTTCGGGCGCGCGGCGTCGAGCGCGCGGAGGCGGGCCTTCACGTCGGTCACCTGGCTGGGCTCCAGCTTCTTCGGGAGTTTCTGCAGGTGCTTGGTCAGCTTGGCCAGCGGCACCTGACCCTCCCCGTCACCCATCATGAGGCTGGTAACGGCAACGCCGTAGGCCACCTGCTCGTGCTTCTTCGCCTCGCTGGCCAGCAGCGTCCGCACGCGGGTTGGCGCGCCCTCGCCGATGAGAATGATGCCGCCCGGGCCGACGGCGCGGTGCACGACGTCGAGCTGACGGGTTGCTGTGATGACCGGGGTGTAGAACCACTTCTTCTTGTCGAGCATCGACAGCGCGACCTCCGCAGAGCCGGGCTGGCCGGCGTAGCGGACGAAGGTGGCCTTCTTTGCCCGGTCGAGCATGACCCACAGGGCTGCGGTGAGGCCGCCGGTCACGCCGAGGATCAGCCACATCCACCACGGCTGCAGGAAGATTCCCACAACGACCGCCACGACGACGACGCCGAAGAAGGCACCCAGCAGCCACAGGTTCAGCTGCGGATCGTTCTCGGCAGTGACCTTGTAGGTCTGCCAGATCTGCTTGTACCAGGGCCAATCCTTGGGATCGTTGGAATTCTTCTTCGCCAGCTTGAGGGCCGCTACTTCAGCCTTCTGCTTTGCGGCCAGTTCCTTGGCCTTCTCGCTCGCCATCTAGGTGCTCCGGGTCTCGTCTTGCGGCTGCTGCTGAACGCGTGCAGCCATTGCCTGCCGGTACAACCGGCCGGCGCGGTAGGAAGAACGTACCAATGGTCCGCTCAGGACGCCGACAAAGCCAATTTCGGTGGCCTCGGCGGCCAACTCGTCGAATTCCTGCGGGGTCACCCACCGGTCGATCGGGTGGTGGCGCACCGAGGGACGCAGGTACTGCGTGATCGTCAGCAGCTCTGTGCCGGCAGCGTGCAGGTCGCGCATCGCCGCAGTGATCTCCTCGCGGGTCTCGCCCATCCCGAGGATGAGGTTCGACTTGGTGACCAGCCCCTCCTCGCGGGACCAGGTCAGCACCTGCAGCGACTTGTCGTAGCGGAAGCCGGGACGGATCTGCTTGAAGATCCGCGGCACCGTCTCCACGTTGTGGGCGAACACCTCCGGCCGGGTGTCGAAGAGCTGCTGCAGCAGCTCCCTGCGTCCGGAGAAGTCGGGGGCCAGCATCTCTACCCCGACGCCGGGGTTGCGGTCGTGGATCTGCCGGATCGTCTCTGAGTACAGCCAGGCGCCCTCGTCGGTGAGGTCGTCGCGGCAGACCCCGGTGACGGTGGCGTAGCGCAGGCCCATGGTCTGCACCGACTCGGCAACGCGTACCGGCTCAGCGGTGTCGTAGCCGGACGGCTTGCGGGACTCGATCTGGCAGAAGTCGCAGCGCCGCGTGCAGGAGTCGCCGCCGATCAGGAAGGTGGCCTCGCGGTCCTGCCAGCACTCGAAGATGTTCGGGCAACCGGCCTCCTGGCAGACGGTGTGCAGGCCCTCGGCCTTCACCAACTGCTGGAGTTCCTGGTAGTCGGGACCCATGGTGGCCGTGGTCTTGATCCACGGCGGCTTGCGTTCGATCGGGGTCTGCGCGTTGCGCAACTCGAGGCGGAGCAGTCGCCGGGGCTGGGTGTCTGTCACCCGGCAATGGTAACTGCGCAAGCGGAGCGAGGAATCGCCGGGTTCACCACGCCACCCGCTCGGGCCTCCCTGCTCCCGATCCACGCCTTCGCTCCCGAAATTCCGGGAGCAAGGGCACGTATCGGGAGCGAGGATCGCTGGTGCGGCGTACGAGGCTGGCGGCCCGCACGGAAGTCAGCCGGTGAGGCCGTAGATGATTGTGGGTGCCGGGGTCTCGACGACCTCGCCGGAGGGGTGCAGGTCGGGCGATTGCTCGAACGGCTCGAAGGCCAGCAACTCGGACAGGTGCCGTTCGAGGTCCCGGCCGACCTGGACAAGGGTGGGCGCCGAGCCGCCGAGCTCCGCGTCCAGCGAGGTGACGCCGGCGTCGGAGATGCCGCAGGGCACGATGCGGCCGAAGTCGGCGAGGTCGCTGGACACGTTCAGCGCGAAGCCGTGCATGGTCGTCTGCCGGGACACCCGGATACCGATGGCTGCGATCTTGCGCTCCGGCCGTCCACCGCCGGCCGCCAGCCACACGCCGGTACGTCCGGGGACGCGTCCGGTTGGGACGCCGTAGCCGGCCAGCAGGCGGATCAGTGCCTCCTCGACCCGGCGGACGTAATCGACGACGCCGATGCCCCTGGGCAGGAACACGATCGGGTACCCGACCAGCTGGCCAGGGCCGTGGTAGGTGATCTTTCCTCCCCGGTCAACGTCGACAACCGGCGTGCCGTCGAGGGGACGCTCGTGCGGCTCGGTGCGCCGGCCGGCGGTGTAGACCGGGGGGTGCTCCACGTAGAGCACCTGGGGGCCGAGTTCACCGGAGGCCACCTGGGCATGTACCTGGCGCTGCAGGGCCCACGCCTCGTGGTAGTCGGTCAGCAGCCCCTCGGCCAGCCCGAGGTAGCGGAAACCGACCGGACGAGCGTCCGGCACCTGCTCCCTGCCCGTGGTGGTAGCGGCCGTCACAGCTCGAAGGCACCCTCCTCGAGCCGCGCCTTCACGAAGCTCAGGAAACGGGCAGCCTCTGCGCCGTCCACGAGCCGGTGGTCGTAGCTCATCGAGAGGTACATCATGTCGCGCACCGCGACGATCTCCCCGAGGTTCGGGTCCTTGACCACCATAGGACGCTTCACCAGTGCGCCGGTGCCGAGGATGCCGACCTGCGGCTGGTTGATGATCGGGGTGTCGAACAGGGTGCCGGCAGAGCCGTAGTTCGTGATCGTGAACGTGCCACCGCCGAGCTCGTCAGGGGTGACCTTGTTGGAGCGGCTGCGGGCAGCCAGGTCGCCGATCTTCTTCGCCAATCCACTCACCGACAGGTCGCCGGCGTCCCTGACGACTGGGACCATCAGGCCCTTCTCGGTGTCGACGGCGATGCCAAGGTGCTCGGCGTCGGCATAGGTGATGGTGCCGGCCTCGGTGTCGATCGTCGCGTTTACCTTGGGGTGTTGCTTCAGTGCCTCGACAGCAGCCTTTGCGATGAACGGCAGGTAGGACAGCCCGACGCCCTCGCGGGCCTTGAACGCGTCCTTCTCCTTCGCGCGCAGCTTCGACACCGCGGTGAGGTCGACCTCGACGGTGGCGGTGAGCTGGGCGGAGACCTGCAGAGACTCCACCATGCGCTTGGCGATGGTGGCCCTGATGCGGGTCATCTTCTCCGTCGTGCCGCGCTTGCCTGACTCGGTGCCGGACGCCGCCGCGGCGGGAGCCGTTGCCGCAGCCGGGGCCGCCGGTGCCGGAGCGGGCGCTGCAGCCGCCTTGCGTGCAGCCTCTGCGGCAGCCTTCGCCGCTTCTGCGGCTGCCTTTGCCGCCTCCGCGGCAGCAAGGACGTCCTGCTTGCGGATGCGCCCGCCAACGCCGGTGCCGGTGAGCGTGTTCAGGTCGATGCCGTTGGCCTCGGCCATCTTGCGCACCAGCGGCGTGACGTAGCTGGTCTCTGGGGCGTCCTCAGCCACGCGCCGGCCGGGAGCAGGGGACGGTGACGCCGCCGCCGGGGATGGCACCGGAGCGGGGGCGGCGGGGGCGGGGGCGGGGGCGGGGGCCGCAGGAGCAGGGGCAGGAGCAGGGGCAGGAGCAGGGGCAGGGGCAGGGGCAGGAGCAGGGGCAGGAGCAGGGGCAGGAGCAGGGGCAGGAGCAGGGGCAGGGG
>JADGPA010000080.1 GCA_017882685.1 Propionibacteriaceae bacterium | reverse complement strand
TGGAGGGGAGCAGCGCTAGGTGCTCCTCACGCACCACGTCGAACCGCAGCGCAAGTGACACCAGCGAAGTGCGCTGCCAGTCAGCCTTGCCCTGCAGGCCGGTGTCGCCGGGCCTGCGCACTCGCAGCTTCATCCGGGCGAGGTAGTCGATGTGGAAGTTGACGGCCGCGCGGGTGAGGTCCCGGCATGACTCCAACCCCCGCAGCCGCTGCAGGATCTCGGGAACGGGCGGGATCACGGACGAAGAAGCATCCCGTAGCCGCGGTTCGCATAGCGCCACCAGAACAAGGAAGTACTTCGCGGTCTCGTCCATCGGGAAGGCGGCCTGCGTCTGCTGACCGGTGGGGTGCCCGGAGGTGGGCGTGTCTGCGTACGTGTGCTGCGGCGCGAAGACGCTAAACGACACGCCATCCTGCGTGCCGGGGAGTAGCACGCGGGCGAACTCGAACGGCACGGGGGCATCTAGTCGACTGGGCGCCACCTTGATGAACTCGCCTCCCCCTTCGGGGTTCTCGACAATGTAGGTCGTGCCTCGGCTGAGGTTGCTCATTGTCCAGTGATCCTCGACCGCCCGGATCTGGCCAGCCAGCCGGGACACCGCCGGGTCGGGAAGGACGATGTCCACC
Organism: Propionibacteriaceae bacterium; assembly: GCA_017882685.1. Taxonomy (GTDB): domain Bacteria; phylum Actinomycetota; class Actinomycetes; order Propionibacteriales; family Propionibacteriaceae; genus Propionicimonas. Next base: position 2,042 of record JADGPA010000080.1, on the reverse strand, counting down.
CGCTCTTCCGGGGCGCCCCGGCCGAAAGTGGCCTCCTGTCCGGGCTCCAGCTCCAGCAGGCGAGCAGAGCCGTCGGCGGCAAAGCCGGGCAGCTGGACCAGGAGAGTCTTTACGACGCCAACCTCACGGTCACCAGCTTCCCCGGAAGGGAGCCGTGGGGAACCAGCATGACGCACCCCTTCCCGGGGTGGACCGATTCGGGTATCACCCAATGCCCAGCAACCAATTCCTTTGCTGGCAGCCAAGATCGCGCGGCCACCACCCTGGAACCTTAAAGGTTCCTAATGTCGGTCAGCCGAGAGACGCTCAGTGACGCCGACGGTCTTACACCAGTAAGGCCGCCGAATAGGAAGGTCAGAAACGTGATGTTCCCCATCGCTCTGCTGGAGCGGGAGCTGAACACAACCGATTCGGTGATGCTGGATGACGACGTCCTGCTGCGGCGCGTCGCCTCCGGAGACGAGCGCGAGGCGCTGGAGGAGCTGTACCGGCGGTATGAGCGCCGGGTGTACGAGTTCGGTCTGCGGGTGCTCGGTGACCGAGAGCTGGCCGGGGAGCTGGTGCAGGAGGGCTTTCTGCGGCTGTGGCGCACCGCCGACCGGTTCGACCACTCCCGCGGCACCGTCGGCGCCTACCTGTTTACGCTGGTTCGCTGCCTGGCGGTGGACCTGTGGCGCCGCCCCTCCTCCCGGCCGTTCGAGCCCGAGCGCGGCGAGGTCGCGGCAGCGAGCGACGCGACCGACGCGATGCTGACCCGGCTGATGGTCGACCAGGCGATGGACTCGCTGTCGCTATCGCATCGGGAGGTGCTAGTGCTGTCCTACTGGGGTGACCTGACCCAGCCAGCGATCGCGGCGATCCTGGGCATCCCCCTCGGCACGGTCAAGACCCGCTCCTACTATGCGTTACGGGCACTGAAACTCGCTCTGGTGGAGATGGGGGTTCATGGCCACGCACCCGCTTCCGTACCCTGATCTGGCCGGCTACGTGCTCGGCGTCCTCGACCCGGGCGAGGCGCGCGCGTTCGCGGCCCACCTGGCCAGCTGCGGTCACTGCCGCGACGAGGTCGATGAGCTTCGCGGGCTTCCGGCGTTGCTGGCCACCGGGGCGGCCGTGGAAGTGCCGGCGGATCTGCGTGCCCGTACGTTCGCCCGCATCCAGGCCAGCGGGGGTCCCTCCGCTACTGTCGGGTAGGCCCCACAGAGACACGACGGACAATCGCGACGGCCGGCTCGGTTGTCGGGGCGAACCCGATGGACGTGTAGACGGCAGGGCACGTTCGTTCTCGACCGCAACCTCGAGCCGGTGCTGACCGAGCCGGAGGCCGGCGCGGTGCGGGAGCAACACGCGGGGGGATGCTGCTGCACCCGTTCTTCGACCGGGTCGGGGTGGCGGGGCGTGGCACAGCGAACGGCGGCCACTACAGCCGGAGCGTGTACCGCGACGCCGACGGCAGGGTCATGGCCGAGCAGTGGACCGTGCACGGCGGCGCGCACGCCTGGTCCGGCGGGAACCCGGTGGGTCCTACACCGACGCGCGGGGCCCTGACGCCTCCGCCGAGATGCTGCGGTTCTTCCTCGAGCACGACGTAACGGTCACCGCCGGCTGACGCGGGACGTGGGCGGGTCTCTTGGTGCCGCGCCACATCCCGGCCCCGACCGGAGCGCCGGGGGCGGTTCGGCCGAGGCCGGGGGTGAGTTCCGCATTGGATTGACCTGTCGCGGCCGCTGCCCCGGACGAGCAGGACGGTCTGGCGTCGCGCTCGAAGTACCAACACCACGTACACGTCCACTCAATGGCGGCGATCAGCCACGCCGCGACCGCCGCCGCCGCCGACATCCGCAACGCTCGCTCCGCTACCCGCGGCGCGTCACCACCCGATCTAGCAAATACCCTGGCAGGGTCCGGGCATGGTTCACCCGACCCAGGTCACTGACCCGGGCCAGACCACCGCGACACGACCCCGCTACCAGCTGAGCAGGGCCGCGACCATGACCGGGGTCAGCCAGTCCACGATGAAGCGTCGACTTCGCGCCGGCGCG
>JADGPA010000008.1 GCA_017882685.1 Propionibacteriaceae bacterium | reverse complement strand
TCGGCGAGGCCACCGGTCAGTTCCGTCGGAAAGTAGCCAGGTGCGAGGGCGTTGACGCGCACTCCGCGCGGACCCCACTGAGCGGCGAGATGACGGGTGAAGTTGACAACACCGCCCTTGCTCGCGTTGTAGGCTGCCATCGCACCACGAGATCCGACCAGTCCGAAGATCGAGGTGACGTTTACGACGCTTGCGTGTTCGCTTCGGAACAGCATCGGCGCGGCGAGGCGGCAATGTCGATGACCGCGACGAGGTCAATTTCGATGACGTCGCGCAACTGTTCCAACGACTGGTCCTTGAGTGGCCCTCCGTCACAGATCCCAGCGTTCTTGACCAGGATGTCGAGTCGACCGTGTGAGGACGACACACTCTCGAGGACCGCGACCCGGCCCGCATCTTTGGCCAGGTCGGCACGGACCACTCTCGCGCCGATCTGCTCTTTCAACGCGTCGAGAGAATCGCGGCGACGCCCCGTAACAACTACATCGGCACCCGCGCTGCGCAACACACAGCAGCAGCCCCCGGTCGAGCCCCGGTACGAGGTGCTCCCCAGCGCCGTCGTAGTCCTCTGGTGCGTCTGGGACAACGCCGATGTCGCGACTGCCAGGCAGCTCCTGCCCAACCGCACCAGGGCCCAGCTGCGGGCGGCCGCCCTCAATGCCGCGCACGAGCACCAGCAGGACGCCGGCGGACCTGGCCATGGGCGCTGACTCACCGAATACCGGGTCGCCAGCCCCGCGCCGCTGCCGGCCCAGCCCGAGCACTCGACCCGGCGCTGCGCGACACGGCGTCCGAGCGAAGGCCCGCGTCACCGCGGCCGACGTCGAGGATGCTCATTCCTCAAGGACCGCGACGCCCACAGCGGCCACGACCTGATGGGGCCGACGGCGAATACCGACTCCAGTCAACGGGTGAAGGCTCATCCAGCAAGTCGCTCTACCTTCGGTGCCGCGAATCCGGCCAGCGCCACCACGTTGGTCATCACCTCGCCGAACGTCTTGGGGTCGGCCAGCAGCCAGCCGTGGCTGCCCGGGACTGTCACACAGCTGGTCCCGAGCGCAGCGCACAGCGGGTCCAGCGCCAACCGCGGCAGCACCTTGTCCTGCGACCCCCACAAGACCACGACCGGCAGCTCCCGACGCCGCAACTCCTCCAGCTCGTACGTCAGGTTGGCACGACGGGCCAGGCCGGCCACCCGGACGACCCCACCAGGGTTGTGCAGCAGGTTCGGGACGATGTCGTCGACGATGATCGGCAGCACCCTGGTGACCTGCCGCCAGGGCCACAGGTCGGCATGCAGGTGCAGGCCCCAGTCCCAGATCGGACGCTGGACCAGGGTCCGGACCGCCGAGCCAGAACCGGCGGCCGACCCGCCGATGGAGTTGACCACCACCAGCTGCGCCACCCGGTCGGGGAAGTCGTACGCCAGCTGGATCGCCACGCCGCCGCCGAAGGAGTGCCCGACCAGCAGCGCCGGGCCGGTGACCCCGACCGCATCGAGGAAGTCGGCGACCCAGGCCGCATAGCCACCCAACGAGAAACCCTCCGCGGGCAGGTCCGGGGTGCCGCTCAGTCCTGGCAGGCCGGGCGCGTAAACCTCGAAGCCGAGCCGCACCAACTGCCGCATGGAACGCTTGTAGCTGCGGTAGCCCAGTCCCCAGCCATGCAGGAACACCAGCGGCCGGCCCTGCCCGGCGACGCCATATCCGGCCGGTCGGCCCTGCACAGTGGTGGCCCGCCAGTCGAACCAGTCCAGCGGCTGCGCCTTCGTCAGATCCACCTTCACACCTTGATCGTCCGGACGACTGAGGGCCGCACAACAGGGCACTAGGTCCCCGAAACCACGAGCCGGTCGGCCCCTCCAGTACGCAGTCATCAGGTAGGCAGTCGGTCAGCACGGCGGAGCAGCGGCTGCAGGCTGCTGTCACCGGCTGCGGCCTGCGATGGCCGCCACGACGGTCGCGGCCCACTCCCCGGCCAGCAGCCCGGGTGCGGCGTCCTGCTGCCGAGCCAGCCGCCACGCCGCCGGCGACGCGCCCAGCTGCTCTGGCGAACCGGGCGCAGGACCTTGGCCCGTCACGTCGAAGTAGCCACCATGCGACGGAGCCACAGCACGCTGAGCGCGTTGAAGGTCGGTGCGACTTCGCGGACCCGCGTCTCACCCATGCTCCTCAACGCCCTGCGCGGGCTCGTCGGTCTCGTCCTCGTCACGACCGCAGTGCTCGCCGTACCTGCCTCTTCGGCGACGACGTCCGCACCCTTCGCGTTCGCCGGCGTGATCGAAGGCGCCTACGGGCCGACGTGGAGCCATGCCGACCGGATGTCCATGATCGGCTGGATGGGAGCCAACCGCCTGAACACCTACGTCCACGCGCCCAAGGGCGACCCTTATCAGCGGGCCCAGTGGCGCGACCCCTACCCAGCCTCCGACATGGCCGACTTCGCCGTCGAGATCGCGGCAGCCCGCCGTACCGGGGTCGCCTGGGTGCCGAACGTCTCGCCCGGCTTCCCGCTCATTCCCTCCGCCCCTGCGGGGCCCGTCAGCCAGGACATCTGCTTCAGCTGCCCCGCGGACGTCGCCGCGCTGGAGGCCAAGCTCCAACCGTTCTTCCGG
>JADGPA010000079.1 GCA_017882685.1 Propionibacteriaceae bacterium | reverse complement strand
TACCGGTGACCAGCTCCCAGGCGTAGTCGATGGCGCCTTCCTTGAAGTAGTCGCCGAAGGAGAAGTTGCCGTTCATCTGGAAGAACGTGCCGTGCCGGGTGGTCTTGCCGACCTCTTCGATGTCGAGTGTGCGCACGCACTTCTGCACGCTCACCGCCCGGTCGTAAGGGGCGTCTTCCGCACCGGTGAAGTACGGCTTGAACGGCACCATGCCGGCGTTGACGAACAGCAGGGTGGGGTCGTTGTAGACCAGCGGGGTCGAGGGCACGATCGTGTGACCCCGCGCCGCGAAGTAGTCGAGGAAGCGCTGGCGGATGTCAGCTGTTTTCATTGGTTGTTTTCCTTAGGGATGTGGCGGTCTTCCGCCGGACTACGGGGGCAGTGGATTCTCCTGGACGAGTGGTTTCACTCGTCCAGGCCGAGAGCCTCCCGCAGCTCCCCCTCGCGGGCGTCCATCGCCTCGCCCATCGTGGAGAGGAACTCGCCGACCCAGTCGACAAGGCCGGTGCGGCTCTTCTCGATCTGGTCCGCGACACCCTTGGGGGTGTAACGCTGGTAGTACTCGCGGCCCTTGACCACGACGAGCGCGGTGAGTCCCACGCCGACGGCGAACCAGAACAGCCGCTTGCCCATCACTTGCCCTTCTTGGTGCCGGCCCTCTTGCCGGTCACAGCCTGACGCACCCCGTAGGTGAAGGCCGCGGTCTTGATCAGCGGCCCACCGAGGGTGGAGGCGAACAGGGTGGAGAGCTGGGCGGCGTTCGCACTGACGACGGTGGCGTGGGCGCTCACCTTCGCAACGTCGTCCGTCACGATGCTGAGCTTGCCGAGTTCGGTGTTGGTGGCAGTGACGGTGCCCTTGAGCTCCTGCAGGATCGGCACCGAGTTGTGCCCGACGTCGCGGACGGCGAGGCGCACCTCCTCCAGCACACGGCCGAGCTTCAACAGGGGGACGGCGCAGAACACCACGAAGGCCACTGCGGCCACCGCGGCGATGAGACCGGCGATCTCTCCGGCGGACATGGGCTACCTCGCTGTCTGATGGGGACGTGACGGGTGAAGCCTAGACGACGAAGGCATGGAGGCGCGCAGCGGCTGCATGCCGAGGAGTCTTGACGAGCAGTGAGGAACGAACTGCGAGGAACAGACGACTGAGCCTCAGTGCGCCGCATCTGCTCCAGCTGGCTCGGCTGCGGCCGGGACGGCGCCCCAGCCCCGGTTGGCGACGCGCGGGGCGAAGAAGAAGCAGAGCACGGCACCCACCAGCGCTGCGGAGGCCGGCAGCAGCATGCTGGTGCTCATCGCGGAGCTGAACCCGGGCTGCAGCGCCTCAGGCAGGCGTCCTGCGGCCTCGGCCCGGCTGCCGGCGCTCGCCCCACCGGGGAGGCTGGCAGCCAGGCGGGCCTCGATCAGCACGGCAATCGCAGCACTGCCGAGGACGGACCCGACCTGGCGCACCGAGTTGTACACCCCGGAACCCGCGCCGGCGTTGGCCGGGGCGAGGTTGTGGGTGGCGGTCGCGCCGATCGGCGACCAGGTGAAGGCGCTGGCGATGCCCATCAGGGCGCTCGGGAACAGCAGGCGCCACCACAGGGTCTCGTCCGGCACCAGCCACAGCGAGTACCAGAGCATGGAGCCGGCCATGCCCAGCAGCCCTGCGGTGGCCAGGTAGCGCGCGTTGACCCGGTCGACCAGGCGACCGACCAGCGGCGCAAGGCCTCCCGAGAACACAGCCATCGGCACCAGCTGCAGGGCCGCCCGCGTCGGACTGAAGCCGAGCACCAGCTGGTAGTAGAACACTAGCGGCAGCGAGTTGGCGGTGACCGCGACGCCGACCATGGCGATCGCGCCATTGGCCAGCGAGAAGTTCCGGTCACCGAACAGCTGCAGCGGCAGCAGCGGCTCACCGCGGCCCTGGCGTTGCCACCACACGAAGACGCCGAGCACGACGATGCCGGTGATGATCAGGCCCCACACGCTGACAGGGCCCCAGATCTGGCCCCAGTTGAAGGTCTCGCCCTCCTGGATGCCGAAGACAAGGCAGAACATGCCGATCGCCCAGAGCACAACGCCGGGTATGTCGAACCTGTGGCTGTGGGTCTCCAGGTCCGGAACGAGCCGCCAGGCAACGATGAACCCGACGATGCCCACGGGCACGTTGACAAAGAAGATCCATTCCCAGCCGAGCCCGTCGACGAGGAACCCGCCGAGGATGGGCCCGACCAGCATCGCGACTGACGCCGTTGCTCCCCACAGGCTCATCGCGCGACCGCGGTCGTGCGGCGGGAAGGTGCGAGTGATCACAGCCATCGTCTGCGGGGTGAGCAGCGCAGCACCAAGGCCCTGGACGGCGCGCGCGGCGATCAGGATCTCGATCGAGCCGGCGAAGCCACACCACGCGGAGGCGAGCGTGAAGACGACGAGGCCGATGAGGTAGATCCGCTTGGGGCCGAACCGGTCGCCGAGGCGTCCGGTCACCAGGAGCGGCACGGCATAGGCCAGCAGGTAGGCGCTGGTGACCCAGATGACGGAGTTGATGTCGGCGCCGAGTCCCTGCATGATCCGCGGGTTCGCCACCGAGACGATCGTGGTGTCGACGAGGATCATGAAGAATCCCACCACCAACGCCCAGAGAGCTGGCCAGGGCTTGTAGGTATGGGTCACGCTGCGGGCAACCTTCGAGGCAGGAGATTCATTCCGCCGGTCGCTACTCACTCCCGACCCAGCAATTCCTCCAGCATCCGTAGCCGTTCGGCCATTGCTGCCTCGAAGCCATGCTCGGTCGGCTCGTAGTAGCGCGCGCCCGCCACCTCGTCGGGCAGGTACTGCTGGCTCGCAACCCCGTGTTCAGCGTCGTGCGCGTAGATGTAGCCCTGGCCGTGGCCGTGCTGCTTGGCCCCTGGGTAGTGGGCGTCGCGAAGTGCCGGCGGGACAGTGCCGATGCGCCCGGCGCGGACGTCGGCGATGGCAGCATCCACTGCCTTCACCACGGCGTTCGACTTGGGGGCCATGGCGCACGCGATCACGGCGTGGGCAAGGTTGATCCTTGCCTCCGGCATTCCGATCAGCTGTACGGCCTGTGCGGCCGCTACGCAGGTCTGGAGCACCGAGGGTGCGGCCATTCCGATGTCCTCGCTTGCAAGGATGATGAGCCGCCGCGCAATGAAGCGTGGGTCCTCCCCGGCTTCCATCATCCGTGCCAGGTAGTGCAGGCCTGCCTGGACGTCAGAGCCGCGCAGGCTCTTGATGAAGGCGCTGATCACGTCGTAGTGCTGGTCGCCGTCACGGTCGTAGCGCACCGCGGCCTTGTCGACCGCTGCGGAGACGATGGCGTCGTCGATCAGGCTGACGCGCTGGGCCGACGCGCCGGCAGCAGCCTCCTCGAGGTAGGTCAGGGCGCGCCGGGCGTCCCCGCCGGACAAGCGCAGAAGGGCGGTCCGTGCCTCGTCGGCCAGCTCGTAGGCACCGGCCAGACCACGCTCCTCTGTGAGGGCGCGATCGAGAAGGGTGCCGATGTCGGCGTCGGTGAGCGGCTTCAGGGTGAGCAGCAGCGAACGGCTCAGCAGCGGCGAGATGACCGAGAACGAAGGGTTCTCGGTGGTCGCAGCGATCAGGGTGACCAGTCGGTTCTCCACCGCCGGCAGCAGCACGTCCTGCTGGGTCTTGGAGAACCGGTGCACCTCGTCGACGAACAACACGGTGCCAGTACCGCGGGCAAGTTCGCGCTGGGCATCTGCGAGCGCCGCCCGCACCTCCTTCACACCGGCGGTGACGGCGGACAGCTCGACGAATCGGCGCTGTCCGGACGCGGAGACGACCGCAGCGATCGTGGTCTTCCCGACGCCGGGCGGTCCCCAGAGGAAAACCGACATGGCGGCGCGTCCCTCGGCGAGCCGGCGCAACGGCGAGCCGGTCCCGAGCAGGTGGTCCTGTCCGACGATCTCATCCACCGTGCGCGGCCGCATGCGGACGGCCAGCGGCGTGTCGGCGTGACCGGGGCTGCTCAACGACCCCCCCGGCGCGGGTGTCGTAGCACCGCCCACCGGGTTTCCGAACAGGTCCGTGTCCACCTCGCCGACGCTACACCGCAGCACCCACGCGCTGCGTCCACGTCCCTGCCGGCTGATGCTGCGCCAGGGTCTTGCTTTCGTGTGTTCTCGTGCCTATCATCGATATATCGGTGACGTACCGACAACATGAGACTCAAGGAGATAGAGATGAACGCAGGAGAAAACGAAGAGACCTGGTTCGACGATTCCGCAGAAGGCGGCGGCCCGCGCCGCCGTGGCGGCCACCGCGGTTCACGCCGCGGTCATGCCTTCGGCGCGTTCGGAGTCGGCGGTCCCGGTGCAGCGTTCGGCGCTGGCGTCTTCGGTCCTGGCGGGTTCGGTCCCGGTGGACCGTTCGGTCCCGGTGGACCGTTCGGTGCCGGTGGCCCGATGGGTGGACCGATGGGCGCCGGTCCCCGCGGGCGTGGACGTCGCGGACATGTCCGCTACTCCATCCTTGCCCTGCTGGCCGAGGAGCCCCGTAACGGCTACCAGATCATGCAGACGCTCGGTGAGCGCACCAACGGGGTCTGGAAGCCCAGCCCCGGTGCCGTCTACCCAGCGCTGGCCCAGCTCGAGGACGAGGGGCTCATCGAGTCCTTCGACAACGAGGGCCAGAAGGCCTACCGGCTCACCGAAGCCGGGCAGCAGGCAGCTGCCGATGTGCAGACCAAGCCGTGGGACATGGTCAACGACGCGCTTGCCGGCTGGCAGCCGGACGCGGTGAAGGGCCTGTGGAAGGAGTTCGCGAGCCTCGCCGGAGCTGCCAAGGAGCTGACCCGCAACGGGAACGCCCAGCAGTTGGAGGCGGCAACCAAGCTGGTCGCCGACGCCCGCCGCAAGGTCTACGGCCTGCTGGCTGCCGACGATGACGTCCACAATGGGGACGACCTCCGCTGACTGGCGGGTTCAGACGGGCATGGGGGCGGGCGGGACGGAGTCCACGCCGGCCTCCTTGCGCTGCCGTGGGGTGATCGGCGCCGGGGCCCCGGTGAGCGGGTCGTAGCCGCCGCCGGTCTTCGGGAACGCGATCACGTCGCGAATGGACTCCGTCTTCGCCAGCAGGGCCGTGATCCGGTCCCAGCCGAAGGCGATTCCGCCGTGCGGCGGGGCGCCGAAGGAGAACGCGTCGAGCAGGAACCCGAACTTCTCCTGCGCTTCCTCGGCGCCGATGCCCATCACCTTGAACACCCGCTCCTGCACGTCGCGGCGGTGGATACGGATCGAGCCGCCGCCGATCTCGTTGCCGTTGCAGACGATGTCGTAGGCATAGGCCAGCGCCGACCCCGGATCGGTGTCGAAGGTGTCGACGTGCTCCGGCTTCGGCGAGGTGAAGGCGTGGTGGACCGCGGTCCAGGCGCCCTCCCCCACTGCCACATCACCGGCGGCGACGGCATCGCTGGTCGGCTCGAACAGGGGCGCGTCAACGACCCACAGCAGTGACCAGGCGGCCTCGTCTATCAGTTCGAGGCGGCGACCGATCTCGTTGCGGGCCGCGCCGAGCAGCTCCTGCGACGACTTGCGGGCACCGGCAGCGAAGAAGATGCAGTCACCGGGGGCTGCGCTGACACGGTCGGTGAGGCCGGCACGCTCTGCATCGGTGAGGTTCTTTGCCACCGGGCCACCCAGCTCGCCGTCCTCGGCGACGGTGACGTAGGCAAGACCCTTGGCCCCACGCTGCTTCGCCCACTCCTGCCAGGCGTCGAACGTCCGCCGGGGCTGACTGGCTCCCCCGGGCATGACCACGGCGCCGACGTAGGCGGCCTGGAACACCCGGAAGGTGGTGTCGGCGAAGTAGTCGGTGAGCTCTGTCAGCGGCAGGCCGAAGCGCAGGTCGGGCTTGTCGGAACCGTAGGTGTCCATCGCTTCTGCGAAGGTCATGCGCGGGAGCGGCATGGCCAGCTCGGCCCCGATCGTCCGCCAGACCTCGACAAGGACGGCCTCGGCGAGCTCGATGATGTCGTCCTGGTCGACGAAGCTCATCTCGATGTCGAGCTGGGTGAACTCGGGCTGCCGGTCGGCGCGGAAGTCCTCGTCCCGGTAGCAGCGGGCGATCTGGTAGTACCGCTCCATGCCGGCAACCATCAGCAGCTGCTTGAACAGCTGCGGGCTCTGCGGCAGTGCGTACCAGCTGCCCGGGGACAGTCGGGCCGGAACGACGAAGTCGCGGGCGCCTTCGGGCGTGGACCGTGTGAGTGTCGGGGTTTCGATCTCAACGAAGTCACGTTCGCCGAGCACCCTGCGCGCAGCGGCACTCACCCGCGACCGCAACCGCAGCGCGGCAGCAGGAGCGGGGCGGCGCAGGTCGAGGTAGCGGTACTTCAGGCGTGCCTCTTCGCCGACGTTGACGCGCTCGTCGATCTGGAACGGCAGCGGCGCCGACGGGTTGAGCACCTCAAGCGTCCGGGCAGCGACCTCGATCTCGCCGGTGACCAGCGATGCGTTGACGGTGTCGGCCGGACGGGCTTCCACCACGCCGGTGACGGCGATGCAGTACTCGTTACGCAGCGAGTGGGCCCCGGAGCTGTCAAGGATGTCGTCACGCACGACCACCTGGACGATGCCACTGGCGTCGCGCAGATCGAGGAAGGCGACGCCGCCGAGGTCGCGGCGCTTGGCAACCCAGCCGGCCAGAGTGACCGTCGTGCCGATGTGCGCGGCGCGGAGCGAGCCGGCCTGATGAGTGCGAATCACGAGTGCGAATCCTTTCCCTGGCCTGCGATCAGGCCGACGGAGAACTGAGGACCGACGGCCGAAGATCGGCCGCCGGGGGTTGCCAGGCGTCGGGGTCCGCGGGCAGCTGTTCGCCGCTGCGGATGTCCTTCACCTCGTCGTTGGAGAACCAGACATAGGGAATGCCCCGACGGTCGGCGTAGCGGATCTGCTTGCCGAACTTGTCCGCCTTCGGTGCCACCTCGCAGGGGATGCCGCGGGCCCGCAGACGGGTGGCGGTCGCGATCGCCACCGAGCGGGTCTCCTCCGCGTCAACGGCAACCAGGACGCAGCTCGGCACCGGCCGGGACGCGGTCAGCACACCCTTGCCAACCAGCGGCACGAGGATGCGGCTCACGCCGATGCTCAGGCCCACACCGGGGTAGGTGGTGCGCCCGTCGCTGGCAAGGGAGTCGTAGCGACCGCCGGAGGAGATGGAGCCCATCGCCTCGTAGCCGGCCATCGTCGTCTCGTACACGGTGCCGGTGTAGTAGTCGAGGCCGCGGGCGATCTTCAGGTCGGCAACCAGGCGTCCGGGCACGGCGGCAGCGGCGGCGGTGACCACGTCGGCCAGCGACTCCAGGCCGGCGGAGAGCAGGGGGTGCTCGACGCCGAGGGCCAACACCTTGTCGACGAAGGACGCGTCGCCGCTGCGAATGCCAGCCAGCTGCAGGCACGCCTCAGCCGCCGAGCGGCTGAGGCCCACCTCGTTGACCAGCAGGTCACCGACAGCCTGCGGGCCGATCTTGTCGAGCTTGTCCACGAGCTGGAGTACGGCAAGGTGGTCCTCGACGCCGAGGCCCCGGTAGAAGCCCTCGGACAGCTGGCGGTTGTTGACGCTCATCGTTGCCGGCGGGACACCGAAGTCGACGTGCAGCTTCTCCAGCGCCTCGAGGGTGACCAGCGGCAGCTCGACGTCGTGGTGGATGGCAAGCGTCTCCGAGCCAACGATGTCGACGTCTGCCTGCGTGAACTCGCGGTACCTGCCCTCCTGCGGACGCTCCCCGCGCCAGGCCTTCTGGATCTGGTAGCGGCGGAACGGGAATGACAGCTCCGAGGAGTGCTCGAGCACATAACGGGCGAACGGCACGGTGAGGTCGAAGTGCAGGCCGAGCTCGTCCGCGGCATCCGCAGCCGCGTGCAGCCGGCGCACGACGAACACTTCCTTGTCGATCTCACCCTTGCGGGTGAGCTGTTCCAAGGGCTCGACGGCCCGGGTTTCGATGGAGCCGAAGCCGTGCAACTCGAATGTGTCCGCCAGCGATGCGAGCACGCGCTGTTCGACGATCCGACCGGTTGGGGAGAACTCGGGGAAGCCGGACAGTGGTTTGGGACGAACCATCAGTTCCTCGACGTCGCGGCTTGCAGGTAGGGGTTCTCCAGGCGTTCGCGGGCCATGGTGGTCTGGCCGCCATGCCCGGGCAGCAACGCGGCCGTGTCGGGCAGGGCCAGCACGACGTCGCTGAGCGTCCGGCTCATCACCTGGGGGTCACCGCCGGGCAGGTCGGTGCGTCCCACCGAGCCGGCGAACACGACGTCGCCGGTGAACACCAGCCGGTTGATCTGCGGGTGCCGACTCTTGTAGTCGAGCCCGAGCAGCACCGAACCCTCCGTGTGCCCGGGGGCATGCGTCACGGTGAACTTCAGGCGCGCGAGGTTCAGCTCGGTGACCGAATCGAACTCCTCCAGCCGCGCCGGCTCGACCATCGGCGTGCGCAGCAGTTGCTTCAGCATCGCGGCCCCTTCGGCGCTGAGGCCGGCAGTGGGCTCGGTCAGCAGGTGGCGGTCGGCGGAGTGGATCCACAGCGGGACGTTGAACTCGTCCGCGATCTCGGCAGCGCAGGCAATGTGGTCGAAATGCCCGTGGGTTGCAAGCAGGCCCTTCGGCTTCAGCTGGTTCTCCGCCAACACGTCCCGCAGCCCGGCAGCGGCGTCCTGACCGGGGTCGATAATCACGCAGTCAGCCACGCCGGGTGCTGCGACGACATAGCAGTTGGCCTGCCATTGGCCAGTTGTCAGGGTTGCCAGGAACACGAGCCACAGCCTATCGGAGACCACACGCTCAAGCCGTTGTCACAAACGACGCCGGATCAGGCAAGATGATCCCCATGACTTCCACCACAGGTCCGGCGGACTTCGGTCGCGTTGATGCCGATGGCACGGTGTACGTGCGCACGGCTGAAGGCGAGCGGTCTGTTGGTCAGATTCCCGATGTCGAGGCCAGCGAAGCCCTTGCCTTCTACACCCGCCGCTACGAGGCGCTCGGGGTGGAGGTGGGGCTGCTGGAGACGCGGGTCAAGGGCGGCGCATTGTCGCCCGAGGAAGCCCGCCACAGCATCAGCTCGGTGCGTGGCAGCGTTGCCAGCGCCAATGCGGTGGGTGACCTCGAATCGCTGGTGGCCCGCCTGGACGCGCTGCAGCCGCTGCTCGCCGAGCAGACCGAAGCACGCAAGGCCGAGAGGTCGAAGCAGCTCGAGGTGACGAAAGAGACCAAGGAGCGCATGGTCGCCGAGGCCGAGACGCTTGCCCTCGGCAACGACTGGCGCGGAGGCGTGAACCGCTTCCGGGCACTGCTGGACGAATGGAAGGCGCTCCCCCGCATCGACCGGGCCACCGACGACGCCCTCTGGCACCGGTTCTCTGCGGCCCGGACGACATACACCCGTCGCCGCAAGTCGCAGTTCGCCGAGCAGGCGGCCAAGCGCGATGTCGCCAAGGCCGCGAAGGAGCAGATCATCGTCGAGGCCCGCGAGCTCGCGAACTCCACCGAGTGGGGACCCACCGCCGGCGCGTTCCGCGACCTGATGACCCGCTGGAAGGCCGCTGGCGCGGCTCCCCGCGACATCGACGACGCCCTGTGGGCAGAGTTCCGCGGCATCCAGGACGACTTCTTCAACGCCCGCTCCTCCGTGCTCAGCGAGCAGGACGCGGAGTTCAAGTCCAACCTGGAGGCAAAGCTGGCGCTCCTGGACGAGGCCGAGGCCACCATCGTTCCCGTGAGCGACCTCGCCACCGCCCGCGCAACGTTTCGGACGTTCCTGGAGAAGTACAACGCCTACGGTCGCGTGCCGCGCGAGCAGATCCGTACCCTCGACTCCCGCGTGAAGGTGCTGGAGACCGCTGTCCGCAGCGCCGAGGAGGACGAGTGGCGGCGCACCGACCCGCAGGCTCGCGCCCGCGCTGAGGAGACGGTGGGGATGCTGTCATCGGAGATCGACAAGCTCACCGAGAAGGCAGCCAAGGCCACCGCCCGCGGCGACAAGGCGGCTGCGGCGAAGGCCACGGACTCGATCGCGACCTACCGGACCTGGCTCGACCAGGCCAAGGCGACGCTGGCCGACTTCAACCGCTGAGCCGTAACGATCGCTGCGCGGTTCAGTTCTTGAGGCGGAAGACGTCGTAGACGCCCGGGACCTTCCGGATCGCACCGATCAGGTGCTCCAGGTGCTTGGGGTCGGTGGTTTCGAAGGTGAACCGGAACTTGAACGTCCGGTCCTTGGCCGTGTTCAGGGTCGCCGACAGGATCGAGATGTGGTGCTCCCCCATCACCTTGCTCACTTCGGAGAGGATGCCGGTACGGTCGAGGCCGTCCACGGCCAGCGCGACCATGAACGAGCTCGTGGCGGTCGGCGCCCAGGCCACCTCGACAAGGCGATCGGGCTGGTGCCGAAGGTCATGGGCGTTGGTGCAGTCGATCCGGTGCACCGACACGCCGTTCTCCCGCGTCACGAAGCCGAGGATCTCGTCGCCGGGCACCGGCATGCAGCACCGCGCCAGCTTCACCCAGACGTTCGCGTCGCCCTGGACCACAACACCGGCCTCGTTGCCAGATACTCGGCTGCGACGCGGCCGTCCGATAACCGAGGTGTCCTCGCCACCGAGCTCAGCGACCTCCTCTGCGCCGCCCTCGCTGGCGATCAGGCGCTGTACGACGGACTGGGGGCTGATCGCGCCCTCGCCGATGGCCGCGTACAGGGCGTTCACGTCCGCGACCCGGAAGTGCTGGGTGAGCCCGGTCATGTGCTCGGGCGTCAACAACCGCTGCAGCGGCAGCCCGGCGCGGCGCAGCTGCCTGGTGAGCAGCTCCTTGCCGCCGTCAACGGACTCCTCACGGCGTTCCCGCATGAAGTACTGGCGAATCTTGCCCTTGGCCCGCGGGCTCTTGACGAAGCTCAGCCAGTCACGGCTCGGGCCGGCGTTCTGCGACTTCGAGGTGAGCACTTCGACGACGTCACCGCTGGACAGTTCCGATTCGAGCGCGACGAGGCGTCCGTTAACCCGAGCGCCGATCGTGTGGTGCCCGACCTCGGTGTGCACGGCGTAGGCGAAGTCGACCGGGGTACCGCCCGCGGGCAGGTTGATCACGTCGCCCTTCGGGGTGAACACGAACACCTCGTCGGTCGCGATCTCGAACCGCAGGGTGTCGAGGAACTCCCCCGGGTCCTCGGTCTCCTTCTGCCACTGGCTGATCTGCTGCACCCAGTTGAGCTCTGTGCCGTCGGCCTTGCCCTCCTTGTACTTCCAGTGGGCCGCGACGCCGTACTCGGCCTGCTTGTGCATCTCCTGGGTGCGGATCTGCAGCTCCACGGGCTTGCCGCCGGGGCCGAGAACGGTGGTGTGCAGCGACTGGTAGAGGTTGAACTTCGGCATGGCGATGTAGTCCTTGAACCGCCCGGGGAGGGGGTTCCACCGCGCGTGCAGGGTGCCGAGGGCCGCGTAGCAGTCACGCTGGCTGTCCACGAGGATGCGCAGGCCGACCAGGTCGTAGATGTCGGCGAAGTCGCGTCCGCGCACCACCATCTTCTGGTAGATCGAGTAGTAGTGCTTCGGCCGCCCGTACACGGTGGACTTGATGCCGGCATCG
>JADGPA010000078.1 GCA_017882685.1 Propionibacteriaceae bacterium | reverse complement strand
GAGCTGAGATCCTCGAGTTCCTCAGGGATCGAGGGCAAGCGTCGATCCATGAGTTGGCAACAGAATTCGGCGTTTCGGAGGACACCGTCCGTAGGGACGTTGAGATGCTCGCTTCACAGAGCGCCGTCGAAAGGACGCACGGCGGTGTGACGATCGCGCCGGACGACCGGTTCACCGACGTCGTGCCGTTCGTCAAGCGGACCGACGCTCAGGCCGCGGCGAAGGACGAGATCGCGCGGGTCGCGGCCACCTTCATCGAAGAGGGCCAGAGCATGATCATCTACGGGGGCACCACCACCCTCGCCTTGGCCAGGCACCTGGCGCCCAAGCGAGGCCTCACGGTGGTGACCAACAACCTTGCGCTCCCCCAGGAGTTGTACTCGCGCGGGGTTCGCGAGATCTACGTCCTCGGAGGCGCGTATCGCCTTCGCTCCCAGGTGACCATCGGGCCGGTCGCTCTCTCCGACGGCACCGGCAAGCCCCGGTCGATTCACGCCAACTGGGCGATCATTGGAGTGGGAGGGGTATCCGATGAGGGCACAGTCTGGACCAGCAGCCTCCCGGAGGCGGGAATGATGCGCGAGATGATGGACTGCGCCACCAGCACCCTGATCCTCGCCGACAGCACCAAGTTCGGCAAGCGGGAGTTCGCCGAAGTGGCTGACCTCTCCGAGAAGACAACCCTGATCACCGAGCGCCGGCCAGGCCACGCACTGCTCGACCGCGCCGCAGAAGTGGGCGCAACAGTGATCGTCACGAGCGAGTTGGCGCGGCCGGACTCCCCGCAGTGACCTGACAACCCAGCGGCCCACCAGCCACCAGACGACCCAACGACAAGGGACGAGGAACCCCAACTATGCCGACCACGCCTTCAGTCGCCTTAACCGCGACGGTTGCCGACCGCATCCTCAACGGCGGCGAGGGGGTGCTACGGCTGGCACCGACATGGGTGCCAAGAGTGTTCTCCACGCCAGGCCGTCGGCTCCGGCTCCACCCCGACGACTACTACGCGTTCGGCAAGGATCGGGGGGGCATCGACGAGCGCTGGTTGTCCTCCCCGATCCGCGCCGACAACGGCTCGAACACCGGTGAGTTCGAGGGCCTCAGCCTCGTGGTCGACCCTGACGGCGGCGTGGTGCCGTTCGACGAGCTGATCAGCCACCACGGTGACGCGCTGATAGGCGAGCGGATCTGGACCGCGCACGGCACGTGGCCGGTGTTCGCGAAGTTCTTCGACAATGAGCAGGCGCTCCCGTTCCACGTCCACCACCGCGACCAGCACGCGATCCCGCTGGGCAAGGTGTCCAAACCGGAGGCCTACTACTACTCGCCCCAGATGAACAACCACCTGGCAGCCCAGCCGGTTTCTTTCCTCGGCCTCCAGCCACAGGTCACCCGCGACGAGCTCAAGGAACGCCTGGTGCGCTTCAGCCTCGGCGGGGACAACCGGATCACCGAACTCTCCCTCGGCTACCGCACCCGGCTCGGCACCGGTTGGGACATCCCCGCCGGTGTCCTCCACGCCCCCGGCAGTGCCTGCACCTACGAGCCCCAGGCGGCCTCCGACGTGCTGTGCATGTGCGAGTCCTGGAGCAACAACCGCGAGGTTCCGGAGGAACTTCTCTGGAAGGACGCGCCCGCAGACCGCGTCGGCGACCTGGACTACATCCTCGACCTGCTCGACTGGGAGAGGAACGTCGACCCCGACTTCGTGCCGAACCGGCAACTCATCCCCTACGAGACAGCGCAATCGGTGGCCGACGCAGACCCGGGCTACGTCGAGAAGTGGATCGTCTACAAGTCGTCAAGCTTCAGCGCGAAGGAGCTCACCATCGGGCCGGGCGCCTCCGTGACGGTGGTCGACACAGACGCATACGGCGCGATCGTCGTGCAGGGACGCGGGACGTTTGGTGTGCACGAGGCTGCGGCGGCAACCTTGATCCGGTTCGGGGAACTCACCGAGGACGAGTTCTTCGTTTCGGAGGATGCGGCGAGACGCGGTGTCCGCGTGACCAACCACAGCGCCACCGAGCCGCTCGCCATTCTCAAGCACTTCGGGCCGGGAAACAGCTCGCTGACCCCCGAGTTCGACTGAACATCATCTCGGAACGATTCAGATGCTATCTGCGGATGCATCCCCCACAGCGCCTCCGCCAGAGACCGTTCTAGAACATCCTGCGAAGGATCGGTGCTCGCCTGAGGATGCCTGCACTGATGGCGAGCGAAAGCGCGATCGTGACCGCCAGCAGGATGACGGCCTTCAGGGCTCCGGGGATCGAGAAACCGGCAAGGAGCCAGGCGCCCGGGTACAGCACGAGCGGGTGCACGTAGTAGATGCCGAAGGCGTTGTCGGCCAGGATTCGCCACATCCGCGTGGAGCGTTCTCCCCAGCGGGAGAATCCCGCCACCGCAGCCAACACACCAGACACGCAGAACGCCGCGAACAGCACCCCACCCATCATCCGTGCCGGGACGGCTGCCGAGTATCCGGAGATGCGGAAAGCGAGGTAGCCGATCCCCGTGACCGCCGCCGCCGTGACCCAGGCCCCGGGCGCCGGCCGCCAGCCGTCCCCGGCCAGCCAGCCCTGGCGTTCGGCGTGGATCCCGAGGACGAAGAAGGCCGGGTAGAGGGCCACCCGCGCGGGCTGGATCACGAACACCCAGCCGACCGAGTGCCAGTCGTCGAGCCCGAAGAACGGCGACACCGCCGCTGCCGCCACCGCCCCCACAGCGAAGACGACCAGCACGGCCCGCCACGGCGCGGCCGCCGGCACGGCCGGGCGCTCCCCCAGAGCCGGATCAACCCTGAGCGCCACGGCCAGGAGCAGGAACAGCGCGAGCAGGACGCCGAGGAACCAGTACACCGACTGCTGGTACATCGGCCCCCAGAAGTCCGTCGCCCAGAACTGCAGGTAGGGCATCGGAACACCGCGCGAGACATAGCTCAGATAGGTGAGAGCCGGAGCCAGGACCACGGCGCCGAACACCCAGGGCGCGCCAAGCCTGATGAGCTTCTCCTTGACGAAGCCACCCGGTCCACGTCGCCGCCTCGAAGGAATTGCGAAGTAGCCGGCCACCAGGAACATCGCCGACATGACCGGCACGTCCACGATCAGCACGATGACCGTGAAGACGGTGCTCACGTCGGGGTCAACGACGTACCACCACTTCGGCGCGGCGACCATGTAGCAGATCGAGGTGTGCAAGAGCACGACAGCCAGCACGGCGACCGCCCGAACATTGTCCAGGTAGTAGAGCCGACGCTTCGCCACCGCAGCGGGAACCGCGTCCGAACCGGTCCCGAGTTCTGGGATTGCTTCGCCGGCATTGGTCACGGCAACATCCAACCAGCGTGCATGATCCCGGGTGGGTCCAACCCGGAGAAGTAGCCCGAACATGGCACCACACGCTGCGGCCGACGCGATACGGTCCTCGAACGGACCCACCAAGGGTCGGCGGAGGAAGTCGGTGACGTGAACTTCGTTGGTATCGATCTCGCCTGGGGCGAGCGCGCCCCGTCGGGTCTCGCCGTGATCGACGAGAGTGGCAGCCTGGTGCACCTGTCCCGGGCCACGACGGATGCACAGATCGCAGAAGCGCTCAGCGGTTACGTGGCCGGTGATTGCCTCGTCGGGATCGATGCCCCGCTCGTCGTCACCAATCCGACAGGGAACCGGCCGTGCGAGGCCGCCCTGAACCACGACTTCGCCCGTTTCGATGCCGGCACGCACCCGACCAACACCGGTAAGCCGGAGTTCAGCGGTGGCCCTCGTGGCGCCCGGCTGGCCACCCGTCTCAGCCTGGAAATCGACCCGGTCCAGGCAGCCACCAGGCGCGCCATCGAGGTTTATCCGCACGCTGCACTCGTCGCGCTGTTCCGGCTCGGGCGCACACTGAAGTACAAGCAGCGATCCAACCGTCCGTTCCCGTTGCTCCACGCGGAGATGCTCCGCCTCATCTCCCTCATCGAGGGGCTTGAGCATGCCCGGCTCCCCCTCCGAGTAGCGGGAAACGCCGCGTGGCGCGCAATGGTCGCCGGTGTGGTGGGTGCAAGGCGCAAGGGTGAACTGCGCCGCGTCGAGGACCAGCTCGACTCAGTCGTCTGCGCCTACGTTGCCATGGTCGCTGCGAGGCGTCCCGAGTTGATCACCGTGTACGGGGACCCGGAGACCGGGCGCATCGTGACGCCGACGCTTCCCGACGGCCTGCGCCCCGCACCCCGCAAGCCGCTCACGGTGGCCGCTGCGCAAGCGGCCGCCGCTGCGACCGCGTCCGTCTCGCCGCAGCCGGCGCTTGCGGAGGATTCGGGGACGGCGGCGGAGCTGGATCTTGAAAGCCTCGTCCGGGAATCCGCCCGCACGTATGCACAGCTCCAGCCACAGGTCGAGGAGTTGGCGGGGCGACTTGCGGCCTGGCTCACCACCGTCCTCGACGACGCGGGGATCAACTATCAATACATCGCATGGCGCGGGAAGAGCGTCGGGTCATTCGCCGCAAAGACGGCCAAGACCGTGGACGGGCTCCCGCTATATCGTGACCCGCTTCGCGACATCACCGACCAGATCGGCGCCCGCGTCATCACCTATGTGACCAGCGACGTCGCCGCGGTGGCGGACGTCGTCAAGGACCAACTCGGCGTGGTCCGGGACCTGGATCTGGGACAGGCGACAGCGAACGAAGGCAGGTTCGGTTACGTCAGCCGGCACCTGCAGGTCTCTCTCGACCCGATCTGGCTGGGGACGGTACAGACCGATCTGGTGCGCGTGCCGAGCGCGCAGATCCAGATCCGTACGGTGCTGCAACACGCCTGGGCTGAGTTCGAGCACGACATCCGCTACAAGGGCACGATCCCGGAAGCCCTCGCTCCCGACCTGAACCGCAGGTTCGCGCTGGCCGCCGGCCTGCTGGAACTGGCAGACCGGGAATTCGAGGTCATCCGGGACCGGATGCGCGAGCGGATGGCCGAACCGGCGCCCGAGGTGGACGCGGATGATCCCCGGATCGGAAACCAGGAACTCGCTGCGTTCCTTGCCGGGCACTACCCGGAAGCCGGCTGGTCCCGCACCGACCACTACACGTGGATCTCAGGGCTTCTTCTCGAACTCGGGATCACCTCGCTACACGAACTCTCCGGGCTCTTGCCCGCCGTCGATTCGGCAGCGATCACCGATCGAATGGGCTACAGATACCCGCCAGGCGCCGTACGGCGACTCGACGACGCCCTGCTCGCCCAGTTCGGGACGCGGTACCTCGGGCTCCACGGCAACGCCCACCGGGTTGACCTGCTGCGCACCCGCCTGGAGAAGCTCAGCGGGGACGGTGCAGCACCGATCAGCTCAAGAGCATGAGCACCCGTGACCTGGCCCGGTGCTCACGCCTGCGTCGCCAGGGTTCGCCGGCTGCCCTCACGTAGAGGACAGACAGCTGGCGTCGTGCTGCAATGCAGATGTCATGGCCGTTGTTTTGACTATCGAGTGGGTCTCCCCGAGGACGAGGCGACCGTGTGAGCTCGGGCCTGTGCGACTGATTGGGCGACGTCTTCCTCGACAAGGTCGTTGTTGATTGCGATGGCTGCTGCGGATCCTTCGCCGGCGGCTGTGATGACCTGAGCCCTGGGATTCGAAGCGTTTCCCGCCACCCATACACCTGGGACGCCGGTGCGCCCCGTGGGGTCAGCGGTGACCCAGCCCGTGCTGTCGCTCGCGCAGCCAAGGGCGTCCAGCAGGCCGGCGTTGGGAACAAGCCGGGAACGCACGAAGACCGCCACGCGCGGCACGACCTCCCCTCCGGATAGCTCTACTCCGGTCAAGGCATCGTCCTCGACGACGAGCCGCGCAATCCTGCCCCCCACGGTGGCGATGCCTCGCGCACGGAATCGCTCCACCTCGTCCCCGGTCAGGGTGGTGCCGTTGGTGAAGTAGACGACATCATCGGACCACTGGCGAACGAGGTCGGCGTGCGCAACGGCCTCACTACTGCCGCCGATGACACCAACGGGTTGATCGCGAACCTCGTAGCCGTGGCAGTACGGACAATGCAGGACGTCGCGTCCCCACCGCTCCCGCAGTCCGGGAATGTCGGGCACGACGTCGCGCAAACCGGTGCTGACCAGGACTCGGCGCGCGGACAGGACCACGCCAGTATCGAGCGTGACGTCGAAGCGCGGCGCGCCTCCAGCGGAGGCACTGAGTGGGCCGATGGCGTCAACCGTGCCAGGAATGAGGTGCCCGCCGTAGCCGATGACCTCCCGCCGGCCGGCGGCGAGCAACTCCGCGGGAGGGAGACCGTCCGATCCGAGGAAGCCGTGCATGTGCGCGGCCGGGGCGTTGCGTGGCTGCCCGGAATCGACAACCACAACAGAGCGCCGTGCACGGGTCAGGACCAAGGCTGCCGACAGGCCGGCGGCGCCGCCGCCGACGATCAGGACGTCGTAGGTGTTCATGGATGAAGCGTCCCCTGCGGAAGAGCATTCACCTACGGTTGCTGCTGTTTCCGGGAATGGGGGGCTTCAATCGGCATGTGGCCACCACCAGAAGTCGCCCGGACAGCCCCGTGGAGCAGTCCGCTCCTTCGGGCCCCCCGGCCGTCACCCTGGATCAGGTCGGTGCGCGATTGCGCCGGATTCGCGAATGGCGCGGGCTGAAGCTGACTGAGGCAGCCGAAGGGGTAAACGTTTCGAAAAGCACCCTCTCGCGGTTGGAGAACGGCCAGAGACGCGCCGGCCTTGAGCTCCTTCTGCCCTTGGCGCGGCTCTACCGGGTGCCCCTGGGCGAACTCGTCGGAGCACCAGAGACGGGCGACCCGCGCATCCGGCCCCAGCCGCACCAGATCAACGGCAGGACGGTGCTGAACGTCGGTGAGGCGGCCGAGTTCGACACCCAGGTTCCGCATTGGTTCGGCAGTACCGGCGACGGCCCCGCGGAAGTACTCAGCATCTTCGGCCGCCCGGGCGAACGTCTGCCGATTCGCGCAGACGGCAGCTCTTCTCACGCCCATCCGGATCCACATCCGACCTGATGGTCGCTGGAAGGCCGTGGCCGATCAATCCCGTCGGCCCGCGAACTGACCGTGGAGAACACCCTCGTTGTCGGAGGCCGGGTCGTGACTGGCGTACTTGCGCACAAGGCTCAGGTGGCCGCCGAGCAGCCCCCCGAGGCCGAAGGCTGCCCCTGCCAGGCCCGTGAGGACGGCTCCGGCCGGCGACCACCCACGGCGTCGGACCAGGTAGGACGCGACGGACGTCACTGCACCTGCCACGTTCAGGGCAGCGTGGGCGACACCCACCCGCTTGGTGCGGTCGTCCGCGCGGGTCCACTCTGCCAAGCCGGACAGCGTCGCCGGCAGCACCGAGAGGCACGTCACCCCCATCAGAAGTCGGCTCTGGTCGGCCGCCAGCTGGCCCTGCACAAGGTCAAGAGCGCTCGCCGACAGGAGGGCTCCCAGTGGAACCTGCACAAGCAAGGGATGCAAAGCATGGCCCACTGCCCGTCCGCGTAGGGCATCCCCCAGCGGACCGCTGCCGAGCACTGCGTCGACCGGCGTCGACAACTCCTCAGCCAGCCGGCCGAGAGTGGCGTCCTGCTCGAGGCGCTCAAGGACGACGGTGGTGGCTGCCCGGTTCGCGCTCGTTGGTGGCATGGCTCCTCCTCGATGGTGTTTGCTCAGCCGCTACCCCTGCGTGTCCTTGCGTAAACCGAACAGCAGGGGTTCCGAACTGTCGGAGCTGAGGTCGTGGCCGTCAGGGCGTGATCCAGATCTGGAGGCGTCCGGTCTCAGCCGCCGTCCGCGCCTCCACCTGGTCGACCCGCACCAGCCGGTATCCAAGCCGCTGCGGGATCGCCGAGCTGGGGCGGTTTGCCTCGTCGGTATGGATCTCGACCCGCGTCACGTCTGGCAGGTCGAGCGCGACTGTGGTCAGGGCCTCGACCGCCACGGTCGCCAGCCCGGTGCCGGTGTGGGAGGCGTCCAGCCAGTAGCCGATCTCGATGCCGCCGTCGCCGATCCTGCGGTACAGGCCGAGGCCGCCGATGACCGGCCCGTCCGCTGCGGGACGCACCGCATACAAGTAGCTGACCCCGCTGACCCAGTCGACTTCTGCGCCGCCACCGCGAAGGTGGCGGCCCTCCGGGTCGTCGGCCCAAGGCACCCAGTCGCGCAGGTGCGCGGCGTTCGCCGCGACGGCCGCCTCGAACTCCTCGGCGTTCTCCACACGGACGCGGGTCAGCACGCCCCTGGTGAAAGTGATCCGGTTCGGCGGTGGGGTGAGCACGGGGTCCATCAAAGGCCCAGCGGACGGCCGACGCAACCCGCACAGTTGTCACCCGGAACCGGTGAAGGCCTCCGTCCCGCCCTGTTCGATCACCGCTGCGGCCACGTCAGCCGCCAATTCCACCGCCGCCCGCGGACCGAGCCCCGAGCGCAGCCCGAACAGCAGCCCGGCGGTCGCGGCGTCCCCGGCACCGGTCGTTGTCGACACCTGCGACAGCGCCCTCGCCGGTGCGTGGAGCCACGTGCCGGCCCAATCCTGAAGAAGGAGCCCGCATCTCGCCAACCCGCCGAGCCGGCCGGCTTCCCCCACGCCGAGCAGGATCCCGTCCGCGCCTGCGGTGACCATGACTATCCCGGCACCCCATGCGAGCAGCCGCTCGACCAGCCTGGTCGCCGCTCCGGCGTCGAACCGCTCGGGCAGGTCGAAGATGCAGGTGAGGTCGTCGTAGCTGGGGCAAAGAATGTCGGTGACCGGCAGTATCCGCCGCAGGAACCCTGGCCAATCCACCTCCGCGGCGCCCGACCGCGGATCGATCCACGCCAGGTCGAGGCTGGTGGCGACGCCCTGCGCGTTCGCCCGCCCGAAGAGGTCGACGAGCCTGGCTCCCTGGTCGGCACACACACCCGGCATCAGCGATGGGTAGCCGAAGTGCAGCAGGTCGATGCCTTCCAGCGACACCGCGCCGAGGTCCAGGTGTGCGTTGGAACCCGGATAGTTCCAGAAGGCCCGATCCAGCTGCGGCGGCTCGAGGACAATCGTGTACGACGAGCCGACAGCCACCGTCTGGGGCCGGAACTCGAAGCCGGGAATCCGCCCGAGGTGGGTGCGGATGATCGCGCCCAGGTCATCGGAGCCCACCGCACCCCAACCGACGACCGGCACCCCCAGCACGGCAAGAACCCGACCGGTGTTGGCGACGACGCCGCCCAGCGCGATCGCGACGGGGCCCACCTGCTGCAAGGTCCCCGGCTCCAGCGTCGGCGGGTGCGAGAGCTGGGGTCGGATGTCGACGCACAGGTGCCCGACAACAGCTACCTTGCCCATCGGCGGCCTCCCTTGCCGGCTCAGCCCACGTCCTCCTGGGCGTCGGCCTCGGCCACAACCGGCTCGATCGGGTCGGCGGTCACCGGCAGGCTCGCGGCGGGCACCGGCGCGGAGAGGTCGATGGTGCGAACCGTCCGGGAGGCCAGCGGCTTCGAGACATACGTGGGACGGGTGATCGGGATCGGGTCCCACAAGGAGCCGACCGGCACGATCGGGACGCTGAGCTCGATGGAGTGCTCGTGATCGGCGACGTCGTCGGCAGTCAGCGAGATCGCGACCGTCTCCTCGTCGGGGCATTCGCGGATCTTCGCAGCCCGGGTGGCCAGGTCGGCCCGCATCGAGCGGACGCTGAACCGCGCCACCACAAGGAAGGCGACCAGGAACGCCGCCGGGATCAAGGCACCCCACCAGGCCCCGATGCGGAAGACGGCGAGCGTGCCGACGAGGAGCTGCACGATGAGCAGGAAGATCAACACCCGACGCCGGCGCTGTGCTGCCCGAAGGTCGTGGGCGTGCAACTCGCGCAGCTGGGCGCGACGCGTCAACGGGGTCGACACGGGTACGGAACCCGGGTCGGCGTCGGCGAGGGAGGAACCGCTGCGGACGATCGTCACGGCAGGCGTGAACGGGACAGCCAGGTCCGCGCCGTCGTCTGCGGAATCCTCACCTCGGTGGCGCAGCATGTAGGGCACCAGGTACATCAACCAGAACGCGGCGATAGCCGCGAAGATCAACCCGGTCAGTCCCACACCCGAACCGTATTGGGCGGCCAGTCACATCCGGCCGACCAGCGGCGGAGTGTCGAGGATTAGCCCTGCTCGGGGGCGTGCAGCCGGCGTTCCAGA
Source organism: Propionibacteriaceae bacterium (assembly GCA_017882685.1). GTDB lineage: Bacteria > Actinomycetota > Actinomycetes > Propionibacteriales > Propionibacteriaceae > Propionicimonas. The sequence continues at coordinate 6,255 of JADGPA010000078.1, read as the reverse complement.
TGCTCCACCACCCCTCCGGGCACCCCTTCGGCCTCCAGCACGAAGACGTCATGGTCTCGCCAGGCGCCGTCCACGTGCATGTAGCGCTCCCGCCGTCCCTCGTATCGGGCGCCGAGCTTGCGGACAACGGCGAGACTGTTGCTGTTCTCCGGGCGGATCGCAATCTCGATGCGGTGCAGCCCCAACTCGTCGAAGCAGTAGTCGGCTGCCATCGCCACGGCCGTTGGGATGATGCCCCGACCGGCCCAGCGCGGGTCGATCCAGTAGCCCACCTGGGCCCAGCAGGCCGACCCGTGGGCGATGCCGGACACCGTGACCTGGCCGGCGAACACCGAGCGGCCGCCCGGCGGGGTGTAGTCGACGGCCCAGGGCAGCATCAGGCCGCGCCGGGCCCGTCCGGAGAAGGCGCTGACGAGTTGACCGAAGGTCATGCCCGGCTCGGACGCACCGGGCGGACGGGTCGAATCCCACGGCCGGAACCAGGAACCTGAGCGCCGGCGGATCTCAGCCCACTCGGCCTCATCACGTCGCCGCAACGGGCGCAGCGTGACGGCCTTGTGGGTGAGGCGCACCGGCCAGAAAGAGCCTGCCATGGCGGCAGGCTAGTCCAGCAGCCAGCAATTCACGTCCCCATGGGCAGGGATCGGGACATGGGCGGGGGGAACCACGATCACAGCGTTGGCGTCGGCGAGCTCCGCGGCCCCCGGATCGTCCCCAGTCAGTGGCGTGACCCCGCGCGCGGAGTGTTGGGCCAACACGAGCCGGGTGCGCACCGGGTCGGCTCCCAGCTCTCGGGTCACCGGCGCGGAGAACTCCTTCGGGGCGGTCGGCTCCTGCCCTGCCAGCCGCTGCACAAGGGGACGCCCGACCAGCAGGTACGCCAGGTAGGCAGGGACGGCGTCCGGCGGCAACACCAGCACCGGCGCCCGCTCGTCGCCGACCATCGCGAACAGCTGCCGACCGGGCAAGGCATCCACCTCGCCGGCGTCAACCGAGCCCTGATTGGCCAGCATCGCCTCCAGCCCCTCGGTCACCCGGGTGACCAGCAGCACCAGGTCCGCCCGCACGAGCTGCTCCCCCAGCGCGATGCCGATGACCCTCGGATCGGTGCTGGCGACGTGGCCGACGAACACCTGGGCGCCCTCGTCGCGCAGCGTTGCTGCCAGCAGGGTGGAGGTGGCCTCGTAGCTCTCCGAGAGCCGGGCCAGCGGCAGCCCTGGCGCCTTCAGCGTTTCGTCCGCGACCAGCACCACCACCCGGGGACGCGGCATCGCGAGCACCTTGTCGTGGCCCACTTCCGCGATCACTGCAAGGGTGCGCGGAGTGAGCACTGACCCCGTGGCCACCAACTTGTCACCGTCGGCGACGCGGGAGCCGGCCAGCCGCACGTTCTGGTGAACCGTCGCCTCCGTGGTGAACTGCACCTCGTCATCGACGGCCAAGCCCCCATCGATCGGCATCACGGCGTCCGCACCGTCGGGAAGGGGCGCGCCGCGCGCCACGAGCACCGCCGTGCGGGGCATCAGCGGCGCATGCCGGTAACCGCCGGCCTCGATCTGGTCGACCACCGGAAGGATGATCGGACGCAGCCTGCTGGCCCCGACCAGGTTCGAGGTCCGCACCGCATAGCCCTCGACGGTGGCTGCGGTGAAGGTGGGCAGGTCGATGTCGGAGACGATCGACTCACACAGCGTGAGGCCGGCAGCATCCAGCAGGCCGATCCCGAACGGGCGCAGGCTCTCGACCTGGTCGAGCAGGTACGCCCGGTGGTCGTCGAGGCTCCGCAGGCCGGTCCCGGAGGCGTCCGGAGCACCCTGGAGGTGGGACGGCTCGGGGGCGGACAGCTCGGGCGGGATTTCATCCAGACGGCGGTCGAAGAGGGGCATGCGCCTACGATAAGTCAATGCCAACCGGGTCCAGCGAAGGCCAGCCGCGCGCCAGCGCATCGGCCGATCCGGCCAAGGTCACGCTCCGGGCGCGGCTTCGCTCAGCCCGTGCCACCCGTCCCGCCGATCCGGCGGGCGATGACGCCCGCACCATGCGCGCGCTCGCAGCGTGCGCCGGAGCCTCCGTTGTCGCCGCCTACGCGTCCATGCCGGGAGAGCCACCCACGCTCGACCTTCTCGAGGAGCTACGGCTCGCTGAGGTGCGCGTGCTGCTGCCGGTACTCACCCGTGAGCCCGGCTGGGCCTGGTACACCGGCCCGTCCACGCTCGCCCCGGGGCCGCGCGGCATCCCGCGTCCGGACGGCGCCGCGCTGGGGCCTGAGACGTTACAGCAGGCCGACTGGATCTGGCTCCCGGGGCTGGCCGGCACCCCCCAGGGTCACCGGCTGGGCACCGGCGGCGGTTGGTACGACCGCGCGCTCGCCTGGGCGAAGCCGTCAGCGCGGCTCGGGCTGCTGCTGTTTGACGACGAGGTGCTGGACGCCGTTCCGCTCGACCCCTGGGACCGCGACGTCCATGTCCTGGTCACCGAGCGGCGCAGGGTGGAGCGCGCGGAATAGCCGGGCCGATTTTCCGGTTTCCCAAATGGCTGAGTAAGATTCCCCTAACCCGCCAATCTGCGCAGGAAGCGACCATGCCCACCTATCAATACCGCTGCACATCGTGCGACAGCGAACTGGAAGTCGTCCAGAAGTTCACGGACGATCCACTCACCGACTGCCCCGAGTGCGACGGAAACCTGCGCAAGGTGTTCAACGCCGTCGGTGTGGTCTTCAAGGGCTCCGGTTTCTATGCCACCGACAACCGGACGAAGAGCAGGGCCGGCGCGGCCACGTCCTCGGAGAAGTCCGGCGAGAAGTCCGAGAAGTCGGAGAGCAAGCCGGCTGCGGAGTCGAAGCCGAAGTCCAAGGCCAGGCCGTCGTCATCCACAGGGGCCTCCAGCGCCGCCTGAGCTTGTGGACGGCTGACACCCCGCGCGATCATCTGCCGAGGATCGGAGTGTGCGATCCGTACCCCTGATCGAGTCCCTTCTTCGTGCGTTGCGCTGGCATCGTCGCTGGTTCGCGGCATTGTTCGCAGCGCTCGCCGTGCTCGCCGCACTGAATACGTTCTCGAGCTTCGAAACGCCGGGCACTTCCACGGTCGTGGCTGCCCGCCGCATTCCCGGCGGGACGAAGCTGGTCGCAGACGACCTGCGCACTGTGCGATTGCCGCCGGCGATCGTGCCGGAGGGAGCATTTGCCGATCCCGGCGCGGTGATCGGCCGCACAGTGTTGATCCGAGTGTCGGAAAGGAGTGTGTTGACGCCCGCCAACCTGCTCGAATCAGACGCTCTGGTAGCAGTGGGAAAGGTTGCGTTGCCGGTGCGATTCGCGGAAGCCACCGCCCTTCCCCTGTTGCGCGTCGGGGCCCACATCGACGTGCTCGGTGCGGTGACAAGCGGTGCTGACTACGGTGTTGTGGCCGCCGACGTGCGGGTGGTCGCCATCCCGGCAGCCAGCGAAGGCGGGGTACTGGGCGGCAGTCAAGGCGGTCTGGTACTGGTGGAAGTCGACAGCACCCAGGCGGCTGCGATTGCCGCGGCCGCGTCCGTCTCAGCGGTGAGTTTCGCCCTGAGATGAGCTGATGCCCATATCCTCTGGTATTCGAGGGGGGAACGAACGAGGAGGGTAATGAAGGGATTCAAGGATTTCCTGCTGCGGGGGAACCTGATCGAACTGGCTGTTGCATTCATCGTGGCCGCCGCATTCGGCGCTGTGGTGACGAGCTTCACCCAGCTGATCATGGACATCATCGGCAAGCTCGGCGCACAGCCTGACTTCAGCGCCGTGGCGATTGCCGGCGTCAACGTGGGCAAGTTCATCACCGCCCTTGTGGCGTTCGTGATCATGTCTGCTGTCGTCTACTTCGGCATCGTGAAGCCATACGAAGTGTTCAAGAGGTTGAACGAGAAGCCGTCCGCTCCCGACGCGGTTGGCGCGCCGACGTCGGAGGAGCTCCTTTCGGAGATCCGCGACCTGCTGAAGTCACAGGCTCGTTGATTACGACCCGTGGTGCGGCGGGACCTCGCGCATCAGCCGCTCCTCGTCCGGGTTGAGCTTCAACCGCCCGGACGGGGGGCGCACCTCAAGAGCGGTCAGGCGCAGCAGCTCCCTTGCCAGGCCCAGTGCGGCGGCGAATTGGGCCGCGCCACACCCTGTACGAAGCGCGGTCGGCACCGCGTGGGGCCACGTGGACTCGACCGCGACCTGCTCGCGCGCGTGCTCGCCGACCCGGGATGCTGGCCAGCCGGTGGCGTCCAGCCCCTCGACCAGGGCCTGCGGGTCGGGGCGTCCCGGTTCGACAAGCTCCAGTTCGCACCCGGTGAGGGCATAGCCGAGCGCGGCCTGCCAGCGGGCAGTCACGGGTAGCGCCGCGGTTCCCCGGCGTCCGCCAGTTCCAGCTCCCCTTGGACGGTGACCGGCGCATCGAAGTGCCAAACGCCCCGCACCACGAGGGCCTCCGCATCGCGCAGGGACGGCACAACGGTGACCAGGCGGTCAAAGTCGTCGATGAGCCGGTAGTGCTTGGGGTCTAGGTCGATTTCCGGGATGCGAGCCACCTGGGCCTGCAACCGGCCGTCGACGCCGAGGTCGAAGACGTCGGATCGCAGGAGCAGCAGCTCGTTGGTTGTCTTCACGGGCAGGAACCGGTCTCGGCCGACGGCGATCGCGGTGGCGCCCGGGAAGACCTCGATCGCCGCGCCCATGGCGCTCTCCAGCTGGATGACCTTCGGCGAGCTCGCGTCCGCCGGGTCGACGGTCTTCTCGTTGCGGATGAGCGGGAGGCCCAGCACGCCCTTGCGCTCGGCGAGGATCGCCCGCAGCTGGGCGAGGTCGAGCCACAGGTTGTTGGCGTGGAAGTACGGGTGGCGGTGCTCGTCAGTGAAGAAGTCCATCTCCTCCGGAGCAGTCTGCGCGGTGTCGCGAAGGATCAGCTGGCCGTCGACGATCCTGACGGCGAGATGGCCGCCCTTGCGGTCGTTGATGGTGCGCGGGCAGACCTCGGCTGCGTAGGGCGCACCGGAGGCGGCGAACCAGCCGGCCAGACGGGCGTCCGGGGCGGCACCGAGGTTGTCGCCGTTGGCGACGGAGGCGTAGCGGAAGCCGGCTTCCAGGAGCGCGTCCAGCAGGCCGGTGCCGAGCAGGGCCGGGTACAGGTCGCCATGGCCGGGCGGGCACCACTCGAGGGTGGGGTCGGCGGGCCAGGAGACGGGGCTCAGGTCACCGGCGAGGATCTTGGGTTCCGAGTTCTGCAGGAAGTCCAGCGGCAATCCGTCCACAGCAAGGCCGGGATGCCCGGCGAGGTGGGCGAGGGTGTCCTCAGTAGTGCGGAAGCTGTCCATGAAGACCAGCGGCAGCCGTGCGTCGTAGTGCTCGCGGGCGTAGCGCACCTGGTCAACGATCAGGTCGAGGAAGTTCTTGTCGTCACGCACGGTCAGGAGGGTCTTGGCGCGGTCGAGGCCCATGGAGGTACCCAGACCACCGTTGAGCTTGATCATCACGGTCCGCTGCAGGGCTGCGCGGGCAGCGTCCTCGCTGACGTCGACCTGGTCGAGCTGCGGCGGGTCGAGCAACGGGCGGATGGAGTCCTCCCGGATCAGGCCGGTGGCACCGGAGGCGCACAGCCGCCAGTAGTGCTCGAAGTTGTCGATCGCAGCCTGGCTGATGCCGGCCGCCCGCATCTTCTGCAGGCACTGCTCCAGGGCGTTCTCACTCATGCACCCGATCCTATCGGCGCGCCTCCGCCGGGCAATCGATGGTCGAACTTGCCGAGACGCCTGGACCGAGGTCTCCGAAGACGTAAAGAGAGTGACGCACCTCGAAGGGCTTTGAAGCCGTCTACCCACCCCCAGGAGACAACATCGAGTGCGTCACTCTCGGGTCAGACTGTATCGGACGGCGACGCCAAAGGAAACTGGAACATTCAACTCATGGGTGCCTCACAGGGTACTGATAACCCGGGTTAAGCATGGAGCACCCGCGCGGGTGACGGAGGCGGACGCGGTAGGCTGATCCAGCCCCGATGGCGGGGTGAGGCCCCATAGCTCAGGGGATAGAGCAGAGGTTTCCTAAACCTTGTGTCGCAAGTTCGAATCTTGCTGGGGTCGCCAACCACGCTGAGCGTGACATATGCTTCTGACAAGCAGAAACGCGGCCACCTCGAACTACCCATCGATGCACAGAAGTGGACACAACTAGTCCCTCGTCGGCAAAGATGTTGCACGTATGATGCACGCGGATCGGGTTGTTTCGACGAGGGGTCGGGG
>JADGPA010000077.1 GCA_017882685.1 Propionibacteriaceae bacterium | reverse complement strand
GCGGCGGTCACCAGCATCAAGATCGAGGGCAACCAGCACGAGTTCTCCACCCTCCCGGGGGTCGTCGAGGACGTCACCGAGATCATCTTGAACCTCAAGTCCCTTGTGCTCGACTCCGAAGAGGACGAGCCGGTGGTCATGTACCTGCGCAAGTCCGGCGCCGGCGCGGTCACCGCTGCAGACATCGCGCCGCCGGCCGGCGTCGAGGTGCACAACCCCGCGCTGCACATCGCGACCCTTAACGAGACCGGCAAGATCGAGATGGAACTGGTCGTCGAGCGTGGCCGTGGCTACGTCTCCTCCGTCCAGAACAAGAACCCCGACGCGGAGATCGGCCGGATCCCGGTCGACTCGGTCTACAGCCCCGTGCTGAAGGTCACCTACAAGGTGGAGGCCACCCGCGTCGAGCAGCGCACCGACTTCGACAAGCTGATCGTGGACGTGGAGACCAAGACCTCCATGAAGCCGCGCGACGCCATGGCGTCCGCAGGCAAGACCCTGGTTGAGCTGTTCGGCCTCGCCCGCGAGCTGAACGTCGACGCCGAGGGCATCGAGATCGGCCCGTCGCCGGTCGACGAGCAGCTGGCCGCCGACCTGGCCCTGCCGGTGGAGGAGCTCAAGCTCACGATGCGCAGCTACAACTGCCTCAAGCGCGAGGGCATCCACACCGTCAGCGAACTGGTCTCCCGCTCCGAGCAGGACCTGCTGGACATCCGCAACTTCGGCTCCAAGTCGATCGAAGAGGTCAAGCTCCGCCTGCACGAGATGGGCCTCTCGCTCAAGGACAGCTCCCCGGGCTTCGACCCGCTGAGCGCCCTGTCCAACTACGACACTGACGTCGACTACGACGACTCGTACTGATCCATAGCCATACAGGAGACACCACACAATGCCCAAGCCGACCAAGGGCCCCCGCTTCGGCGGTAGCCCGGCCCACCAGCGGATCATCCTGGCCAACCTGGCCAGCCAGTTGTTCCAGCATGGCAAGATCACCACGACCGAGGCCAAGGCCAAGCGCGTCCAGCCGCTTGCCGACCGCCTGATCAGCAAGGCCAAGCGGGGCGACCTGCACAACCGTCGCATCGTGCTCCAGACGACCACGGACAAGGGCGTCGTGCACGTGCTCTCCACCGAGATCGCCCCGAAGCTCGCCGAGCGCGATGGTGGCTACACCCGGATCACCAAGATCGGGCCGCGCAAGGGCGACAACGCCCCCATGGCCGTGATCGAGGTCGTCAGCGAGACCGTCGAGGAGTCCCGCAAGGCCAAGGCCAAGGGCAAGAAGACCGAGACCGTCAAGGCCGCTGAGCCGGCCAAGAAGGCCGCGGCGAAGAAGCCCGCAGCCAAGAAGGCCGATGCTGCCCCGGAGCTGGTCGAGGCTTCACACGAAGGCCCCGACTATGGCGAGGGTTCCTACGTCGGTGAAGAGCCGCCGGCCGGCTACGACATCAAGGGCAACGCCGACTCGATGAAGTTCCACACCACCGATTCGCAGTGGTACGAGGCCACCAAGGCCGAGGTCTGGTTCAACTCCGTCGAGGCAGCCGAGGCCGCCGGCTTCGTCAACGTCCTCACCGACAAGGACGAAGAGGCCTGAGCCTCACCGTTTCACCGATCCGCCCGTTCCCGCTCGGGGAGCGGGCGGACTTGTTTGTCCCCTCCTGACGTTGAAGAAGACGAAGCCGCCAGCGATGATGGAGTGGCAATGACCGATCCCTCCCCGGCCTCCCGCCGACGCGTCCTCGTCGTCGGTGGCACCGGGCACGTCGGCGGCCTCGTCGTCGACGAACTGCTCGGACGGGGCCAGCGCGTGAGCGCACTGGTGCGTCCCGGCACCGACCCCACCAAGCTCAGGACAAGGGGCGTCGGCATCGCCATCGGCGACATGCTCGACCTCAAGTCCCTGGTGCGGGCAATGACCGGCATCGATGCGGTGATCAGCACAGCCGCCGGGTACACCCGACGCACCAAGCAGGCCAACGAGATCGACACCGTCGGCAACACGAACCTGGCCGAGGCTGCAGCCTTGGCGGGTGTGGGACGGTTCGTGCTCACGAGCATCCTCACCTGCGACCAAACGCCGCAGGTGCCCCACTTCTGGCACAAGAAGCTCACCGAGGACCGCCTCGAGCAGCTCGGTGTGCCCTTCGTCGCGTTGCGGCCCGGCGCCTTCCTCGACCAGGTCACGACGATGGGCGGCGACCCGTTCAAGACGGGAAGGCTGCGCTGGATCGGCTCTGCAACGGTCCCGCTGACCTTCGTGCTCACCACCGACCTCGCCGGCTACCTCGCACGCGCGGTCGACGCCCATATCCGTCCAGGCGAGCGCGTCGACATCGGCTGGGATCGTCCGCTCAGCATGCAGGAGGTGGCTGACGTTGGCGGCGGACTCGTGGGGCGGAAGCTGACCGTGGGCAGCGTGCCGACTCTGGTCATGCGCACGATGGGGCTGGTGGTGCCACAGATGAAGGATCTCGCAGCGATGGCGGACTGGTTCGCCACCGGACGCTATGTCGCCAACACCCAGCGCCAGGCCGAGCTCTTCGGCGCGGTGCCCAAGGCCGAGGACGCCATCGCCCGGTTCGCCAAGAGGCTCGGCCATCAGGTTGCTACCGGAGGTACAGCGCGCGCGCAGGGCACAGCTTGACCGCCAGCGCAGCAGCCTCGGGCTCGACAGCTTCGTGGCGGAGGACCGGGTAGCCCCATTCGTCCAGCACGATCGCGCCCGGCAGGGTCTGCGCGCATACGCCGTGCCCGGTGCACAGGACCCGGTCGACGGCGATGCGGGCCGCTTCAGACGAACTGGGCATGCCGCTTGTGTCCCTTCTGGCAGGCGTGGTTGGCGTGGGCTGCGAACTCCGGCGCCAGCGTCCGCAGCGCCGACTGGGCGAAGCGGGCAACGCCGTCAGGATGCGCACACGCACCGCGTCGTTCCAGCTGGCTGAGCCGCAGCAACAGGTGGTCCCGCCCCTTGCCGGTCGGGTTCCGTGCAAGGTCGGTCCAGTCTGCGGCCAGCGCTGGCATTCCGAACATGCACGGGCCGCACTGACCGGCCGACTCTCCGGCGCCGTAGGAGATCATGCGGGCCGCGGTCTCGATCGGGCACTCGGCCGGGTTCCAGACCGTGACGATGCCGGGGCCGAGGGCTCCGCCGTGGCGCTTCATCCCCGGGGTTTCCCAGATGGTCGACCGCGCCTCGGCAGCTGTGAGAACCACGCCGCCGAGACCGCCGACGCCGACGTGCCGGGCGTCCGGCGGAAGGCCGCCGGCGGAGTCGAGCAGGTCGCTAAGGGCGACCCCCGCGGACGCTTCGTACATCCCGGGACGGGCGACGTGCCCGCCGACGGCGACCAGTCGCGGCCCTGGCTCGGCGGACGTGCCGAACGACCGGAACCACTCCGCCCCGAGGCGATGGATCTGGCTGACCCGCCATACCGTTTCTGCGTTCAACACGACGGTGGGCGGCACCTTGCGTCCCTGGCTGTCGCGACCACCGAAGACGAACGGGGCACGCTTGGTCATCGGCTTGGCCAGGCCGCCCTGCGCCAACGAGATGAGGGCGGTCTCCTCCGAGGACACGTACCGGTGGGGGACCTCCAGCACCGGCAGCCCTGCGCTGGCGAGCAACCCGGCGGTGCGCGAACCCCGGTGCGCGGCGTAGCGGATGTGGGGCCGCCGGCCGCCGGCGACGAGTGCGGCGCCATCGATCAGCTCGTGGAGGTGATGTGCGACGATCCAGGCGTCCTTTGCCGCGCCGAGCTCGCCGTCGCAGGCGTTGACGATCAATTCCGCGCCGTTCTCCCTTGCCGCCTTCAGCTTGATGGCCGTGCTGAAGGCCGCGCCGCCGCGTCCGGTCAGCCCGGCGGTCTCGAGCAGTTCTGCGATGTTGGTCATGACCACTCCTGGGCGTCGATTGTCCTGCGTCGTTCCTTGTCGGAGTGGGTCGCGACGACCCGCCAGCAGGCCATCAGCCCGCCGATGGCAGCGCACGCGAGCGTGACCGCGCGCAGCCCTGCCTGGTCGGCTGTGCCCATCAGGAATCCGTGGAACAGGGCGACCAGCCACATGGCATAGGAAGCCCAGTGCACGACCCGCCACTGGCGTTCGGGGATCCGGTGGCGCAGGTAGCTCGTCACCATCACCACCACCAGCAGGTCGAGGGCCAATGTTCCGAACCCGACCAGCAGGGTGTCGTAGCCGGACGTGAACGGCACAACGACGGCCAGCCAGCTGATCGAGACGTAGCCGTCGAGGATCGCTGTGACGATGTGGATGCCGAGGAAGACCAGCATGCCGAGGGAGAGCCACCGGTGCAGGCCCATCACGATCGTTGCGCTCTCACCGGCGGGTCGGCGGCGCCCGGCTGTGACGATGCCGAGGCCTACGACGATGGTCAGCAGGACGACGGTCACCACGCCGGTGGCCCGAGACAGGTACCACAGGGCCGAGCCGCTCATGACAGTGGCCAATCGGAGGTGAACACCACGGTGCCGTCGGGGCGCTCCAGTCGTGCGGCCACCCGGTTGCGGTTCAACCAGGCCGGGGCCTCCTCGCCGAGCACGATGGACGCGGTGGAGGCGGTGTTGGCTTCGAGGGCGTTGGACGCGACGCAGGTGACGTGCGCCCACACCGCTGGGGCCGTGCGTCCGGTCCGGGGGTCGACGATGTGGTGCGCTGTGCCGGCGTCGGTCTGCCAGCGGCGCAGCTGGGTGGAGGAGGTGGCAATGCCCTGGTCGGTGATCGAGACCACCTGGCGGATGCCGCCGTCCGCGCCTTCGATGCCCACGCGCCAGCCGCCCTCGGGAGCGGGTCCTGCGGTCGCGATGTCGCCGCCAAGGTTCACGAGGAAGCCTCCGGGAAGGGCGGCCTCGAGCAGGCCTGCGATGGTGTCGGCCGCGTGGGCCTTCGCGGTGGCACCGAAGTCGAGGACGGTGCCGCGCGGGGTGGAGATCCGTCCGGCCCCGCCGCGGACGACCCGCTCCCACCCCGGTCCCTTGACGGGCCTGACCGGCAGCGTGTAGCCGCTGCGCGAACGGACGACGTCGAGGTCGGCGTCGTAGCCGGAGGCGATGACGGCCGACCCGACCGTGAAGTCGACCAGGCCCCCGCTGATGCGGGCGGCGTGGCGGGCGGCGTCCAGGTGGTGGTTGAACAGTCGGGAGCCGAAGTACCAGGCCTCGCCGGTCTCGGCCATCCGGGCGAGCTGGCTCACCTCGGAGTCGTCGCGGAAACGGGAGACGGCCTTGTCGAGGTCGGCAAGGTGGCCCTTCGCGATCTCGACGGCCGCGGGAAGGCTGGAACCGACGGTGACCAGGATGCGGTTCGTCGTGCCGATGGCGGCGAAGGTCGCCGTCAGCGGCTCGGTGGACTGCTGGTAAGTCATCATCGTTCCTCCTTCAGGGGGTTTCAGGAGCCCTTGGTCGTCGTATGGCTCGGTGCGGTCGTGGGGCTTGGCTTGCTCGCGGGGGTGAAGGACTTGCCGCCGGCTGTCGGCCGCTGGTGCTTGGTCCGCTGTGTCGTGGATGCCGGCACCGTCGAGCCTTCGGCGGAGTTGGCAGCGGTGTCGCTGTTGGTGGTGTGGTTGCGGGACAGCGCGAGGGTCCCCGCGAGTCCGGTGGTGGCCAATGCCGCTGTGGCCATCAGTACGCCAAGGGCGATCCTGGTCTTCGAAAGGGCTGGAGAACTCATGGCTACGACTCTTCCGTGCCCAGCTGTGGATTACCTGTCGAAGGCCCCAAGCGGCGATCAAACCGACGTCAAGTCCTCCTCAAGCTGCCGAAGGGTCAGGAGATACGCGACGGCCCCGGGAACCAGGGGGGAGAAGGTTCTCGGGGCCGTCGGGGGGGGGAGGGTGCTGCGCTCAGGCGCAGGTCCAGGGGCCGGTGCCGGCCTTCGCGTAGTAGCGGTTGGCAACAGTGATCTGTTCGGCCCGGCTGGCCTGGTCGGGACGTACTGCGAAGTCGCGTCCACCGTTGGCCCGCCAGGAGGGCAGGTTGAACTGCAGGCCGCCGTAGTAGCCGTTGCCGGTGTTGATGTGCCAGTTGCCACCGGACTCGCACCGTGCGATGCGGTCCCACATGGAGGCCCTTGCCATTTTGATGCCAGCGCCGTTGGAGGAGGTCTTCGTGCCGACCTGCACGACCCGGGTCACCGGCCTTCTGATCACAGTCTCGCTGACGACGACCTTCTTCGTCACCGCACCGTTGACGACGGTGATGCTGTACATGCGCTTGGCCTTGCCGCTCCTGCCGGCGGTGAGGACGCGGGTCTCGCCCTTCCAGAGGCTGGAGTTCTTCTTCTGCACCGTGGTGTATTTCACGGCCTCGGTCTTCGTCGAGGTCTTCACAACCACTCGGTCGATGGTGATCTGCTGGCCGGGAGCCACGGCAGTGGTGAGCACCGGCTTGATCTCGTCGGTGTCGGAGAACGAGAGGTTCTGCTCTGCCAGCAGGTCAGCGATCGTCGTGGCCGTCGTGGTCACCTCGACGCTCTTGCCTGCGACCTTCAGCGTGACCTGCTTGGGGGTGCTGACTGTGACGCTGAGGCCGGCCCGGGGCAGCGGGGACGCGGGATCGACGGAGAGCCAGGCGGCACCGAGGTCGTGGACTGTGGTGCCAGCAAGTACGGTGCTGAGCGTTGCTGCGGTTGTCTCGATGGTCATCGGGGTGCCGTCGACGTTCAACGTGACCGGCTTGTTGTACTGGACGTCTACTTCCGTGCCGTCGGCGATCGCGGTGTCGAGCGCGGGGCTGACCACGTCCTTGCTGCCGAGAGTGATGCCACGGGCGGCCAGCACATCGGAGACGGTGAGCGCGAAGGCGCCCACGTGTTCGGTCTTGCCGTCGATGTTCAGCTCGACGTCCTTGTACAGGCCAGTGGCGGTGGCCGTGCCTCCGGTCAGCAGTGCTGCTGCCAGCGCGGTAGCGGTGATCGCCTTGTTCAAGACAGAGTCCCCCGAGGGTCTAGGCTGCTTTTCTGAGAAAAGCCTCCCCCATCCTGAGAGATCGGTCAAGTTCTCTCAGGATTTTGGGCCACGGGGGACCCGGATCCTGCCTCGAATCAGAGAATGTCCGCAGCCCGCACCTTCGCGAGACGGGACGCGACGTCGGTCCAGTTGACCACGTTCCACCACGCGGTGACGTAGTCGGCCTTCACGTTCTTGTACTGCAGGTAGAAGGCGTGCTCCCACATGTCGAGCTGCAGCACCGGCAGCTGGCCGACCGGGAGGTTGCCCTGCTGGTCGTACAGCTGGTTGATGTTGAGGCGCTTGCCCAGCGGATCCCAGACCAGCAGTGCCCAGCCCGAGCCCTGCAGCGAATTGGCCGCTGCCTCGAATTGCTTCTTGAAGCCAGCGAAACTGCCGAAGAACTCGAAGATGGCGGCCGCGACGTCACCATCGGGTTCGCCGCCGCCGTCCGGCGACATGTTCTTCCAGAACACCGAATGGTTGATGTGCCCGCCCAGGTGGAACGCCAAGTCCTTCTCGAGCTTGGGAACGCTGCCGAAATCGCCGGACGCCCTGGCCTCGGCCAGCTTGTCCAGGGCGGTGTTCGCCCCCGCGACGTAGGCGGCGTGGTGCTTGCTGTGGTGGAGCTCCATGATCTCACCGGCGATGTGCGGGGCAAGTGCTCCGTAGTCGTAATCGAGGTCCGGCAGCGTGTAAGCCATCAGGTTTCCCTTTCGCAGTTCGGTTGTTGGGAGTCTTCTACCCCCAACCTGCCGCCTCCACCCCCTATTCCGCCAGAGGCAGGGGCGCACCAGACGGCACGAAAGAGGCCTTGCGAGCGGTCCTGCGGAACAATCGCAGCAGGGGTGTGCCGAGCACGAAGACCAGCGCAGCGTTGGTCAACGCGCGGCCAAGGTTCCACCCCATGGACGTGGCCAGGTTGAACAGGACGAACCGGTGCAGGTTCTCCAGCGGGGACGCGGACGGGTCGAACGAGAGCTGGGTACCGTCGCCGATCGCGAACGGCCAGAAGGAGAAGTCCATCAACCAGCCGTAGGTGAAGGCAGACACCATGCCGTACCCGGCGAGGAGCAGCAGCTCTGCACGTCCGGACGCCTTCGGCAGCCATCCGGCGAACAACCCGACGAAGCCGGCGGTGAGCATCTGGTAGGGCAGCCAGGGGCCGACGCCGGAGGTGATCAGCGCGGACGTGAACAGGGTGATCGCGCCGAGGGCGAAGCCGAAGCCGGCCCCGAACACGCGTCCGGCGAGGATCATCAGGAAGAAGATCAGCTCGAAGCCGGCAGTGCCCGCACTGAGCGGACGCAGGATGGTGCCGACGGCGGCCAGCACACCCAGCATCGCCAGCGCCTTCACGTCCATGCGGCCACCGGCCAGTTCGGACAACACGATGGCCAGCACGAGCGGCAGGACGAGGGCGAACAGGATCGGGGCCTGGGCAGCCGACACCCCTGATTCGGGGCGAAGGAACAGCGGCCAGGTGAAGGCGACCACTCCGGCAACCACCGCGACCAGCAGGGACGCGGAGACACGGCGGTCGCTGCCGGTCATCGCAGCCCCCTTGCCACGTCGTCTGGCGTCAGTACGGGAATCGGGGCGAAGACCTTTGCCATCTGCGGCGCGTAGGCGGGCGAGGAGGTGAGCAGGTCGGCGGTGTGGCCCTCTGCGATGAGCTCGCCGTCGGCCATCAGCAGCGTCCCGCGGCTGGCCAGCGCTGCGAACTCGACGTCGTGGGTGCTGATCAGGACCGCCATGCCGCGGGCCGCGAGTCGGTCGACGATGCAGTGCAGGTCGGCCTTCGATCGGTAGTCAAGGCCGCGGGTCGGCTCGTCCAGCAGCAGTACGCGGGGTCCTGCCGCCAGCTGAATGGCAAGGACAAGGGCGAGTCGCTGGCCCTCGGAGAGGTCGCGGGGGTCACGGTCGGGTGGCAGCTGGATGCCGAGCTCAGCCAACAGGCCGGCGGTCGTGCCTGCCGGGGCATCGCTCTCGCGGTCGGACTGGTCGCACTCGGCCCCGACCGTGGGCAGGTAGAGGAGGTCGGCGGCGGTCTGGGGCACAAGGGTCACCAGGCGGCGGGCCTTTGCGGCGCCGAGCCCGCGGGGGTCGATGCCGGCGACCTCGATGCGTCCCGCGCAGGTCAGGGCCCCCTGCAGTGCACACAGCAGCGAGGACTTGCCAGCGCCATTGCGTCCCATCAACGCCTTCACGCTCCCGGCCCGGAGTTCCAGGTCGACCCCACGGACGGCGGTCACGTCTCCGAAACGCACCTCGACGCCGGCGACACGCAGCACCACGGGGGCCGACTCAGCGACCGGTGGGGGTGGCGGCGTGGGAAGCAGCCCTTCAGCGAGGGCGCGGCGACGGGCCTCACGGACGCTGAGCGGCACCTCGGTCCAGCCGACGGCGCGGGCGAGCGCCGCCAGCGGTGGCGTGATGCTGGCTGCGGCAAGGACCTCGCGGGGGTTGCCGTGGACGGCGCTGCCGTCCCCGGGGAGCCAGATCATCGAGTCCGCTGCCTGCATCACGCGTTCGAGCCGGTGCTCTGCGAGGACAACGGTCAACCCAACCTCGTGGACGAGGGTTGCGATCGCTGACAGCACGTCCTGGGCTGCGGTTGGGTCGAGTGCCGAGGTCGGCTCGTCGAGCACCAGTACCCGCGGCTGGGCTGCAAGGACGGCGGCGATTGCCACCCGCTGCTGCTGGCCGCCGGAGAGCTCCATGAGTGGCCTGCGACGCAGGTCGGCGATGCCCAGCAGGTCGAGCGTCTCCTCCACCCGTTTACGCATCGCCACCGGGTCGATGCCCAGTTGCTCCATGCCATAGGCGATCTCGTCCTCGACCGTGTCGGTGACGAAGCCGCGCAGGGGGTCCTGGCCGACGAAGCCCACCACTTCTGCCATGTCCCGGGGACGGTGCAGGGCCGTATCCCAGCCGTCGACAACGACCCGGCCGCCGAGCGTTCCGCCCGTGAAGTGCGGGACCAGGCCGTTGACGGCCCCGAGCAGGGTGGACTTGCCGCTCCCGGTTGCTCCGATGACAAGGCAGAGGTCGCCTTCGGGCAGCTGAAGGGACACCTGGTCGAGAGTGGGCCGCGCCGCATCGGCGTAGCGCACAGAGACCCGGTCGAACGTGATCACCGTGACGCCAACTCGGGCTCGACCTGGGGCCGCAACGACCGGACCTGGGTGTCATGCCGGAGCGAGGGAATGGTCTGCAGCACGCGCGCCCGGGTGAGGAGCAGCGGCGCTAGCGTCAGGCCGGCAACGGCCACCATGGCGAGGGTGAGGTCGGGCCACTGCAGCGGATCCGTCGAGGGGTGCAGCGCGCCACCGGAGGGATCGAGCCAGCCGATCGCGAGCACCAGCACGGCAGCGCCGCTGCCGGCGGCGGCCACAAGGGTCTCCCGCCAGCCCCAGGAATCGGGACGATGGGCCGTCACCCGCAGCGCGCGACCCGCGCGGTGGAAGCCCCACGCCGTCCCGAGCAGGCCGGCAAGGAGCAGGCTGCTCGCCAACAACCACTCCGACGAGCTGAGCAGCAGGAAGAGGCCGAGCACGGAGAGGAGGACCGAGGCCAGCATCAACGGCAAGGCGCCCCGGATCGGCAGCCCGCGGGTGCGGGCGAAGCCTCGGGACTCCATTCCGGCGGCGAGGGCGATCGACCGCTCGATTGCGTCCCCCAGCACCGGCATGGCCACCGTGGAGAGGACGCCGATCCCCTTTGCAGGCTCGCCGCGTAGTCGCCGCGCCCTGCGGACCCGCTGCGCGCTCTCGATCAGTTGTGGCGCGACGCTGAGGGCGACGACGACGGCCACAGAGGCCTCGTACAGGGCTGCGGGCACGGAGCGGAGGGCCCGGCGCGGATTCGCCAGCGCATTCGCCGCACCGATGCACAGCAGCATCACCGCAAGCCGAAGGGCGTCGTAGAGCGTGCGGATGAGCCCTTCAGCCGTGACCGGGCCGCCGAGCCGGATGCCTGCCGCCCACTCCGGGAGCGGGATCTCGGGAAGGGCGAACAGGACGGTCTCTCCGGAGCCGGTGCCGATCAGAACCTGGAAGAACACCCGCATGCCGATCACGAAAAGGGACAGCAACAGGTAAGCCTTCACTGACTTCGCCCATGGGGCGCTGCTGCGCCGCAGCATCACGACCACCACCATGGCGGTCGCGATCAGTGCGAGCAGCAGCGGATTGGTGGTACCGCTGACGGCGATCCCGATACCGATCGCCCAGCACCACCAGGCCCATGGGTGCAATGTGCTCAGCGTCTTCTTCCCTTCAGGAGCCACCAGCCGCCGAGGCCGGCACCGCCGACAACGACGACGGCACCTGCAGCGATGGCACCGATGGGGCTGCCGTTGTCGGGGGCCGGTCGTGCCGGGCTCACCCCAGCCTCCGCCATCGCGGTGGCTGTGGCTGTGGCGGTGGCTGTGGCTGTGGCTGTGGCGCTGCCGGCCGGCGTTGCCGCTGCGGTCGGGGGTGCGGGACTGGTCGAGCTTTCGCCAGGGCTGGCGGTCGCTGACGCGCTCGCGGTTGCCGTCCTTGTCGGCGACGCCGTCGCCGAGGGCTTGGCGGTGGCCGACTTCGTGGCCGTCGGGCTCGGCTTGGGGCTGGACTTGGTGGGGGTCGGTGTGGGTGCAGGTGTCTCAACCTTCGGCGGCGCAGCAGCCGGCGGAGCCTTTGCGTCCGACAGCGACAGGTAGTGCCAGCCTTCCGCGTTGCCCTGTTTGGGGTGGGAACTGCTCGCCCCGAGGTTGGAGTAGCTCCAGCCCGAGTAGCTCCCGTCGGACCTCCGGTTGGCCGTCCAGTAGGACCAGTAGGCCTTGTTCAGGTCAGGGGTCGACGGCTTGCCGGCGATCTTGGTGAGCATGCCGTTGTCGAAGGTGGGGTCGAAACCTGCGCTGCGCAGCGCAGCGGCCCCGTTCCCGTAGCTCGTCGCACATTCGGTGCTGATTCCCCCCAGCGACCCGAAGTCGACGACCACCCATACGCCGTCGCAGGCGGCGGCCGCGACGGCAGTCCCCGGCTGCGCCGCCCCCACCCAGCCAAGGGTGAGGACGGCGAGCAGGAGGGGGAGGAGGAGGCCCTTCTTCACTGGCGTACGTGCTTGGTGGGGCTGGAGACCCGGGTCACCTTCTTCAGACCGATCCCCCCGGCAACCACCTCGACCCGGATCCGCTTGCCGAGGTCGGCAGCGGTGAGCGTGTAGGTGGCGCTGGTGGCGCCAACGATCGCCTTGCCGGAGCGCAACCACTGGATCGAGAGGGTGGGCTTCGGGGACCAGGTGCCGAACTTCGCTGTCAGGGTGCTGCCGACCTTGGCTGTCCCTGAGACCTTCGGCCGCGGCGACCAGTAGTAGCCCTTGAGCTTGTAGCTGAAGGTGGCCATCGACTTGCCGGTGAGCAGGTAGGTCGCGTCAGCAGTTGCCAGCAGGTTCGAGGTCGACGTGGTCTTCCGCAGTTCCGCCGGGAAGCCGCCATCCTTCAGCTGCTGGGTGCGCAGCCAGCTGTAGGCCTTGCCGGAGCTGCGGTGGACGAGCTTGAGCGCAGAGGCCATCAGCGACGTGCTGTCAACCGGTGACCAGGTACCCCAGTAGCCCTGCTTGGTCTGGGCCTTCTTTGCCCAGGCCGCGGCCTTCTTGATCTCGGCGCTGTACCCGCCGAGCAGGTGCAGTGCCTGGACGGCAAGCGCGGTGCTGTCGGGATCTTCGTTGAACGTGCCGACCGGGTATTCGTAGCCGAACGCGCCCGAGGTTGCGTTCTGGGATTCCAGCAGCCTGGCCACGATCGCCGTGGGCACGGGTTGGTGGGACCGCTTCAGGGCGATGATCGCCAGGGCCTGGCCGTAGGCGGAGCCTGCCGTGTCTCCAACCATGCCGGGGGTGGGATCGCCGACGCCGAGGTGGCTGCCGTCCAGGAGCATCTGGACGAGGTCAACCCCGCCGAAGCTCTTCGGGTTCAGGTGCATGGCCCTGACCAGGATGATCAGGTTGGCGGCATTGCCCGGCTTCTTCGTGGTGAGATCTGTGGCGGTGGACGCCTTCTTCTCCAGGGCGCCGACCCGGCTCCGCAGCGTTGCGGCGTTCCGGTCGGCGACGGCGAGGGCTGTGGCCGCGGCGATCTCGCCGCTGATCCCGTCATCGACGGTGGCGGGGTTCTTGACCAGCCAAGTGGCGGCCTTGGTGACAGCGTGCGACCTTGCGCTGGCTTCTGCTGTCGGTGCTGGGGCGAAGCTGACGAGGGCGATTGCAGCCGCTGTCCCGACAGCCAGGAGTCGCGTGGACTTGGATAACATTCTGGATCCTTTCGCGCGAGGGACTCGGGCTTCGGATCCCGGCCAGTGGCGCGATTTCCGGCTCCACCCGCGTACCTCGACGGGTCGTTTGTTGAGCCAGAACTTGTACAGGCAGTCCGACTTGCCGGCTCTCGCCGACTTCACGGTTGCGGGTCAGTCCCGGACTTGCACCGGGTTCCCCTGCAAAGGTTCAGGTGGCTTCACCATAACCCACCCAGATGGGCTTGTGGGAACCACAACCAAAACGTGCAGGGCGCCGGTTGCCGGCGCCCTGCACACGATCGAATTGTGCTACGCGGTCGGTGCCGGCGGCTCGGTCGGGGCGTCCCCGTCGACCAGCTTCTTGACGGAAGCGACGGTCTCGTCGGTGATCTTCTTGGCGTTCTCCGGCAGGTCCTCCGCGAAGCCCTTGACCGCGGTGACGGTCTCGTCGGTGATCTTCTTGGCGTTCTCCGGCAGGTCCTCCGCGAAGTCCTTGACGTGCTCGATGGCGTCCTCAGCCAGATCCTTGGCCTTCCCGCCGAACTCCTTGGCCTTGCCGAGCAGGCCGCCGAGGAAGCCGCCCTCGGCCTCAGGCGTGGTGTTCTCTTCGGTCATCTGATCCCTCTTCTGTGTGGGTGGACGTGCAGTGCAAAGCCTAGGACCCAGCCCGGAACAAGTGCAGCGTTATGCGCCGCTCTCAGCCCTGACCGCGAACACGCGGAACCCCTTCGCGCTGGACAGCCGCTCGCAGTGGTACCCCGAGTCGTTCAGCCAGGCCTGAAGCGAGTCCGCTCCCAGATTACGACCGACGACCAGCCGTGCAACACCTCCGGGAACCAGGCGCGGAAGCCAGGCGAGCAACAGTTCGTGGAGCGCGTCCTTGCCGATCCGGATCGGGGGGTTCGACCAGATCTCGTCGTAGCGGACGTCGGCGTCGGCGGCCTGCTCCGGTAGCGCGGGCACGACCCTGTCGGCCACCTGATGGGCTGCGGCGTTGGTTGCGCAAAGGGCCAGCGCCCGTTCGTTGGTGTCGACGGCATCAACGACGGCCTCGGGGCAGGCGGTGGCCAGGGCGACGGCGAGCACGCCGTAGCCGCAGCCGAGGTCGAGCAGGCGCCGCGCGCCGTTGGGTGGCACCGACTCGCGCAGCAGCACGGCCGTGCCAAGGTCGAGCCCGTCGGCCGAGAACACCCCATCCGCCGTGGTGAACTCCCATTCGGTGTCCCAGAACCGGGCCCGCACCGTGCGACGGTTCTCCGGGCCGGTGGGGGTCTGGAAGTAATGGCTCACGAGCACTCCTCGGTCATGCTGCGCCTGGCGCGGGACTCGCGCGCCCGGTGGGCGAGTTGGTCGTCCGGCGGGTAGCCGACCTCCTCGAGCACAAGCCCGTGGGCGGCCATCACCCGGATCTGGCCGCAGCGTCGGTCGGTGTCGGGGAGCGCGGCCAGCCACGCGACGTCGCGGCGTCCGGTGCCGACCTCGACAAGTCCGCCGACCAGCGAGCGAACCATCGAGTGGCAGAAGGCGTCTGCCCGGACGCCGAACTCGACGCGGCCGTCGGGCAGGCGCTCGGCGTGCAGCCATTGCAGCTGGCGGATCGTGGTGGCGCCGGGCCGGGAGCGACAGAACGCAGCGAAGTCGTGCAGGCCCAGCAGGGTCTGCGCAGCAGTGTTGACCAGGTCGACGTCCAGCCGGCCGCGGATCACAGCGGTGGTGAGCCGGTCGAGCGGGTCGACGTAGTCGTCGGTGAGGCGGTAGGCGTAGCGCCGCCAGTTGGCGGCGAAGCGGGCGTGGAACCCTGCCGGCGCGACGGTGACGCCGCGCACGGCGACGTCCTCTGGCAGGGCAAGGCGCAGCTTGTGCGCCAGCAAGTCCTGCACCAGTTCGGGTTCGGCCAGATCGAGGTCGAGGTGGGCCACCTGGCCCCTGGCATGCACGCCGGCATCGGTGCGGCCGGCGCACAACAGCAGCGGTGGCTCAGGCAGCCGCAGCACCCGCCCGATCCAGATCTGGAGCTCTTCCTGCACCGTGCGAAGGCCGGGCTGCATGGCCCAGCCGTGGAAGGCCGTGCCGTCGTAGGCGATGTCGACGCGGTACCGGGTCATCGGCGGCCGAATGCGAGGTCGTGGATGGTGCGGCCGGCATCGAGGCCGCGCCGTTCGTACTTGGTGAGCGGACGTAGCTCGAAGCGTGGTGCCCAGCCGTCGTGGCGGTTCACCAAGCCCGGCTCGGCCTCGAGGGTGGCCAGCATCGCCTCCGCGTAGTCGTCCCAGTCGGTGGCGAGTCGCCAGGTGCCGTCCTCGGCCAGGCGGGACGCGACCACGCCAGCGAGTTCGGGGTTGACCAGGCGGCGCTTGTGGTGGCGGGCCTTGTGCCACGGGTCGGGGAAGAACGTCCAAAACTCGGTGATGCCGGCCTCGTCGAAGACAACCGGCAGGGCCTGGGCGCCGTCGGCGACCACCATCCGCACGTTGGTGACGCCGTGGCGGGCGAGCCGGCCGAGGGTGGACGCGACCGCGGGCGTGAACACCTCGAACGCCACAAGGTTGGCGTCGGGGTGGGCGAGGGCAAGTTCTGTGATGGCGTGCCCTGTGCCCGAGCCGATCTCGACCATCAGCGGCGCCTCGCGGCCGAAGACACCGGCCCAGTCGACGCGGGCGGACGGCGCTACGGAGGTGGCGCGCTCACCGGCGTCCAGCGGCACCACCCAGTCGTCGTGGAGATCCCAGGCGCGCTGCTGGGCTGCGTTCATGCGGGCGCTGCGGCGAGAGTAGGACACCACGTCGCGATGGATACGTTCGGCGACCGGCATGGGCGACATTCTAGGGAAGCCAGGCCGGGGTGGTGTCAGGGGCCGGTCAGGGGCGACACCGCTGGGGAATCGCCTGTGTTCACGGTTACATGGATGAGGCGTCGAACAAGGAGAAGAATGCGCGCGATCCTGAACATCATCTGGCTGATTCTTGGCGGCTTCTGGCTGGCCATCGGCTACGTGGCTGCAGGCATCCTCGCCTGCATCTTCATCGTCACCATCCCCTTCGGCATCGCCTCGTTCCGCATGGCCGGCTACGCGTTGTGGCCCTTTGGCAGGGCGGTCGTCGCCAAGCCCGGGGCAGGGCTGGGCTCGGCGCTCGGCAACCTCATCTGGTTCGTCGTCGCCGGGGTCTGGCTGGCCATCGGTCACGTCGCCACCGCACTGGCGCAGGCGCTGACGATCGTCGGCATCCCGCTGGCGATCGCGAACCTGAAGATGATCCCGGTCACCTGCTTCCCGTTCGGCAAGGACATCGTGGACGCCCGTTACCTGCCCCCAGGCGCCCGGCCGCTACACAGCATCTGATCCCCTAGGCTGGACCGTGTGGGCCAGTTCTTCTACCTCGATCTGTTTCTCACCACAGCCGTAACCATTTTCGTCATCGTCGACCCGCCCGGCCTGCTGCCGGTCTTCCTCGGCCTCACCAACGCTCTCGTCCCTCGCCAGCGCCGCCGCGCCGCTGACCGGGCCTCACTGGTGGCCTTCGGTGTGATCGCCGTGTTCGCGATCTTCGGCAAGCAGATCCTGGACTACCTGCAGGTATCCGTGCCCGCGCTCCAGGTCTCGGGCGGTCTGCTGATGCTCCTGATCGCCCTTGAACTGCTGATGGGCAAGTCCGAGGACCCGGTCAGCCATGACGGGGTGAACGTCGCGATCGTCCCGTTGGGGACGCCGCTGATGGCCGGGCCGGGCGCGATCGTCGCCACCATGCTTGCCGTGCAGCGCTCGCCGGGGGTCGCCGGTTACCTGACGGTCGCGCTGGCCCTGGTCACGGTGATGTTCCTCGTCTGGGTGTTCCTGCGCTACGCCGGCCTGATCCGCGCCATCCTGCGGGAATCCGGCACGGTGCTGGCCTCACGGATCGCCGGTCTGCTGCTGTCGGCGATCGCCGTCCAGATGATCGCCGACGGCGTATTCGGGTTCATCGCGGCGCACTGACACACAAGCTGTGAGTTGAGCGGCGACATCGCCGCCCAGCTCCCAGCTTGCGAGGTATGGGCTCAGTTCGCCTTGGCGTACTTGTCCATCAGGGTGGACGGCAGCAGCTCGTAGCCGTGGAACTCGCGGGTGAACGTCCCCGAACCGTGGGCGATGCCGCGCAGGTCGATGGCGTAGCGGGCGAGTTCGGTCTGCGGCACAAGGGCACGGATGATCGCCTTGTGGTTCTCCGCGTCCGATCCCAGCAGCTGGCCACGTCGCCCGGTGAGGTCGGTCATCGCCGCGCCCAGGTACTCCTCGCCGACGGTGACCGTCACCAGGTCGAGCGGCTCCAGCAGGGCGACGGTCCTGGACGTTGCTGCCTCCTTGATGGCCAGCGAGCCGGCCATCTGGAATGCCATGTCGGAGGAGTCCACGGAGTGCGACTTGCCGTCCAACAGGGTGACGCGGACGTCGACCATCGGGAAGCCGGCGAACACGCCCTTCTCCAGCTGGTTGCGGACGCCCTTCTCGACGCTGGGGATGAACTGGCGCGGCACGGACCCGCCCACCACCTTGTCGACGAATTCGAAGCCGCTGCCGCGGGGGAGCGGCTCAACCTCGATGTTGCACACCGCGTACTGGCCGTGGCCGCCGGACTGCTTCACGTGACGGCCCATCGCCGTCGCCTTGGCGATGAAGGTCTCCTTGAGCGGGATCTTCAGTTCCTCCTGCTCGACCTTGACGCCGTAGCGCTCGACGAGCCGCGCGATCAGAAGGTCGGCGTGGGTCTGGCCAGTGGTCCACAGCACAAGCTGGTCGCTGCCGCCACGGTCGAGGCGCACGGTGGTGTCCTCGACGGCGAGGCGCTGCAAAGCCGTCGCCAGCTTGTCCTCGTCGTTGCGGGTGGCTGCCCGGATGGCCAGCGGCAGCAGCGGCTCGGGCAGGTCCCAGGCATCCACGATGGCCGGATGATCCTTGGCCGACAGGGTGTCCCCGGTCTCGGCGGTGGTGAGTTTCGGCACCATCACGATCTCGCCGGCGATGGCGGTCGGACGTGGCTTGAGCTCCGTGCCAACGGCCGCCTGGATGAGCCCGACGCGCTCGTCATTGTCGTGATCGTGGGAGTGGGCGTCCTCGCCCTGACCGGCGCGGGAGCGGTGGCCGGAGACATGGACGACGTCATCGGCCTGCAGGGTGCCGGAGAAGATGCGCACCATCGACAGTCGGCCGGCGAACGGGTCGGTGGTGGTGCGGATCACCTGCGCCACCAGCGGTGCGGACGCCTCCGTCGGCGGGTTCGGCAGGTCCTTGCCATCGAGGCCGGTTGCAGGCGGGTTCGGGTGCAGCGACGGGGTCGGGAAGCCGTGCTCGATCAGCCGCAACAGTTCCTCGACGCCGACGCCGGTGTTGGAGGCTACCGGCACCACCGGGTACAGGTTGGCGGTCGCGACAGCCTTGCGCAGGTCGTCGAGCAGGTAGTCGGTGTCGAGCTCCTCGCCACTGAGGTAGCGGTCCATCAGGGAGTCGTCCTCCGCCTCCTGGATGATCGCCTCGATCAGGGGTCCGCGGTAGGTCTCGACGTGGGAGTCGTCGGCGGTGAGCTTGCGGTTCACCACCTCGCCGCTGGTGTAGTCGTGCTCCTCGAGGCTGAGCAGGCCGATGTTGCCGCCGACCACGCCGGGGGAGCTGAGCGTGGGCACGTGGGTGGGCAGCACGCCCTCCCCGAACTTGTCCTGGGCATCGGCGACGGAGCTGTCGAAGTCGGCGTGGCCGGCGTCCAGCTTGGTCAGCGCGATGATGCGCGGCAGGTTGGCCGCGGTGCATTCCTCCCACAGGGCCTGGGCTGCGCCGTCGATGCCGTCCGCTGCGGAGATCACGAAGATGGCGGCGTCAGCTGCCCGGATGCCTGCGCGGAGCTCGCCGACGAAGTCGGGGTGGCCAGGGGCGTCGAGCAGGTTCACCAGCACGTCGCCGGTCACCAGCGAGGCCAGGTAGAGCTGGGCTGCGCGCTCGGCGTCCTCTTTCTCACCGCGGTAGCCGACGATGCGGGCCTTGAGCAGCTGCTCGAACAATGAGGTCTTCCCCGAACCGGCGTTTCCGATCAGTACGACATTGCGGACGTCATCGGGACTGGTCACCTGCATCGAGGCGGCGCTCATCTTTGAACTCATGGGCAATACCTTGCCACGCAGGTCTGCCCTTGCAAGCGTCTTCCCTCGATTTCAGTGCTGACTTGGGCGGAAGGTCCGGATGGAGGTCAGGCGCGCTGCTCGATGGGCACGTAGTCACGGGTGCGGGAGCCGGTATAGATCTGCTTGGGACGCATGATCTTCTGCTCCGGGTCGGTGATGAACTCCTGGTACTGGGCGGCCCACCCCGACGTCCGCGGTACGGCGAACAGCACGGTGAACATCTCCGGCGGGAAGCCGAGCGCCTCATAGATGAGGCCGGAGTAGAAGTCGACGTTCGGGTAGAGGCGCCGGCTGACGAAGTAGTCGTCGGTGAGGCCGTGCTTCTCCAGCTCCTGGGCGACCTTCAGCAGCGGGTTCACCCCAGTGACCTCGAAGACGTCCTCCACGGACTTCTTGATGATCTTGGCTCGCGGGTCGTAGTTCTTGTAGACGCGGTGGCCGAAGCCCATCATCCGCACCTTGCCAGCCTTCACACCCTCGATGAACTCGGGGACGCGCTCGACGGAGCCGATCTCGCGCAGCATCTTCAGCACGGCCTCGTTGGCGCCGCCGTGCAGGGGCCCGTGCAGGGCACCGATACCGGCGGAGGCCGACGTGTAGAGGTCGTTGCCGGAGCTGGCCACGGAACGGACAGCGTTGGTGGAGCAGTTCTGCTCGTGGTCGGCGTGAAGGATGAACAGCACCTCCATCGCCCGGACCAGGCGCGGGTCGGCGACGTAGCGCCGTTCGTTCTGCTTGAACAGCATGGCGAGGAAGTTGTGGCAGTAGCCGTAGTTGTCGTCGGGGTTCACGTACGGCCTCGCCTTGCCCTTGCGGTAGGCGAACGCTGCGAGTGTCGGCATCTTGGCGATCAGGCGGGCGATGTTGAGATCGCGGGCCTCAGGGTCCTCGAAGTTCCGCGCGTCGGGATAGAAGGAGTAGAAGGCGGCGACCGAGGCCATCAGGATCGTCATCGGGTGCGCGTCGTAGGGGAAGCCGGCCAGCACCGTCCGTAGCTTGTCCGGCAGCAGGCGGTGCTCGGTGATCAGAAGCTCCCACTCGGTCAGCTGGGTCGCGTTGGGCAGTTCGCCGTTGAGCAGAAGGTAGGCAACCTCGAGGTAGGTGGACTTCTCGGCCAGCTCCGCGATCGGGTAGCCGCGGTACTCCAGGACGCCGGCCTCACCGTCGATGTAGGTGATCGAGGAGCGGCACACCGCCGTGTTCATGAAGCCGGGGTCGAAGGTGGCCAGTGGCTCCGTGCCGACCCGGAACTGGCGCAGGTCGGGGGCCTTGATGGTGGCATCGGTGATCGCCAACTCGGCCTCGACGCCGGTGGCGGGGTAACGAATCTGGAGCATGTCTGCCATGGGGGCACCATAGGGCTGGTCGATGCCGGGAAGATGTCGTCTTGCTGGTGGTTGCGTCCGCTGTTTGCTGCAGGACATCGGATAGAGATCCGATTCCGCGTGAGGAGCGTGACCACCGGCGCTGGATGACAGATACGGAACGTTGACCGTGAACCTGTCCGACAGTAGCGAGGTGCTCATAGTGCAGTTCCGACCGGCTCGCCTATCGGGCCGCCGCGCAGGACTGGCGGATCCTCGACATGATGGAGCTCGCGAAAGCGCGCCGCTGACGCCCGGGCGGTGAGGGCGGTTTTGACCCTCCCTCCGGCGCACGGTAATCTAAAGCGCTGTTGCGCTGTGGTCTGTCTGTTGAAGGGCTGACCCCGCACCGAGCTCGTTGGTACAACTCATGGAAGCAGGTCCAAGTCCCGTGTCTACGTACAGCCCCAAGTCTGGTGAAATCACCAGGGCCTGGCTTGTGATCGATGCTCAGGACGTCGTCCTGGGACGGCTGGCCGTCACTGCGGCGACCCTGCTGCGCGGCAAGCACAAGGCGACCTATGCCCCGCACGTCGATGGTGGCGACTTCGTCGTCGTCGTCAACGCATCCAAGATCGCCCTCACCGGCAACAAGCGCACCGACAAGATGGCCTACCGCCACTCCGGTCGTCCGGGTGGCCTGAAGGCCGTTCCCTACGGCGAGCTGCTCGACAAGGACCCGCGCAAGGCCGTCGAACTCGCGGTCTGGGGCATGATGCCGAAGAACAAGCTGGCTCGTCAGCTGATCAAGAAGCTCAAGGTCTACGCCGGCCCCGAGCATCCCCACAGCGCGCAGAAGCCGCAGCCGTACCAGATCACCCAGATCGCTCAGTGAGCCAAGGAAGCATCGTGACCGAGACTGTTGAAGAGACCGTGACCGACGAGGTCGTCCCGTT
The DNA here is from genome assembly GCA_017882685.1 of Propionibacteriaceae bacterium. Lineage (GTDB taxonomy): Bacteria > Actinomycetota > Actinomycetes > Propionibacteriales > Propionibacteriaceae > Propionicimonas. The sequence continues at coordinate 497 of JADGPA010000077.1, read as the reverse complement.
CGTCGAGGAAGACCGCGAGATCGCGTACCGGGCCGAGGCTGTTGCCAGCGCTCCGCTGCCCGGCGGCCGCCCCGCCATCATTGCGCCGTCCGCGGCCACCGGTCGTCGCAAGGAAGCCATCGCCCGCGTGCGCATCTTCCCCGGCACCGGCAAGTTCTCCATCAACGGGCGCACGCTCGAGGAGTACTTCCCCAACAAGCTGCACCAGCAGACCGTCAACGAGCCCTTCGTGACCGCAGCTGTGATCGACTCCTACGACGTCATCGCGACGATCGTCGGCGGCGGTGTGACCGGCCAGGCCGGTGCGCTGCGTCTCGGCATCGCACGTTCGCTGAACGCCGTGGACACCGAGGCCAGCCGTCCGGTCCTGAAGAAGGCCGGCCTGCTCACTCGTGACGCCCGCGTCAAGGAGCGCAAGAAGGCTGGTCTGAAGAAGGCCCGCAAGGCTCCTCAGTACAGCAAGCGCTGATCCCGGTCGGGCCATGGCTCGACTGTTC